>JANMAY010000444.1:0-14950 GCA_031360095.1 Gemmatimonadaceae bacterium
GGGGCCAAGCGGCCGAAGGCGAGCGCAGTGACTGGGGCGAAGTCGTAACAAGGTAGCCGTAGGGGAACCTGCGGCTGGATCACCTCCTTAACGGATCGCGAGTAACTCGGGTGCGCCCGAGGGAAAGCATCTCGTAGTCGCGCCATCCACAGCACACACACTCGATTGCTCTTCATAGACAACGCCCCGCAACTCATCGAGTCGCGGGGTGTTGTTCGTTCTGCACACTTCGATCGTATCAATTCGCGCGGTCATCTGTTCGTGCGACGTCGAAGTCACGGTGCCGGGGCGGGAGAATGCCGCACCCCGTCTCCGACAGCACCACCCCGTCGCGTTCGGCCGCGTCGATTTCATCGATCGCTTCGACGACCGCCTGCACGATCACCGGATCGAACTGCGTTCCAGCGCACCGCAACAGCTCGGCGCGGGCGCGCTCCGGCGGATACGCCTCCTTGTAGCTCCTCTTGTCGAGCATGGCACAGTACGCATCCACGACTGCAACGATGCGCGAAGCGATCGGGATACTGTCCCCCGCCAACCCCTCGGGATAGCCGCTGCCATCGAACCGCTCGTGATGGTAGAGGACCGCATCCGCCACTTCGCGCAGCGCAGGAATGCTGCTCAAGAGGTCGTGCCCAATGCGCACATGCGCCTCGACGAGCTTGCGCTCCTCGGCGATGAGTGGACCAGGCTTGTTGAGCACGCCGTCGCTCACGCCGATCTTTCCGACATCGTGGAGCAGCGCCGCGTAGCATGCGATCCGCTTCTCCTCTTCTGTGAGGGCGAGCCGTTCGGCCGCGAGACGCGCGTACTGCGACACCTGCTCGCAGTGGCCCTTGGTGTACGGATCCTTCGCCTCGACCGTGTCGGCAAGCAGTGCAATGGTGGAGACGTACGCGTCGTTGAGCGTTTCGCGGAGCTGCTCGTTTTCCACCGCGATTCCCGCTTCCGCGCCGACGCGAAGAAGGCTGTGGACCTCGTCGTCGTGGAACACCCCGTCTTTGTCGAGCGTGATGATCACTGCACGTGGCGCCCCGTTGACGCTCACGGGTACGGCGATGCCTTCGCGGAATCGCTCGTTCGCGGCGGGGGTCAGCCCGTTCGGCGGAACGCCGCGCGTCCAGCGCACGGCTTCGCCCGTGTCGAGCACGCGCCGGACGATGCCGCTGATGAACGGTGACGGCAGCTGCCCTGCCGACGCGGGAACACCAACGACCGCATGAATGCGCAGTCCGCCTTGCTCATCGGCGACGTAGTAGCCGCGCTCCGCTTTCGTGAGATCCATCGCTGCGCGCAGGATGTGCTCCCATGTTGTTCCGGCGAAGAGTGCGTGGTGCATGCGCCTGACCGACGACAGGAGTCGCGAGAAGCGGCGCTGCTCACTACTGGAGCGCTGCTCCATCCGGGAGATCTGAACGCGGAGCGTGGCCTCTCGCTCACGGACCTCCAGCGCGCTTCGCTCGAGCGCCGAATTGGCCGCCGCAAGCGTGGCGGCTCTCCGCTTGAGATTCATGTTGAGCGTGCGTTCCTCGAGGAGCTCTTCCAAGAGGCGCGTGTAGGCGGAGGTGGCATCGCGATGAAGCGCGAGCCCATGATCGGCGCCGTCGTGCGTGACGCGCGCCGCTCCAGGGATGATCGATGCGCCAGAAATTCGACCGTCGCCACCAGCCTGGATATTTCGCCGCATGGAGTGCTCCGATGTGACAGGTCATGGCATGTATGGGCATAAGGTATACCGATCCGGTTTGCGCCAAATATTTGTGATACCAGTCACGGCGAACGCGTGACGGTTGAATTGACCCACGCCCCGCGCGCGACTATTCTTACAGGCTCTAGTCTGGGCCTGTAGCTCAGTTGGTTAGAGCGCACGCCTGATAAGCGTGAGGTCAGAGGTTCAACTCCTCTCAGGCCCATTTTTCCCACTGCATGCGCCGTAGCGAGATACCCTCGCTGCGGCGCTTTGCATTTCAGGTGACGTGAATCGGTGGTGCCAATTCGCGGTGCCAGTTGCACGCTGCGCTTCGAGAACGCGCAGTTCCATAACCTTCGAAAATCGCCGCTGCGGAATCGCCCGATGTGCGATGGTGGAAGGAAGGCCTGGCTCGCCATTCGTCACCTCCGATGCGCCGCGGCTCATGTGCGAGGCCAATGGCGCATTGTCGACCGCCTCTTAAATTCGTCGCATGCTACTGGTCCCCGGCTGCCGTCTCGGCGCGTACGAGATCGTCGCCACGCTCGGCGCAGGCGGCATGGGTGAGGTCCATCGCGCGCACGACACTCGACTCCGGCGCGACGTCGCCCTCAAGGTGCTCCCCGACGAGGTGGCGTCCGAGCCGGAGCGCCTAGCCCGCTTTGAGCGCGAAGCTCGGATCGTCGCAAGCCTCAATCACCCGAACATCGTTACGCTGCACTCGATTGAAGAGGCGGACGGCACGCGCTTTCTCACCATGGAATTAGTGGAGGGACGGAACCTCGCCGACTTGGTCGTGCCTGGTGGGTTGCCGCTCGCCCAGGTGCTCGACTTGATGATCCCGCTCGCCGACGGGCTGGCGGCGGCGCACGATCACGGTGTCGTGCACAGGGACCTGAAACCCGCCAACGTCATGGTGACTCACGAGGGGCGAGTCAAGGTGCTCGATTTCGGCGTTGCAAAGCTCACGACGGCTCGGACCAATCCGCAGCGGTCCCTCACCGGAGCGATGTCCTCCCAGATCTCTTCGGCCTGGGAAATCCTTGGCACTGTCCCGTACATGGCGCCCGAGCAAATTTTCGGCGAGGCCGTGGACGCACGAACCGACCTCTTCTCGCTAGGCATCCTGATCTTCGAGCTCGCAACCGGACGGCGACCCTTCGGCGGAACGTCCCTGTGGGAGATGGCCGCCGCGATCATGCGCGAGGAGCCGCCAGTGCTCACGAGCTACCGCCCGGACGTGCCCAGCGATCTCCAGCGGATCGTCAGCCGCTGCCTGATGAAGCAGCCCGATGCGCGTTTTCAGACGGCACGTGAGTTAGCGAACGAACTGCGCGCGTTGCAACGCACCCTCGAGGTTGGTGAGATGCCGGCAGCAGCGCGCGCCGCAGAAGGAATCGCTTCAATCGCAGTGTTACCGTTCGAGAACCTCAGCGGAGACGCCGAGCAGGAATACTTCGCCGACGGTATCGTCGAGGAGATCATAACAGGACTGTCTCGCATCAAGTGGTTGTTCGTGATCTCGCGCAATTCGTCTTTCATCTATAAGGGGAAACCTATAGACGTGAAAGCCGTCGGCCGCAACCTCGGAGTGCGCTACGTGCTGAGAGGCAGCGTGCGCCGCTCTGGGAATCATGTGCGCGTGACAGGACAGCTGATCGAAACCGAGACAGCGAAGCATGTCTGGGCGGATCGTTACGATGGCACAATAGGCGACATCTTCACCTTGCAGGACGAAATGACGATGAGCGTAATAGGTGGCGTGGAGCCCAGCTTACGTAAGGCCGAAGTCGAGAGGGTCCGACGCAAGCGGCCCGAGAGCCTGGATGCGTACGATCTGTTTCTTCGCGCCCTCCCGCTCGCCACCACCGCCATTTCGGAAGACGCGGAGAAGGCACTCAGTTTCCTGTGCGAGGCGCTCCGCCTAGAGCCGAATTACGCCGCGGTCCACGGGTTGCTTGCCTGGTGCCACGAGCAGCGCTATTTGCGGGGCGGACTCAAAGCTGAAGCGCGACATGTCGCGCTCGTCCATGCTAACGCAGCCATTGAGACGGGTAGCGACGATGCTATGGCCTTGGCGATGGGAGGCTTTGTTGTCGGGATCCTGGAACGGGATTACGAAACGGGGCTGGAGGCAATCGACCGTTCGGTTGCGCTCAGCCCATCATCGGCCCTCGCATTCGGCTTCAGCTCAATCATCCGCGCTTACATGGGCGACCATTCGACAGCCATCGACCATGCCAACCGTGGGATTCGACTCAGCCCGTACGACCCGCTGATATATCTACCGTATGTCGGCCTTGCGATTGCGCACTTCTTCGAGGGCGATTTCGTCCAATCCGCAAGCGCGGCGAGTCGAGCATCCGCGGCGAATCCTCGGTTCAGCGTGCCGCGGTGTTTGCGCGCGGCGGCGCTCACCGGTCTCGGCCGGGTCGACGAAGCAAGAGCGACGGCCGCTGTCCTTCTGGAACTGCAGCCCGGCTTCACGATCAGCGGATTGGTTGCAGGCAAGAGCACGACGCCCGAACGCCTGTCCATCTGGGCCGAGGCACTCCGCCGGGCCGGACTGCCGGAGTGACCTCGCAGGCCGTACAGCGACTGCCGCACCAGCTGAAGATATTGAAGCAGCGTGTAATCAGGATGAGTGGTGTCAACAGACGCGGCAGTGACCACTTTCTCCTAACCAGGCTTAAAGAGAGAAGGCGCGAACGTCAGGCAGATCAGCTCATGCTCATTCCGACCGTACAGGTTGAAACACATAAAGCGAGAGAGGCCGCGCACCGTAGGGCCCCTCTCCACACTCCGACCGCAATTGCTACCAGCCCGGATTCTGCTTCAGCGCCGGGTTGGTGAGCAGGTCACCCTCCGGGATCGGGTAGAGGTAGTTCTTCTGATCCCACTTCCGCGGGATGTCGTTCCGCCACACGATCTCGCCCGAGGTGCCGTTGCTGAGCTTGAAGTCGGTTCCGGTCACCGAGATGTATGTGACGCCACTGAGGCGGGTGGCGGGGTTCACCGTGTAGAAGTTCACGTCAGGCGTCCCGTTCTCGTCCAGGTCGAGGTTCGTGTTCGCCTGCGGCACGTAGATCCCGCGCCACTCCATCTCCATGAGTGGTCCGCGGGCCCAGCGCACGATGTCGTAGAAGCGGAGCCCCTCCATCGCGAGCTCGATCCCGCGCTCGCGCCGAACCTCCAGGATCACTGGGTTGGAGATGCCGGGGAAGTAGACGGATGTCAGGTATGGGTCCGCCACCGTCGGCAGCGTAGTCAGCCCGCCGGTGATCCCGGCACGCGCGCGGAGCGCGCCCACCGTCAGCGCCCAATCCGCGGCGGTGAGTTGGCCCAGCTCCGCTTTTGCCTCGGCGTAGTTCAGCAGCACCTCTGCGTAGCGGAAGAGATGCACGGCATTGGTGTTGAGGCTTCCGCCGTCCATCGCGACGTCGTCCACGCTCCACTTGATCGGGTGGTAGCCAGTGTAGGTGTAGGTGAACGCCGGGGGCCCGGCGATCTGGGTGCCGGCCTGGATCCGTTTGTACCCGGGCGTGCGGATCGTCTGGCTCAATCGCCGGTCGCGGTTCTTCGTCTCGTCCTGGAAGGTCAACGTCTGGTAGCCCGCCAAGTTGGTGAAGGGCGTACCGTCGATGTTCAGGTAAGTGTGAATGAAGGGCCGGATGAAGCTGAAGCGCACACCGGTGGTGGCGCTGGTGAAGATCCAGTTCGCCATGTGCCGCACGGCCAGCGCGGTGCTCTGCGTGTTCGTCAGCAGCACCTCCTGCGCGACTGGCGCATCCCGGACGAATACCTGCCGGTACGAGTCGGTGGGACCCGAACCCGTGTAGAGACTGTACCGCTTGCTGTCGATCAGGATTTTCGCCGCGTTGGCAGACTCGTTCAGCCACTTGTCCGCCGTGCTCTGGAACCCGAACTCTGGGTGGTACTTCCGGAACGTCCCCTCGAAGAGTGCAACCCGCGACTTGAGCGCGAGCGCGATATCCTTGGTGATCAGCGTGCGCGAGTTCTCGTTGGTCGCCGAGATGTTGGCAATGGCGTAGTCGAGGTCCTCCAGGACGTGGTCCATCACCACGGTGCGCGAGTCGCGCCCGCCGTAGAGCGCAGAGTCGGTAACGCTGAGTGGTTTGTCCATCCATGGTACGTCGCCGTAGCGCTTGACCTTCTCGAAGTAGAACCAGGCGCGGAAGAAGCGCGCAATTCCGCTGTAATTGTTCCGGATCTTCTCGGGCACGTCCGGGTCGGTGTTGTTCACCAGGAAGTAGTTGATGCTGCGCAGCGTATTCCACCGCCAATTGACGTCGCCGCCGAGAGCGACCACCTCGTACTGCCCGGAGGCGGTGATGTCGTTGACGCGCGGATTGAAAACGCCAGGCCGGATGAACTGCGGCACGTCGCGCCGCGCCGCGTAGTCCGTCATCGACTCGGACTGCGTGAGGTTGTTCGCGTCGGGCATCCAGTTGTAGAACGAGGTCGTGTAGAGCGACAACCCGTTTTCGGAGCCGAACACGGCATCCTTGGTCGACGTCGCCACCGGATTCTGCTCGAGCGAGTCGCAACCGGCGGCCAGTGCGCCTGCGAGCAGGAGGCAGAGCGGGATATGTCTTCTGGTCATGGTGTGAGTCATCAGAAGGTCACCGTCGCGCCAATGTTGAAGCTGCGCAGCATCGGATAGTTGTAGCCGTCGCCCGAGTTACCGTTTGGGTTGGCGAATTGGTCCGACGGCGCGGTCGCGTTCTCGACGTCGATGTTGTCCGCGTACTTGTACAGCGGCGACCAGGTCCAGAGGTTCTCCCCCGTGACGAAGAGGCGGGTGGCGTTCGCCCCGATGCGCGACGCGAATCGCGCGGGGAGGTTGTATCCCAACTGCAGATTCTTCAGCCGGAGGTACGCTGCGTTCATCACGTACTTCGACTGCGGCGCGCGCAGGATGCCGGCGGCGTTGTTGGACAGCCGCGAGGCGTAGCGCGGGAGGAAGGAGTTCGGGTTCTCTGGCGACCAGATCATCCCCGGCTTGAGCTGCCAGTTGGGCACCAATCCGTACGGGCGGTTGTACTGCCCCCAGAAGGCGTTCGATTCGGGAGACGGATACCAGTCCTGCTTGCGGACACCTTGGAAGAAGCTCGAGACGAAGACACTGCCGTAATTGCCGCCGAGGCTGATCCCGTAGGTGTAGCGGGGCGTGGTGTTCCCAATGACCACCCGATCGCCCGGATCGTCCGCGGTGTTCTTCCCGGGATTCACCTTCCCGTCGCCGTTCACGTCCTTCAGCATGATGTCGCCCACTTGGATCTTGCCGGAGGAGTGGGAGCGGAACAGGCTCTGGTCCGCGTGCTTCGCGATCTCATCGGCCGAGCTGAAGAAGCCCTCGGTGATATATCCCCAGATCTCGCCGACCTTTTGACCCGCGTAGAAATCGTTGAGGAACCGGTCGGGATTGTTGTACTTCAGAATTTCCGCGGAGTAGTCGGAGAGCGAGAGCCGGACGCTGTAGTTGAAGGGGCGCGACGCCACGTTGAAGCGGTCCTGCCAGTTGAGGCCCGCTTCCCAGCCGTTGGTCTTCATGTCGGCGTAGTTGCCCCTGGGCGAGGTGGCGCCGAACGTCGCCGGCAGCGTGCTCCCGATGGTGTACATGTTGGTGGTGCGGCGGGAGTACACGTCACCGGTGAACTGCAGCTTCCCGGCGAGCATCTCCAGGTCCATGCCCGCGTTGCGCGTGGTGACCGTCTCCCACGTGAGCCCGTCCGGCAGCACCGCCGGGGCACCGGTAAACTGGGGCTGGATTCCGTTCAGGATCCGGCCGGACTTATTGATGTTGAACAGCTCGTTGAAGGTGTACGCGTTGATGTTCCCGTTCCCCATCGAGCCGTACGAGCCGCGGAACTTCAGGTCCGAGATGAGGCGCTCGGAGACCTTCCAGAACTGCTCGCGCGAGGGTCGCCACCCGAACGAAACGGAGGGAAAGAACGCGTAGCGTTGGCTCGACGGGAACTTGGAGGAACCGTCGTAGCGGCCGTCGAACTCCAGGAGATAGCGCTCGTCGTAGTTGTAGTTCAGGCGGTAGAAGCCCCCGAGGATCGCCCACTTCTCGTAGTTCCCCCCGGTGGTGATCGACTGCCCGAGGGCGAGGTTGATGTTCTCCGCGTCGGGGAAGATCAGCCCGTTGCGCGTGACGTCCAGCCGGTCGAAGGTGGATTGCTCGTAGTTGGTGCCGAGCACCACGTTCACGTAGTGCTTCTCCGAGAAGAGGCTCGAGTAGTCGCCGTAGAGATTGCTCGCGAGGTAGACGCCCTTGTCGTTCAGGTTGCGCAGGTCGTTGGTCGCGGTGCCCAGGTACTCGATCACACCGGGCGTGCGTGAGTACGGGATTTCGACCCGACGCCGCCTCTCGTTGTCCGCGGTGTTCTGGAAGGAGAAGTCGCCGTTCAGCTTGAATTTGCTGTTGAAGAGCGTCGCGGTGAGGCCGGTGGTGTTGCGCACCTGATTCCGACTCAACCTGCTGCCGTTCTTCCCGTAGTAGTAGTCACCCACGGTGTAGGCGCCCGACCAGGTGAGCGTCCCATCGGGGTTGAGCATTGGTTCGCTCGGGTGTCCCTCGTCCGCGATGTTGCGCCAGATCCCGCCGCCTTCGCCCACGTTCAATGGGTTGAAGTACTTCCTGTTGGACACCGTGAGGTTGTTGTTCATCTGCAGCCACGGATAGAGCTGGAGTGTTCCCGTGGCGCGGAGGTTCAGCATCCGGTAGTCATCCGAGTTGTAGCGGATAAGTCCCGGCTGATCGAGATAGCGTCCAGAGATCAGGAAGCTCGCTTTGTCGGTGCTCCTGGAGACCGAGAGGCTCTGCTCCGTCGTGGGCGTCTGTTCCTTGTAGAGGAGGCCGTACCAGTCGGTGCTGGCGTAGTAGACGTACTGCCCGTCGGGGCCGACCACCACTGTCGGCAGGCTTGGATCCGTCGAGCGTTTGGCGAACTCCGCGAGGTACTGCTGCGAGAACGCCTGCGTCTTGTTGACGTTCTGCGGGTTCGTTCCCTCGAAGTTGAAGAACGACTCGTTGAACATCTTCGCGTACGTGTACCCGTCCGTCACGTACCCGGCCGGGACGGTGGGCGTGCGCCGCCCGTATTTGGACTCGTAGGTGATGGCGAACCCGTCGCGCGCGGGCTTCTTCGTCGTGATGAGCAGCACGCCGAACGCGCCCCGGGCGCCGTAGACGGCAGCGGCGGCGGCGTCTTTCAGAACGGAGATCGACTCGACATCGTTCGGGTTCACCATGCTCGGGTCGCCCTCGACTCCGTCGATCAGGATGAGCGCGTTCCCGCCCTGCCCGATGGACGTGGTGCCGCGAATGTTGATCCGCGGCGCCTGGGTGGGCCGGCCGTCGAGCAGGCGGATGTTGACGTTCGGGATCAGACCCTGCAGCCCTTGGGTCAGGTTGGCCATCGGCCGGTTCTCCAGCGCCTGGCTCCCAACTTGATCCACAGCGCCGGTGAGACTTCCTCGTCGCTGTGTGCCGTAGCCGACGGCGACAACCTCGTCCAGCACCACCGCCCGGGTCGAGAGCTGGAAGTTCACCGTCGCCACCTGCCCGTTCCCAACGGTGACGGCCCGTTCCAGCGCGGTATAGCCGATCATTCTGAGCTGCAGCGTGTGGCTCCCCACAGGCACGTTGGCGATGGTGAATCGCCCTTCCGCGCCGGTGGCGGCGCCCAGTTGTGTCCCCGCGACCCCCACTCGGGCGCCGGCTACCGTTCTGCCTGAAGATGCCTCGGTAACGACACCGTTGATGGTGCCGGTCTGTTGCGCGTGTGCGGCCGCGGCCGCGAACAGCATGAGAGCCGACGAGAGCACGGACAACGACGCCCTTCTCATTTGTTGCTCCAGGTAGCGGTGTGGCGATGGAAGCTGGCTGTGGCCGTGTCACGAACGCGTAAAGGAAATGCGGCCCGCGCCAACCGGTGTCAAGAACTGGTGTTTCCGATCGCGAGCGTCACTCGAGGCACGCTCTGACAACAGCGCGTACATTCCCCGCGTGAAAACCCAGTACTACACCGCCACGAGCCTCGACGGATTCATCGCCGGCCCGAACGATTCCCTCGACTGGCTCTTTCCCCTCGGCAACATCGAGGACACGAGCTACCCGGCGTTCATCAAGGATGTCGGAGCGATCGCGATGGGCTCTTCGACCTACGAGTGGATGCTGCGCCATCTCATCGGGCCCGAAGCGGATCAGCCGCAGCCGTGGCCGTACACGCAGCCGACGTGGGTCTTTACGACGCGCACACTCGCGGTCGCGCCCGGCGCCGACATCAAATTCGTCAGCGGCGACGTGCGCCCTGTGCATGCGGCCATGGCCAACGCGGCGGGAAGTAGGAATGTCTGGATTGTCGGTGGTGGTGACCTCGCCGGACAGTTCCACGATGCTGGGTTACTGGACGAGATCTTCGTACAGATCGGCTCCGTCACGCTGGGAGCGGGAAAGCCGCTCTTCCCCCGTCGCCTCACAAGTCCGCCGCTACGCCTCGTCTCGGCGAAGGCGGTCGGGACGGGGTTCGCGGAGCTGCACTATGAGGTGCCAGGCCGCACACCATGAGTGGGGCACGGTTGTCGAAAACGCCGGCCCTCGTTCGACGTGTTGGTAACCGGACCAATCGACCAACACACATCCAGGACAAGGCACCATGCGCAAACTCATAGTATCAGAATTCGTCTCGCTGGACGGCGTGATGCAGGCACCGGGTGGCAAGGACGAAGATCGAGATGGGGGATTCGAGCACGGCGGCTGGACGATCCCGTACTGGCACGATGACATCGGGGCATCCTTCGGCGCCTTGATGAAAGACATCGACGCACTCCTGCTGGGTCGCCGTACGTATGTCACGCACGCCGAGGCCTTCGAGCCAATGCCGGCGGGAAATTTCTTTGGCGACATGATGAACGCACCAAAGAAGTATGTTGTCTCGAAGACACTCGAGAAGCCGACCTGGCGCAACACCACGATCATTCGCGACAATGTGATCGAGTCGGTGCGCGCACTGAAGGCGGAGCCGGGAAAGAACATTCTCACCGACGGGAGCAGCCAACTCATTCACGCGCTGTTTCAGCACGACCTCGTTGACGAAGTGCACTTGCTTCAGTATCCGCTGACACTCGGGAAGGGGAAGCGCGTATTCCCGGACGGCGTCAGCACCAAGTTCACGCTGCGATCCGCGACGCCATTTCCGAGCGGCGTCGTGAGCCTGGACTACGTTCGTCAGCCGTAGTATTCGCTGCGCGTCAATGCGCGCGTGCTGCTCCGTGCTTGGTGGTCACCTTGATTACACCGTTCGCTCCCGCTGTTCCGTAGGCTGCCGCAGCCATTTTTCCCTTCAGCACGCTGACCTCCTCGATCTCTGCGCTGCTGATCCGTTCGAGTGCACCTTCCGTCGCTACAACACCATCGATGACGACGAGCGGTGGACCCTTACTGGAGGGTGAAGCGGGCGTTCTTTCGATGCGATCCCTGACCTCGCGAATCGCGTTGTCGAGATGAGCCAGCTTCGCAGGATCTGACGTTTTCCACTGTGTGCTCGTGATGTCCACGCGTCCGACCGCTCCGGGGACGTCGCCTCGTGGCTTCATCATGCTGATGCCGGCTATCTTCGATCCCTGCATCGCTCTCGCCACTGTTTCGGTCACGCTCTCGCCGTCGACGTAATAGCCATAGAGACCCGAGCCGGCCTTCGGAAGAAGAAGCTGCGTTGCCGCCTTCTCGGCGGCTGCAACATCCATCACCTCGACCTCTGCCGCAGTCGGAAGCCGCGCCTCGCAGGCGGCGGCTATCCCCAGCGCTGCGACGGCGCCGAGTGTGGCGATGCGTATGGCGATGAATCTGGACTTGATCGGTTTCATGGCCCGTAGTCTCCGCTCGAGATGAGAAGGCTTGTCCGCGAGCGCGAGCGCGCCCACACGGTGTCCGGCGCATTCGCCGGCGATGGCGATCAACAGCGCTCCATAGGACAGCGGCTGCACTCCGCGCTTCAACACGCGCGCGTCGCAATCCAGCTCGATCGCGAGCCGCAGCCGCGACATCATCCACCAGGCAGCCGGATGCCACGGAAGAAGCGCGACGACGAATAGTCCGCCGATCATCAGCAGCTGATCGTGTGCGGCGACATGCTCGGCTTCATGCACGATGACCAACCGCTGTTCGTCCGCGGTTCTCGCGAGCAGCCAGCGCGGGACGACAATCTCGGGACTCGACAGGCCGACAACGGCCGGCCCCATTGACGGGGCAACGCGTACGCGAGTGCCCGCGATGCGCGCGACAGGCCAGCGCCGTCGCTCACCGTCCACGAACCGACCCACACCGAGCAGAACAACGAAGATGACGATGCTCGACGCGACCCAAGCCACCGCGATTGCGCGTTGCACGGACGTCGACAGGCGCGCATCCGCGATGCTCGCCATGCCCGAAAGCGCCGAGCGAATGCTTTCCTGCGCGCGAAAGAGCGTCATCGTGAAGGAGCTCGAGGGCAGCGCAGTGCTCTGCAGCGTCGGCTGCTCGATCCGCCGACGATCGACCGTAGAGAGGTGAACCGTGTCGTCCTGCGGAGCGACCAGCGCGAGCGCGACGATCGCCGCGAGGCCGGTGATCCATAGCCACCGCATCGGAAGTGCGAGGCGTCGCAGGATGCTGTCGGCCGCGAATGCGCTCACGGAGAGCACGCCGCCGACAAACAACACATAGATCATCCACGAGAGATTCATGGCTCGTTCTCCAAACGTGCCGCGAGCAGCGCGCGCATGCGCTCCAGCTCCTCTCGGCGTAGATGCCGGTCGGAGACGAGCTGAGCGAACATCCGCTCGGAGGAGCCGTGGAAGATCGCGTCGCGAATTCTCGCGAGCGCGCTGCCTCCCGCACGTTCCGCTCCGACGGTGGGGAGGTACTTGTACGCGCGTCCGTGCGCCTCATGACGCACGAATCCCTTTTCTTCCAGCGTCTGCAGCGCGGACAGCACTGACGTGTACGCGAGGTCTTCGTCGAGCGCTTCGCGCACCTCGGCCACGGTCGCGGAGCCGAGCCGCCAGAGGATGCTCATGACTTCGAGCTCACGCGGGGGAAAGTGGATGTCGGTCATGTCTCCTCGTCTACTGGTTCTCCAGTAGGTTAAAACAGCCCTCCAAATCTGTCAACGGGTTTTTCAGTAATTGGAGAAAACCAATGGAAAACCAAGGTTCCCGCCACGGGCCGATCAGTTCTATTGTGGTGGCGCAAAGAGCGGAAAGGTGAGACCGTCCGCCGGCCGAAACGCCGAGTCACGCGATAAGCAGCGGAGACGGCCTTCCACGTCGCTGCGCGGGATCACGCCCGACTCGACCTGCTCGCGTCAAGGCGCGAGCTTCCACGCGATCAGACTGTCCGCAAGCATCCGCGCGGCGATTGCCTGCCCATTTGCCTTCCAGTGAAGGTCTCCACCGCGATAGTAAAGGGAGCACGCGTCGTTCGCGCGAAAGGGTCCCCAAAGATCGATCCGCCGCATACCGTATCGCGCCGCCAGTGAATCGACGACCCCCGAGATCCGGCGCCGCTCGTACCGCGGATAGCGAACAGGGTCCACCTTGAGGTCGTATGCCTCGCAGGCGTCGATGGGAGACGGAATGTTCACGAGCACGAGCGGGACACCGCGCGCGGTGAGGTCGCGCTGCATCGCGCCGAGGAGTCGGTCCATCACGGCCACCTTGTACCGTGCCGAGGGAGACTCGGGGGCCGCACTGATGTCGATGTCGTAGCTGTCGCCGAGCAGATCGAGCACGGTGTCGGGCTGCGCGCGCAGGTCAGCCCACTGCCGCTCGGCGTTGAACATCGCCCACTCCGCGTAGCCGGCAATCGAGAAGCGCGGTTCCTTGCCTCGCGGCCTCGTCACCGGCAACGTGCCTGCGTAGGGACGCACCTTGCGCTCGATCCATCGCACCAGGTGCAGGCGCCGCCAGCCGGCGGGGTGGGCCTGCGTGTTGAGCACGCGCTCCAGTGTGGGATGGAGCGTCACGCGATGTGCCTCGAGAGAGCTGTCGGGCCGCAAACGGAACAGCCGGTCTCGCAACAAATCTCCCATGTCGTTGTCCGCGAAGATTGCGAGCACCACGACCTGCGGCTTGAGCCGCGGCAGGTCCTGTTGCATGCGCAGGTACGCTTGATCGGGGCCGTAGGCGACGACGCCGGCGTTGATCACCTCGGTCGGAGCGCGTGAGGACAGCGTCCGCTCGAGCATGCGCACAAAGGTGAGGCTGTCGTTGGCGAATTCGCCCTCGATGAAGGAGTCGCCGTAGACGATGATGCGCCGCGCACTGCCCGTTGGCCGAAGCGGCGGTCCGCGGAATCCATCGTCATTGATCGTCACGCGCACCGTTCCGCCGCCATTTGCCGCGTTGTGCACGAATGTCTTCCGCCCACCCGGCGTGAGACGATAAATGAGAGTGGAGTCGGCCTCGTACATCGACGCGGGCGCAGATCCCAACACGCGCAGAGCAACTTCGATCGACCCAAGCGACACGAGCGTGGCGACGAGGGCGAGCGCGGTGTTCGCCAGCCAGCCGCCGGTGCGTGTCATGCGGCCGGACCCACCATCACGACGTTGGTCCGTGCGACCACGTAGCCGTTGGCCGTCACGCTGGTCGTACCAGTCGAGGAACCATTGGATCCCGTGCCCGCGCTCACCGTGAGTACTTGGACGGTCGGCACCGCCCGAGCGCGTATGACGACGACAGCGGCAACGATGCTGGCAAGGGCAGCACTGAACAGCACCAGATTGCGCTTCAACGCGGCGCGTGCTGGTGGGGTGGGTACGTCGCGATTGATGCGAAGTTCACTGAGGTCGGCGGGGGCTGCCATTCCGGGCCAATCTACCGTGCGTCGGATGGCGACGTCTAGACGCACCGTGCAAACACACAACCTCGCGACGTGGTCGCGAGGTTTTGTGCATTCAGAGCGCGGGATTCGTCAGCTCGACGCGATGATATACCCCGAGTCGATTGTTGCCGCGGTCATGGCTTCTTCTTGGGCAGGCCGCTGGGCAGGCTGGCTTGAGTCACGGTCGAGTCGATTTTCCGGACCATGAACTCGGCGACCACGTAGCCGGAGTTGTTCCGCTCCGTCGGCGCCAAGCTGGAGGTGCCGCTCGTCGGGGCAGGCAGAGGGGAAGTCGTCGCGGCGCCCGCGCCGCGGCAGGTAAGGGTGTCCGCAGCCCGCAAGGGCCGCATCAGGCGCGAACGAGC
>JANMAY010000458.1:0-4847 GCA_031360095.1 Gemmatimonadaceae bacterium
ACTCGGCCGAGTCATGAGTCCGTTGTAATGAGTCTTGAGTAAACTGCAAGAACGCGAACCAATCGCTACCTTTTTGAGAATGTCCGTGTCCCCCTCCGTCTACATCGAGACCTACGGCTGCCAGATGAACGTGAGCGACTCCGAGCTGATGCTCGGAAAGCTCGCTGCCGCTGGTTATCGTCCGGTCGACAAGCCAGACGGCGCGGACGTCATCCTCGTCAACACGTGCGCGATTCGCGATCACGCCGAGCAGCGCGTGATCGGCCGCTTGGGCGAGTTGAAGCGCCACATGACTGCCAACAGCGTCATGGGCGTCACCGGCTGTATGGCGCAGCGGCTTGGTCCGCAGTTGCTCGAAAAGGCGAAGCACGTCTCGCTCGTGATCGGGCCCGATGGGTATCGTGCGCTTCCGCAGCTGCTCGACGGCGCGCGCCGGGGCGAGCGCGCCATCGCGACGACGTTCGACCTCGAGGAGCACTACGAGGACTTCACGCCGCGCCGGTTCGACAAGGTCAAAGCGTGGATCCCCGTCCAGCGCGGATGTGACTATCGCTGCACCTACTGCATCGTTCCCACCACGAGAGGCTCCGAGCGCAGCCGCCGGCTCGAGGACGTGGTACGCGAGACCGAGCAAGTCGTCGCCGATGGCATGAGCGAGGTGGTGCTGCTCGGGCAAACCGTGAACTCCTACCACGACGGCACGCACGACTTCGCCGATCTCCTTCGGAAAGTCGGAAGCGTCCGCGGCGTGCGGCGCGTCCGCTACACCAGCCCTCATCCCAACGACTTCAGCGATCGCGTGATCGCCGCGATGGGGGACGTGCCCACCGTCTGCGAGCACGTGCATCTGCCCATGCAAAGCGGTTCCTCGCGAATGCTCAAGCGCATGCTGCGCCGCTACACGCGCGAAGGCTATCTCGAGTGCGTCGACAAAATCCGCCGCGCGGTGCCGGGGGTTTCGCTCACCACGGACATCATCGTCGGATTTCCGGGTGAGACCGACGAGGAATTCGCGGAGACGTTGAGCGCCGTGCGTGAAGTCGGATTCGCCGACGCGTTCACGTTCATCTTCTCCCCGCGCGATGGCACTCCGGCAACGCGACTGCCGCCCGAGTGGTCGGTGCCGGCGAACGTGGCGAGCGAACGGCTGCAGGCGCTCGTCGGCACGGTTCGCGGCATGGCTCGCGCGCGCAACATTGGCCTTCTCGGCACGCGGCACGAAGTGCTCGTGGAGCGCGAGGCGAAGCGCGGCGAGGCCATGCTCATGGCTCGGACCCGGGACTACAAGACGGTGCTGGTACCGGGCGATGCGAGCATGCTGGGGACGTATCTCACGGTGGAGCTCACTGGCACCACCGGGTCGACATTTACCGGCACCGTGGTGCGCGAGCGCCAGCCATTGCCGATGGCGGGGTAGACGGCAGCCACGAGTCGTTCCGCTTGCCCGCGCGATGAGTTGATGTCGTAGTTCCGGTGCCGAGGCCCTTCGTTGGGCATGCCGCTCATTGCGTGGTCGGTGTTGGCGTATGCGGGCGCGCTCATCGTCGCGCTCAGCGCTCCACCTGACGCTCGACTTCTGCTCGGTGCCGCGTCACTCGTCGCGGCGATCATCTGCGGCCTCCACGCGCGCAGTGTGCCTTCACTCGTATGCGCTGTCGCCGCGGGCGCCTCGCTGACCGCGGCAACGGTGCAGTCGGTCGACCGGCAGTGCACCGGTCGGCTCGTGCACGCCCCTGAATGGCAGGCAACATTCGAGCACGATGTTGGTGTTGGTGACATCGCTCGCGTTGCCGTGACCGCCGCGAGGTGCGCAGCCCCTGCGATGCTTCTCGTTGCCCAGGGGGCGGCTCACGCGGGAGAGCGCGCGACGATTCGGGGCCGCGCCAGCGCCGATCCCCGCGGCATCGTCATCAGCGATGCAGCGCTCTCCGTGGCCCGCGACGGCCCACGGCTGCTGCGTCTACGCGCGGCGACGGGCCGGCGGATCGACCGCATCTTCGCCACCGACGCGCCGATGGCCCGCGCCCTCGTCATCGCCGACATGAGCGGCATCTCGGCCGAGGAGCGCGATCGCTACGCGCGGTCCGGCCTCGTGCACATGCTCAGCGTGTCCGGATTGCACGTCGGCATCGTCGCACTCGCGCTCGAGCTGTTGGCGTCGGTGATGCGACTGCCGCGCACCCCCGCGCGCATCGGCACCCTGCTGCTGCTGGCGGTATATGTCGCGACCATCGGCGCCCCGCCGCCGGCCGTGCGCGCAGCCGTCATGCTGGGCGCGCTGCTTCTCACGCGACTGGCGCAGCGACCCACGTCGCCATGGGCCATTCTCGCGCTGGGCGCTGCTGCGCCGCTCTGGAATCCGCGCACCGCACTCGATCTCGGATGGCAGCTCAGCGTGGTGGGAACTGCGGCGCTCATCGCCGGCGGCGCGCTCGGACGTAGAACGATCCCGCGAAAATGGCGCGGCCTTCGTCGCTCGCTTGCGACGGCTGCGATCGTGAGTGTCGTCGCGACCCTCGTCACCGCGCCGCTCGTTGCACGGGCCTTCGGACGCATCGCGCTGCTTGGACCGGTGACCAATCTCGCGGCCGACCCGGTGATGGGACTGCTCCAGCCCGTGCTCTTCCTCGCATTGGCTATTCCCATTCGCGGTGTGGAGCAGGTCTGCGCCGACGCGGCGCACGTCCTCTTGCAAGCCTTCGATCGCATTGCGGTCGTTGCGTCCGCAGCACCGTGGGCCGCTCCCGCTGCGCTTCCAACGAACGTCGCAGCCTGCGCGGCGGGCATCGCGTCGGTCGCCGTAATCGTGGCCTGTATGGCGCGCCACCCATTGCGCCCGCTGCTGGTGTGCGCGTGCGCCCTTGCCTTCATGCTGTACGAGCCGCTCCTCCGCCCGATGCGCGCCGTTCCCGAACTGCACATGATCGACGTGGGGCAGGGCGACGCACTTGCACTGCGCACCGAGCGAGGACGATGGATCGTAATCGATGCGGGCCGAAGCTGGGTCGGCGGCGACGCCGGCCGCAACACCGTCGTTCCCTACTTGGCGCGACGCGGTGGGGATGTCGCGCTTTTCGTTCTGTCGCATCCACACGCCGATCACGTGGGTGGAGCCGCCTCGCTGTTCGCGCTGCTGCCGCCACGCCGGTTTCTCGATCCAGGATATGTGGGGACGACTGCGCCATACCGTGCCGCGCTTGCCGCCGCGCGCGACGGAAAGATTCCGTGGCAGCGGGTCCGCCCGGGTGATTCACTCCGCGTTGACGACATCGTCGTGACTTCGCTTGCTCCTGATTCGGTGTGGGCGTCGAACCTGTCGGACGCCAATCTCGCAAGCACGGTCCTTGTCGCTCGAGTCGGCGGCGTGCGCGTGCTGTTCACCGGGGATGCCGAAGCCGCGGAGGAGGATTGGCTCCTCGCTCATGCTGGCGATGCGCTTCACGCGGACGTCTTGAAGATCGCCCATCATGGAAGCGCAACGAGTTCCACGCCGGCTTTTTTGCGCGCCGTGAATCCGCGCGTCGCGCTGGTGAGCGTGGGCGCGCACAATGCATATGGACATCCTTCTGCCGGCGTGATGGCTGCACTGCACGACGCAAAGGTGTCGGTGCTCCGTACCGATCGGCTCGGCAGCATCGTCCTCCGATTTGAGGCGGGTCGCATCGAGGTCCGAGCAGGCGAAGCCACGTGGACGATCCCGCAGCGCGACACCCAACATCTTCTCCCCGATGATTGATTGGCTCGTCGGCAGGCGGATCGAATTGCCACACACAGTACTGGAGCGCTATCCAGAGCTCGCCGACGCCGGCTGGCGCCGCGGCGGGTTTGCGCTTCGTGTCGGCGGCTGGTGCCTCGGCCGGTCCAGCGTCGCGGGCGTCACACTGTGGCGAACGATCTGGCTCGCTCCGGGCGTCACGCTCGAGCCTGAATTGCTCTTGCACGAACTCCGGCACGTCCATCAGTTTCAAGCGGACCCGCTCTTCCCGCTGCGGTATCTTTGGAGAAGCGTGAAGCATGGGTATCGCGACAATCCGTACGAGGCTGACGCCCGCGCGTATGCCGCGCACCGCCTTGCGACCGCTCATCCACCCGCGTAGAGGCAGCCCGTGGTTCAACACACTGCGACGTCGGTCGTCACGATCGAACGTTTCATCATCGAGCAGGAGCGCCTGCACCCCGAAGCGACGGGCGAGCTGTCGGGCATCCTGTACGACATGGCGCTCGCCGCAAAGATGATCGCGAACAAGGTGCGCCGCGCCGGTCTCGCGGACATCCTCGGCTCCACGGACAACGCGAATGTGCAGGGGGAGATCCAGCAGAAGCTGGATGTCTTCGCCAACGACACGATCGTCAAGGCGGTGGATCACGGCGGCCGGCTGTGCGCAATGGCCTCGGAAGAGGAGCCTGGCATCATTCCCATCCCGGACGGCTTCCGCTGCGGAAAGTATTGTCTGCTGTTCGATCCGCTCGACGGCTCGTCCAACATCGACGTCAACGTCCCCGTCGGCACCATCTTCAGCGTGGTTCAGAAAATCACGCGCGGCCGGCACGGTGAGATGGAGGACATGCTGCAACCCGGTCGCCGTCAGGTCGCTGCCGGCTACGTGATCTATGGCTCCAGCACCATGCTGGTGTACACCACGGGGCAGGGAGTGCATGGCTTCACGCTCGATCCGTCGATCGGCGAGTTCCTGCTGTCGCACCCAAGCATTCGCATCCCCGACGAGGGCCGCTATCTCTCCGTGAACGACTCGTACGAAGGGCAGTGGGACGAAGCCACGAAGCAGCTCATGCGGCAGTACCGCGGGCTGGAGGGAGGACGCAAGCCGCTCAGCGTTCGTTACGTC
>JANMAY010000120.1:0-36170 GCA_031360095.1 Gemmatimonadaceae bacterium
TCTCGTGCGGCCGTTCGGGCATTTCTCCGCGCTTGCGGGCGGGGCGGCGCTGGGTGCGATGATGATTCCGCTCGTGACGCGCACGACGGAAGAGATGGTGCGCACCGTCCCACAGTCGCTGCGCGAGGCAGCGCTCGCCCTCGGCTATCCGCGCTGGCGCACGTCGATGCAGATCGTGCTCCGCACTGCGCTGGGCGGCATTGTCACCGGCGTGCTCGTCGCCGTCGCGCGCATCGCGGGTGAAACGGCGCCGCTGCTGTTCACCGCCATCGGCAACAACTTCTGGTCGACGCGGATCACGCAGCCCATCTCGGCATTGCCGCTGCAGATCTTCACCTACGCGACTGGTCCGTACGACGAATGGCATGCGCTGGCATGGGCGGGTGCGCTGGTGCTCATCGCCCTCGTTCTCGTGATCAGCGTCGTCGCACGGTTCGTCACCCGAGCGCGACACGGCGGCGGGCATGACTGACGTCACGCTTCGGCCGCAGTCGAAGGAAGGTCCCGCCGGCGACGGGAGCTGCGCGATGCTGGCGCGGGAGCTCAACGCATACTTCGGCAAAACGCATGCGGTCCGCGACGTCAACCTCGGTATCGCGACGAACGAGGTCACGGCGATCATTGGCCCGTCCGGATGTGGAAAGTCGACGTTCCTGCGGTGCTTGAATCGCATGCACGAGACGATTCCCATCGCGCGCGTCGAGGGGCACGTGTTGTTTCACGGTCAGGACATCTACGCAGACGGCGTGGACCCGATCGCGCTCCGGCGGCACGTCGGCATGGTGTTTCAGCGGCCGACACCATTTCCCACGATGTCCATCCGCGACAACGTCGCCGCCGGACTGCGAGTGCAGCCGGGGCTCAAACCGAATCGCAAAGCGGTCGACGAGATCGTCGAGCGCGCCCTCCGCGAGGCCGCGCTGTGGGATGAGGTGAAGGATCGACTGAAGTCGAGCGCCACGGGGATCTCCGGCGGCCAGCAGCAGCGGGTGTGCATCGCGCGCGCCCTGGCCACCGCGCCCCATGTGCTGCTGCTCGACGAGCCGACGGCATCGCTCGACCCGATCAGCACGCAGAAGGTCGAAGAGCTCGTCTACGAGCTGCGAAAGACGATGACGGTCATCATCGTGACGCACAACATGCAGCAGGCGGCGCGTGTGTCCGATCGCACGGTGTTCATGCTTGCGGGCGAGATGGTCGAGAGCGCTCCCACGCGCACGATGTTCACGACGCCAAGCGACCCGCGAACCGAAGCCTATATCACCGGACGGTTCGGATGACGGCAACCGTGCACGTGGACTCAGTCGCCAAGATCGCGAGCGGCCGCATCGACGTGGCCGACTTCAACTTCTGGTACGGCAAGACGCAGGCGCTCCACGACATCAACCTGGAAATCGCTCCGAGGGCGGTCACGGCGTGCATCGGTCCGTCCGGGTGCGGCAAGTCCACGTTTCTGCGATCGATCAATCGCCTGAACGAGCTCATTCCCGGCGCACGGCGCACGGGCGAGATCCGGCTCGATGGCGAGAACATCTACCAGAAGGGAATGGACGTCGTCACGTTGCGGCAGCGCGTCGGGATGGTCTTTCAGCGGTCGAATCCATTTCCCAAGTCGATCTACGACAATGTCGCGTACGGGCCGCGCATCAACTCGGGCCCCAATCGCGCCGATATCGACGCCATCGTGGAATCCGCCCTCCGACGCGCCGCCTTGTGGGACGAGGTCAAAGACCGGCTTCGCACGAGTGCTCTGGCGCTTTCGGGTGGTCAGCAGCAGCGTCTCTGCATCGCGCGGGCGTTGGCGAACGATCCGGAAGTTCTACTCCTCGACGAGCCGGCCTCCGCGCTCGACCCGATCGCGACGCAGAAGATCGAGGAGCTGGTGTACGAGCTCAAGCGCGAACTCACGATTGTCATCGTCACGCACAACCTCCAGCAGGCCGCACGCATTTCCGACCGCACCGCATTCTTCTACCTCGGCGCGTTGGTCGAGGTGGGCGAAACCCAGCGGCTCTTCACGAGTCCAAGCGAGGAGCGAACGGAAGCCTATATCACGGGGAGATTCGGATGAGCCCAGACGTTCCGTTTCGACATTTTCACGATCAGCTCACCGCGCTGAACCGCCGCCTGCTCGCAATGTCGGAGAAAGCGGAGGCGCTGGTCGAGCTGTCGGTCGATGCGCTACTCACCAAGGACGAGGGCAAAGCCGAGGCAGTCATTGCGGCGGATCACGACCTCGACGTCATGGAGTTGGAGCTCGAGGGCGCGGCGCTGGAACTGCTCGCGCTGCAGCAGCCCATGGCGCGCGATCTCCGCTTCATCGTGAGCGCAATCAAGGTCACCAGCGATCTCGAGCGCGTCGGCGACCACGCCGTGAACATCGCGCAGGCGGCACAGCGGCTCATCGCGCTCCGCTCGAACATCACGCCGGATCCGGAAATCGAAGACATGGCACGCCGCGCGCGCTCCATGCTCAGCGACGCGATCGACGCCTTTCTCCGGGCCGACGGCGCCCTCGGACGCGACGTCTGCGCTCGCGATGATCAAGTCGATGCGCTGCACGAATCGATGTTTCGCATTTTGCTGACACACATGATGGCGGATGCGAAAACGATCAACCCGTCGCTCGAGTACCTCCTGGTGAGCCGCAACTTGGAGCGCGTTGCGGACCTGGCAACGAACATCGGAGAAGACGCTGTCTTTCTTGCGGAAGGAAAGAACATCAAGCATGGCGGTGGGGTGACACCCATCGACCTGCAAGTCAAAAGCAGCAGGGGGCTTGGGGCGTAAGCTCGGGCGTGAGCGCTCTCGAGCCCGAGCTGGGGGCCCGAGCTGGGAGTTGCCCACGCCCACGCTTTGGCCCCCTGCCCCAAGCTCGACTGCTCAGTCGCTGACTAGATTGCGGCAATGACGAGCCCCAAACTCGCACTGCATGCTCGCACGCCGCGTCCCACGCGCGGATCCGGCGCCGTTCGCCGCATCGCCGCCATCGATATCGGATCCAACTCCGTTCGGCAGATCGTCGCTGACGTGACCGCCGAGGGCGGCATTACCGTCGTCGACGAGATGAAAGCCGCGCCCCGTCTGGGCGCCGACCTCGAAGCGACCGGCGTCATCGGGTCGGAATCGATGGAACGCGCCGTCGAAAGCATCGCCCGCATGGCGACACTCGCCCGACAACTCGGCGCCGAGCGCATCGAGGCGGTGGCGACCAGCGCCGTTCGCGATGCGGAGAACGGCTCGGTGTTCGTCGCGCGCGTTCGGCAGGAAGCGGGACTTCAGGTGCGCATCATCGACGGCGCAGACGAAGCGCGCCTCTCCTATCGCAGCGCGCTCGCACACTTCGACCTCGGCGTAGGACGTACGGTCGTCATGGATATCGGCGGCGGCTCACTCGAGCTGGCCCTGGCGGCAGACGGCGTGCTGGACGACCTGCTCTCCCTGCCCTTCGGCGCGCTGCGACTCACCGACCGTTTTCTGAAGGATGGTGCGACGCACAAGGCGCTCGCTCGGCTGCGCCGGGATGTGCGTGACGCGTTGCGCGAGGTGCTGCCGCGTCGCGATTGGCGCGGCGCACAGCTCATCGGCTCCGGCGGCACGTTCACGAATCTCGCCGGCATGCACCTCGCGCGGCGAGGGATGCTCGCCGCGCGCAACGTGCATGCAACCGCGGTTCCGCGCGTGGAAGTGGAGCACATTCTCGATGCGCTTGCCGCCATGCCCGCCAACGAACGCCGCGAGATGGCCGGGCTCAATCCTGAGCGCGCCGACATCATCGTGGCCGGAATCGCCGTGGCCGCCGAAGTCTGCGCGCGCCTGGACGCGCGCGAAGTGCTGGTGTCGCGGTACGGGATCCGCGAAGGGCTGCTGCTGGAAACGGCGCGGGTCGCGCCGACCGTGGCGGATCCCGGTGTGGCGCGCGAGCGCTCCGTGCGCGAGTTCGCGGAGCGCTGCCATTTCGAGGAGCCGCATGCACTCCACGTGCAACGGCTCGCGCTCCGCCTCTTCGACTCATTGGGAACACGGCTGGGCTGTGCGCCCGAGGAACGTGCGACGCTCGCCGACGCCGCGCTGTTGCACGACGTGGGCTATCACATCAACTACGACCGGCACCACAAGCATTCCTATCACTTGATCGTGCACGCCGAACTGCTGGGCATTGCGCCGGTCGAACAGATCGTGGTGGCGAATATCGCGCGGTATCATCGCGGCGCCCCGCCAAAAAAGAAGCATCGCAACGTCGGCATGCTCGACGCCCCGCTGCGCGATCAGATCAAGCGCTTGTCGGCGATCCTTCGCGTCGCCGACGGGTTCGATCGCGGACACGTTGGCGCAGTGGCCGACGTGAAGGTGCGCTGGATGCAGCGGGCAATTCGGATTACGCCGGTTGCGGCGCGCGGGGCGAACGTGTTGCGGCTCGAGCTATGGGGCGCACATCGCAAGTCGCAGCTGCTGGCGAAGCTGGCTGGTGTGCCGGTCGAGATCGTGGCCGCGGATGGTGCCGTGTTGTCGTCCGATGACGTGGTGGGGAACGACGAATAGCGGGACCGCTCAGCTCCCCGCCTGCGGGCGCAGCGACACGCCGTCGCTTGGCGTCGGTCGCGTCGCCGGCTCCGAACCCTCGCCCCACGAGTCCGCCATGAGCCGCACGTGCGTCGCATGCACGTCGTTCGCGCCAGGCTTCCGCTGCGTCCAGTTGCCCGACGCGTCCAGCTCCCACGCCTGCCGGTTGTCGTCGAGACACGTCTGCAACAGACTCCGCAAGCGCGCCTGCAAACGCGGCGCTTCCACCGGAGCCACGGCCTCCACACGGCGCAGGAAATTTCGCGGCATCCAATCGGCCGAGCCGATGTAGAATTCGTCGAGACCACTGTTGCCGAACTGCCAGATGCGCGAGTGCTCCAGAAATCGCCCGATGATGCTCCGCACGCGAATGCGCTCGCTCACGCCCTGAATGCCGGGGCGCAGACAGCAGATGCCGCGGACGATGAGGTCGATCTCCACGCCGGCCTGCGAGGCGCGATAGAGCGCGTCGATCACGTCGGCATCGACGAGCGAATTCATCTTGGCGATGATGCGCCCTCCACCTCCCGATTCCGCGTGCTGGCTCTCCCGGCCAATCAGCTCGATGAAGCGATCCTTCATGTTGGCCGGCGCCACGAGCAGCTTGCGATAGAGGCGCTGGCGGGAGATGCCGGTCAGTGAGTTGAAGAGATCGCTCACGTCGGCACCGATGGACGGACTACACGTAAATAACCCGACGTCGGTGTAGATCCTCGCCGTGCGCGAGTTGTAGTTCCCGCTGCCGATGTGCACGTACCGGCGGATGCCATCCGGCTCGCGGCGGACGATCAGCGCCGTCTTCGTGTGCGTCTTGAGGAGAGCGGAACCGTACGCGACGTGTACACCGTAGTCCTCGAGCGTGCGCGCCCAGCTGATATTGTTCGCTTCGTCGAATCGCGCCTTGAGCTCGACGAGCACGGCAACCTGCTTGCCGCGCTGCGCCGCCTCCGTGAGTGCGCGCACGATGGCCGTGTCGCCGGACGTCCGGTACAGCGTCAGCTTGATCGCCAGCACGTGCTCGTCCATCGCTGCGCTCTGGAGCAACCGCTCCACCGTGGCAGGAAACGAATCGAATGGATGGTGCACGAGCAGATCGCGTTCGCGAATGACGTCGAAGATCGACGTCTCGGGGTCGCGCAGCTCGGGCGGCACGGATGGCGTAAATGGAGGATCGCGCAACTCCGCGATCTCGAGCTGGCTCAGCTCCATCATATCGCCGAGATCCAGCAGGTGACCAGAGTCCTCGATGTCGGCTTCGCTGAGCGCGGTCTTCGCGGGAAAATCGGCGTCGCGCAGCTCTACCAGCAGGAGCATGCGGAGATGCGCCGGCATGTCGTCCTGCACTTCGAGTCGAATGACTTCGCCGAAGCGACGTTCGAACACGCGCTCTTCGATCGTGGCGAGCAGATCTTCCGGATCCTCGAGATTGGTGAACTCGAGATCGGAGTAGCGCGTCACGCGAAACGCGTAGAACCCGAGCACGTCCATGCCGGGAAACAACGCCTCCAGATTCTCGCCGATCACTTGCTCCAGCGGCACGAAGTGATGTGGCCGGCCCGGCACTGGCATCCACCGCGTGAGTCGCTTCGGGACTTTCACTCGCGCGAAATGCGTGGTGTCATGCTCCGGATCCCGGACCTCGACGGCGAGCGACAGCGACAGATTCGAGACGTTCGGAAACGGATGGCCCGGATCGACGGCGAGCGGCGTGAGTACGGGAAAGATCTGCGACTCGAACTGCTCGTCGATTGCGCGGCGCTCGGCGGGAGTCAGGTCGGCCATGCCGATGATGCGCACACCGTGCGGCGCAAGCTCCTCGAGCAGCGACGCGAACGCCGCGCGCTGATCGTCGAGCAGCACGCGCACGCGCGCGCGGATGGCCGCGAGTTGCTCGGGTGCGGTGAGCCCATCCGGAGTGGTGTGCAGCGCCCCCGACTCGAGCTGTCGGCGGAGGCCCGCCACCCGGACCATGAAAAACTCGTCGAGGTTGCTGCTGAAGATCGAGTGGAACTTCAGGCGCTCCAGCATCGGAACCCGCGGGTCCATCGCTTCGTGCAACACGCGCGCGTTGAACGCAAGCCAGCTGAGCTCGCGGTTCAGGTAGTGGGTGGTGGGTGGCTGCGTTTCCGGCACGACCTCAACCTATTGAATAGCGCCAACCCGCGTCACGAGCGCGCTCCGCATGGCCTCGGGCAGCGGCGCATAGTCGAGCGCCGCCTCCATGCCTTGCCCATCCGACAGCGCCCATTTCACAAAATCCGTGATCTTTTTTCCCTTGGCCGGGTCCGTTTGCTTGTCGTAGACGAGCAGCCATGTGAACGACGAGATCGGATACACCCCGGCGCCCGGCGCGTTGACGATGGATACGCGGTAGTCTGTGTTCGCCGGTAATTTGGCCGACGCTCCGGCCGCGGCGGCGGTGACCGACGCGACCGACGGCGCGATGAACTCGCCACTCGCGTTCTTGATCATCGCCGTCGAGAGCTTGTTCTGATTGGCATACACCAGCTCGGTGTATCCCAGTGCGCCAGGCGTCTGCTTCACCTGTCCTGCGACGCCCTCGTTGCCCTTTGCGCCCAGACCGACGGGCCACTGCACTTCCTTGCCCTTGCCTGGTTTGGTGGCCCACGCGGGACTCACAGCGGCAAGAAAGTCGGTAAACACGTACGTCGTCCCCGAACCGTCCGAGCGGTGCACCACCAAAATGTCTTTCGCGGGCAGCGCTGCGCCCGCGTTGAGCGCTGCGATCCGCGCGTCGTTCCAGCGCGTGATCTGACCCTGGAAAATCGCCGCAACGACTTCCCCTGTCAGCTTGAGAGGCTGCGCCACTTCGGGAAGGTTGTACGTGATGACGACTGCTCCGAGGGCCGTGGGGATGTGCAGGATCGACCCGCCTTTCGCCTTTGCCAGCTCAGCGTCGGACATCGGCGCGTCCGTCGCGCCGAAATCCACCGTCATCTCGGAGAGCTGCCGAATTCCACCGCCCGAGCCAATCGTCTGGTAGTTGATTTTCACGCCTGTTTTCGCGGCGTACGCTTCGAACCACTTGAGGTACAGTGGATATGGGAAGCTCGCCCCGGCGCCTGTGAGATCGACGCTCTGGGTGCTCGCGCTGGCAGGGGCAGCGCCGGCGGCAGGTGAGTCGGGCTTCTTGTTGGCCGCGTCGCCGCAGGCGGCAACGAGCGTTACGGCGGCGAGCGCGAACGAGAGAGGGCGCATGTGCAGATAGGGGAAAGGGGAGCTCATCTTCGAAAGATGAGGCTCCCCTTTCTCCATCGCCTACTCCGCAGGCTACCGTGACCTGATTGCTACAATGGCGAACCGACGGCTACTGGATGGCGCGGAGGGCGTTGACTCGTCCTCGTCCATAGAAATCGTCGTTGCCCGGCTTACCGAGGTCGTCAGCGGACTGTCGGAGAATGGTCTCTACTTGCGTTGGCGAGATCGGCCCGTTCTTGCCAATAATGAGTGCGGCCACGCCAGCAACCGCCGGCGATGCCATGCTCGTTCCCGCGGCCCAGCAATACGAGCCAATGCTCGCACCACCACCGCGACACGGCGCCATCACGAGATCGAGCACCCAGCAGTACTGCAAGCTCGTGCCCGCCGGATTGCGCTTGTAGGAGCAGATCTGGCTACCCGGCAACGCGCCATCGCCGCCAGGGCCGGCCAGTGTGATCGCTGACTGACCGAAGTTCGTGTACGACGCCGGCCGGTCATAGTTGAGCGCGCCCAGGCCGAAACCCAGTGGGCCCGTGGCCGCAACGGCGATCACGTGTGCCGACATCGCCGGCACGAAGATCAGGTTGTTGGTGTGATCGAGGTCAATGGCACTATTGCCTGCGGCCGCAATGACGGTCACGCCCCGTTGGTACGCGTACGTCGTTGCCTTGCTCAGCGCATTCTTGAGCTCGGCTGCGCCATCTTCGTTTTTGTCGAACCCTGCACCCAGGCTCATGTTGATGACGTTCGCGCCCGCGCCGCCTTCGGCGATGGGTGTTGCCGCGTAGTAGATCGCATTGATGATCCACGAAAACGCTCCGGAGCCGTTATGCAGCGCCTTCACGCCAATGATCGTGGCCTTGGGCGCGACACCGACAGTGCCGATGTTGTTCGCCGCAGCCGCGACGATTCCGGCCACGTGCGTCCCATGCCAGAACGTGCCACCGTCGGAGTTGTAGGTGGTGCCGGGAACGAAGGAGCGGGACCGCACTTTGTCGAGGTTGCCAGCAAGGTCGATGTGTGTCGAATGAATACCGCCGTCGATGATGGCGACGCGTGCACCCGCGCCCTGTTGACCGGCCGCCCACGCGCCAGGCGCGGATACGGCATCCACGTTCCATTGAATGGAGCGGAATGTCTCGAGCGCACCAACAGCAGCCTGCGTTGTGACGTCGGTGCTGACATCGGCCTCAACGGCCTCGGCCGCCACCTGCTCATTCGGAGATATCCACTGCACCACGAGGTCGGGCGATACCGCTCTCACGCCGGCGATCTTGCCGGCGTTGCCGCGAAACGCCGGATCGGCGGATGTGGCGACGGCGATTCCAATTCCGTCCATGGTCGCACTCACCGTTCCACCCGCCGCGGCAACATCGCCCGCGAGGCTTGCTGGCAGCGATCCGTTGAAGTCGAGCACGTACGACGTCGGCGCTAATCCAGTGGCGGACAGCGGTCCGGGCGCGCGAAGCGCTTCCGGCGCAACGGCAACATCGCCGGCGCACGCCGCACTGAATGCGGTGAAGAGGACGAGCGTGCCGAGGGAAAGACGTTTCATTCGGGGGTGGCTCCTCAGGAGGTGATTGGCGGATCGGACGGCGAATGTGATCCACATCACACTGGGGGCGCAAGAGCCCGCTTTCTTAGTCTAAACTAATGTTCCTCATAAGTCCGTATGGGAAACGCATTTAGACAACGTCTGTTTAAATCGCGCCTGCCTCGAACTCAGGGCAGGGTGACGACGCGCGACAGGATCAGGTAGGAGATCGCTGCCATGATCCCTGCCGCTGGAATCGTCAGAATCCACGCCCACACGATTCGGCCGGCCAGTCCCCATCGCACGGCCGAAAAGCGGTTGGTGGCGCCAACACCCACGATCGAGCCGGTGATCGTATGCGTGGTGCTGACCGGAATGCCGTAATGCGTCGCGATCTGAATGGCGAGCGCGCCTCCTGTCTCGGCCGCGAAGCCACCCATCGGGCGCAGCTTGGTGATGCGCGACCCCATCGTGTGCACAATTCTCCAGCCGCCGAACAAGGTGCCGAGGGAGATCATGGAATAGGCGCCGACCTCGACCCACGCGGGGATCGTCTTGAAGTCCGTGACATACAAATGATGCAGCATCCCCGTCTCGGCCGCGAAGTAGGATTGGCTCGCCACGAGCAAGCCGAGAATGATTCCCATGGTTTTCTGCGCGTCGTTGCCGCCGTGCGAGTAGGAGAGCAGCGCGGAACTGAGTAGTTGCGCGGGACGAAAGACACGATCGACGCGCGACGCGTTCAGCTTCTGGAAGACCCAATAGCAGATGATCATCAACGCGAATCCCGCCATGAATCCGACGAGCGGCGAGATCACGATGAACGACAGCGTCTGCACCCACTTCGGGCCCCAGGTGATCGCGCTGAAACCGGCCTTGGCCATCGCCGATCCGGCATAGCCACCAATGAGCGCGTGCGACGAGCTGCTCGGGATGCCGTACGCCCACGTGATGATGTTCCAGACGATCGCGCCCAGCAACGCCGCAAAAATGACGTTGGGATTCACGATGCTCTGTTCGATCATCCCGCCGCCGACGGCCTTCGCCACGGCGACGTTCCCCATGAAGAGCGCCGCGAAGTTGAAGAACGCAGCCCACGCCACGGCGGCGAAGGGGCTCAGCACGCGAGTGCCGACGATCGTCGCGATGGAGTTCGCGGAATCGTGGAAGCCATTGATGAAGTCGAAGATGAAGGCGATCGCGACGATCGCGACGACGTACCAGACCACGATTCGCTCAGGCGTTCTTGAGGGAGATGCTGTGCACCGCGTTCGCGACGCCCATGCACTGGTCGATCGCGATCTCCAGCGTCTCGTAGATCTCCTTCCACCGGATCACTTCGATCGGATCGGGCTTCCCGGCGAACAGGGCTTCGACTGCTTCATGATAGAGCGTATCGCCCTCCTCCTCGAGCTTTTTGATCTCCGTCGCATGCAGCGCAACCTCACTCGGCTTCTTGATCGAGACGACCGCTTTGGCGATGTGTTCGGACGCGCGCAGGATCACGTGTGCCATCTGCTTCGCCGGTTCGCGCACCTCATTGATGTGGAGCATCACCACGCGGCGCGCGGTGCCATCGAGTCGGTCGATCACGTCATCGAGGCGCGACGCGAGCACATGGATGTCTTCGCGGTCGATCGGTGTGATGAAGCTCTTGTCGATGCGGACGTTGATGGAATGCGTGAGCTGATCGGCGAGATGCTCGACGTCCTTGATCTGACGCACCAGCTCTGTCGTGCGATGCGGTTCAGCGAACAGTTGGTCGAGCAGCTTGGCCGAGGTCTTCAGGTACTCCGCGAGCTGATTGAAGAGGTCGAAAAACTTCTCGTCCTGCGGTATGAGAAAATTCAGCATGTCACGTGATGGGGAGGATGACCGCGGCTCGCCAAAGTTACGAGTCCGTGACAAAGCGGGCGAGGGGGGCGGGACATTCTCTGCCGAAGCGGCACCTCGCATTCGATCTCCGTCAGCTTGTCAGGCTCCCCTTGGAAGAAGCCGTCTTGGGACTGCCAGCTTGACACACCGCGGAGGGTCCCGGACTTGCCCCTGATGTTCGTCTCGTGGCAGTGGCCCTGCCGCGACCTGGACAATCTCACGCGAGGAAGCAATGGCGGACAAAGTCATCGGCATCGATCTAGGCACGACCAACTCGGTCGTCGCCGTCATGGAGGGAGGCGACCCGGTCGTCATTCCCAACGCCGAAGGTGGGCGCACGACCCCATCGGTCGTCGGCTTCACCAAGGACGGCGAGCGTCTCGTCGGGCAGGTGGCAAAGCGCCAAGCGGTCACGAATCCGCAGAACACGGTGTTCTCCATCAAGCGCTTCATGGGGCGTAAGATGACGGAGATTGTGGAAGAGGGAAAACGCGTCCCGTACAAGATTCAGGCGGGCGGTAACGACGTCGCCCAGGTCGAGGTGCAGGGCAAGCGGTACACGCCGCCCGAGATCTCCGCGATGATTCTCCAGAAGATGAAGCAGACGGCGGAGGACTACCTGGGCCAAACGGTCACGAAGGCCGTCATCACGGTTCCTGCCTACTTCAACGACTCGCAGCGGCAAGCCACGAAGGATGCCGGGAAAATCGCCGGGCTCGACGTACTGCGCATCATCAACGAACCGACGGCGGCGGCGCTTGCATACGGCCTCGACAAGAAAAAGGACAAGAAGGTGGCGGTTTTTGATCTGGGGGGAGGTACGTACGATATCTCCGTCCTGGAGCTGTACGACGTGGACGGCTCGCGACAGTTCGAGGTGAAGTCGACCAACGGAGACACGCACCTGGGCGGCGACGACTTCGATCAGCGCGTGATGGATTGGATCGTCGCCGAGTTCAAGAAGGATCAGGGCATCGACCTGGCGAAAGATCCGATGGCGCTCCAGCGTCTCAAGGAAGCCGCCGAGAAGGCGAAGATGGAGCTGTCGAGCACCAACTCGACGGACATCAATCTGCCGTTCATCACCGCCGACCAGAGCGGGCCGAAGCACCTGACCTACACGCTGTCACGCGCCAAGTTCGAGCAGCTCGTCGATGATCTCATCACGCGGACGCTCGAGCCGATGCGCAAGGCGCTGAAGGACGCGGGCCTCGAGCCCAAGGACATCGACGAGGTGCTCCTCGTCGGCGGCTCGACGCGCATTCCGAAGATTCAGGAAGAGGTCAAGAAATTCTTCGGGAAAGATCCCAACAAGGGCGTCAATCCGGACGAAGTGGTCGCGATCGGTGCCGCCGTGCAGGGCGCGGTGCTCACCGGCGAGCAGAAAGACGTGCTGCTGCTCGACGTCACGCCACTTTCATTGGGTATCGAGACGCTTGGTGGCGTCACGACCGTGCTCATCCCGCGGAATACCACGATCCCCACGAAGAAGTCCGAAACGTTCAGCACGGCGGACGACAACCAGACCACCGTCGAGATTCACGTGCTCCAGGGTGAGCGGGAGCTCGCCCGTGACAACCGCACGATCGGGAAGTTCCAGCTCACCGGAATTCCCCCCGCCGCTCGCGGCATGCCGCAGGTGGAAGTGACGTTCGATATCGATGCGAATGGCATCCTGCATGTCGCGGCGAAGGACAAGGCGACGGCGAAGGAGCAGAAGATCCGCATCGAAGCGTCGAGTGGTCTGTCCGACGGCGAAGTCGATCGGATGGTCAAGGAAGCGGAGAAGAATGCCGAGTCGGACAAGAAGCGGCGTGAGGAGATCGACACGCGGAACCGGCTCGACAGCATGACCTATGAAGTCGAAAAGAACGCGAAGGAGTGGTCGGACAAGCTTCCCGGCGATCTGAAAACGCGGCTCGAGGCGTCGGTCGAGCGGGCACGAAAGGCCCTTCGCGGAGATGACATGAATGAGATCAAGGCGGCCCAGGAGGAGTTGAGCAAGACGTTCGGGGAAGCCGGGCAATCGTTCTATACGCAGAGCCAGGCGGCGGAAGGGGCGGCGGGTGCGGATGCTGGCGGTGCCCAGCAGGCCGACGGTGCGGCCGGCGGCGCCAAGCCGGCCGACGACGTCGTCGAAGCCGATTATGAGATCGTGGACGAGAAGAAATAGGAAACTAGTTGGACCTTTGTGGTGTCATTATCTAGGAAGACTGTGAACCGTGAACCGTCGTACTGATATCGTTCACGGTTCACGGTTCACGGTTCACAATTACAGACTCTCCTTCAGTACAGGTAGCTCAGATGGCAACACGGATTTCTCGCGTGCGCCTTGGCGCCGCAGTGGTGACCGCCTTCATCTGCGGGCTGCTCTTTGCATCGGGCATCGACCTGACGCGGTTCGGCTTCGCGCAAGATGGAAAGACCGGCGCGAAGGTGGCGTCGTCGCAGGTGCAGTCACTGGCCGAGACTGGAAATGCGTTCGAGGCGATCGCCGATCACGTGACGCCGAGCGTGGTATCGATTCAAACGCAGCGCGTCCAGCGCAATCCTCGCGCGCGGAACCCGCGCACGCCGCCGGGCGCCGGCGGACTCGAAGATTTTTTCCGGAACTTCGAGCAGCAGCAACAGCCGCAGGAGCGGTCGCAGGAAGGAACAGGATCGGGCTTCATTGTGTCGAAGGACGGCTACATCCTCACGAACAACCACGTGGTGGCCGACGCGGACAAGGTGACCGTCACGCTGCTGGATAAGCGCGTGTTCGACGCCAAAGTCATCGGTCGCGATTCCACGACGGACGTCGCGGTGATCAAGATCGACGGCTCGAATCTCCCCGTCGTTCCGCTGGGTGACGACAACGTCGCCCGTGTGGGACAGTGGGTCGTCGCCATCGGCAATCCGCTCGGACTCGACTTCACGGTGACGGCGGGGATCATCAGCGCGAAGGGCCGTCCACTGGTCGGACTGCTCGGACGCGGCAACGCATACGCCATCACCGACTACATCCAGACGGATGCGGCGATCAATCCCGGCAACTCCGGTGGACCTTTGGTGAACATCCGCGGCGAGGTAGTGGGCATCAATAGCGCGATCGCCAGCAGCACGGGTCTCTACGCCGGCTATGGGTTCGCCATTCCCGTGACGCTCGCGAAGCAGGTCATGGACGATCTCATTCAGTATGGGCGCGTTCGCCGCGGGGTGCTTGGCGTGCGCATTGACAATGCGGGCGCAGCCGAGGCCAAGGCGGCGGGGCTGGATCAGGTTACGGGCGTGCTGGTCGGAGATTTCGCGCCGGTGAACGGCTTCAGTCCGGCGCAGAAGGCCGGCCTGGAGCCGGGCGACGTCATCATTGCTGCCGACGGCAGGCCGACGGATCGCGTGAGCACACTCCAGCGCATCGTGCGCGGTCGGAAGCCGGGAGAAACCGTCACGCTCGACGTGATGCGGTTCGGCTCGAAGAAGTCGTTCCGCGTCAAATTGGTGGAGGTGCCAGAGACGGCCACTGCAGTTGCGTCCAGCGAGCGGTTGCCCGCGACCGGTGGGAGCGATCTGCGAGAGCGGGAGTTCGATAAGGTCGGCCTCACGGTCGAGCCGGTGTCCGCAGATCTGGTTACCAAGGCGGAGTTGGCCGAACCGTACCGGCACGGCCTTGTGGTGAGTGACGTGAAGCTCACCGGTCCTGCGCATGGCAAAGTCATTCCCGACTACACGATTCTGGTGAGCGTGCTCAATCCGGGACCCAAGCGACCGCTGCGAAGCGCCGCGGATCTGGACTCGGTGTTGTCGGGCCTGAAGCGGGGCGAGCTCGTTTCGTTTCTCGTGTACGACATCGGCCAGTCGTCCACGCGCGTGGTGACGATTCCCGTGCAGTAGCGCACGTCGCGGGTCGAGGTAAAACGGAGAGGCGAGCGCGCCTCTCCGTTTTTCATTTGTCACAGGTGCCGACCGATCTCATACTGTGAGCGGTCGGCTTCTTGACAACCACGCCCCTTTGGGCTCATACCCCAGTGCCGCCGTCGCTTCGCTTTCCACATGCGGCCACGGCACATCCAAAGTGACGGGCCGCCCGATAGTGGTGTCGTCTTAGTGGTCTCGCTCCGCTCGAGTTGTTCCCACCGTCTTCAGGAGTGACAGTATGGGCAAGTTCGTGACGCCGAAGATTCGCGCCCTCTTCGGCCTCCTCCTCGTGTTCGTCGTTCCTTCCTTCGCGGCAGCTCAGGGTACTGGCACGATCACCGGAACGGTGATCGACGCCGGAAACAAACGCCCCCTTCAGAGTGTCCGCATCAGCGTCGTGACGACTGGCACTCCGATCGGTGCCTCGACAAACGCACAGGGAGAGTTTCGCATCCTGAACGTGGCTTCGGGATCGCGTACGGTGCGAGCACGGCTCATCGGGTACGCCGCGTCGCAGCGGATCGTCGATGTGACCCCCGGAGCCACGACGGTCGTGCCCTTTGCCCTCGCTCCTTCGGCGATCGAGCTCACCGCCGTGGTGACCACAGGAACCGGTGGCAGCCAAATCGAAGCGCGTAAGCTCGGCAACACGGTCGCGGCCGTGCAGGCGCCCGAAAATGCGCCGATCTCGAGCTTTTCCGACATTCTCCAGGGACGGGAGCCCGGCGTCGTCCTGCTTCCGTCATCGGGTGCCACGGGCGAAGGCTCGCGCATCCGCATTCGCGGCAGCGCGTCCCTCTCGCAGTCGAACGAGCCGATCGTCTACGTCGACGGTGTGCGCGTGGACAACGGCGGTGGGTTCGGCGTCGGATTCGTCGGCACTGGTGGTGGCGGTCGCCCATCGCGACTCGATGACATCGACCCTTCGTCGGTGGAGAAGATCGAGATCCTCAAGGGAGCAGCCGCGGCGACGTTGTACGGGACCGAGGCGTCGAACGGCGTCCTCCTCATCACCACGAAGCGCGGATCTGCCGGCTCGGCCAAGTGGTCGTTCGAGGCCGATCAGGCCTTGAAGAACTATCCCACGAAGCGCATCGAATCCCAGTGGGGCTTCGCCCGCTCCGACACGCAGGCCACGCGGCTGACCAATCACTACGGGACGCCCATCACGGCCTTCACGCCGTTCACGCGCGATATCGCGACCAAGTTGTTCGAGACCGGTCGTGCGTCCACGTACAATGGCCAGGTGTCGGGCGGCACCCCGCTGATCACCTACTTCGGATCGGTGCGCGCGTATCTCGAGGATGGACCGTTCACCGCGAAGAATTTCAATTGGCAAGACCGCGGCGTGAACATGCAGGACATCGCCAACAGGTATCAGGGCACGCTGAGCCTCGGCATTTCTCCATCGACGACGTTCAAGCTGCAGTCCAACGTGCTGTATGCCAACACGCACAACGACATTCCCGAAAACAACAACAGCATCTACGCGCCGTATACCGTGGCACTCTTTTCCAAGCCGGAGAATGCGCAGTGCGACTCGTCAAGGGTGGGAGCGGACCGCCTCGCAATGCTCAATGATCCGACGAACGGTTCGACCGGCGCAGGGCTCTGCACGGGCGCGGGGAACCCCACCGGGGCCAGCTCCTTCGGAACCATGCGCGAGCTGGTTCAGCCCAGAATTCGCCAAGACGGCCGGCACTTCAACGGGCGCCTGCGCGGAAGCTATATCCCCACGTCGGCATTCAACCTCGACGGCACCTTTGGCGTGGATTTCACGTCACAGCGGTCGACCTCGTTCATTCCCTTCGGCAACAACCTCGATCGCCGCATCAATCGCGCGAACGAGGGCTCGGCGAGCATCGATGATCGATCCCACCAGGAGATCACACTGAGCGTCAACGGCGGCTATACCCGCGACCTCATGGCGCGCATCACGTCGAACTTCATCTTCGGAGCACAGGGGTTCCTTTCGAAGGAGAACGACGAAAGCAGCACGAACCGCGGATTTCCCGGCCCCGGCATTGAAGTGGTGGGCGGCGGTGGACCCACCCCGCAGGTGTTGGAGGTATTCAGCTCGATCGTCAACGCGGGGTATTTCGGACAGGAGCAGATCGGCTTCCACGACTGGGTCTTCGTGACCGGTGGCGCGCGTTACGACAAGAACAGCGCCTTCGGCAAGTCGTCGGGCGGCGTCGTCTATCCGGCAGCGTCGATCTCCATCATCCCGAGTGACCGCGCGTCGTGGAAGAACGGACGGATCGCGAACACTCTATCCACGTTTCGTCTTCGTGCCGCGATCGGTCGCGCCGGACGCCAGCCCGGTGCGTTCGATAAGTTGACGACGTACGGCGCACTCTCTGCCTCGACCGGAAGCGGTCTCGTTCCCGCCAACCTCGGTAATCCCGGACTTCGGCCCGAAGTCTCCACGGAATTCGAGGTGGGAGCGGAGTTCGGATTGTTCCAAGACCGCGGCTCCCTGGAATTCACTCGCTGGCAGCGTCGGGTGAAGGATGCCCTGTACGCGCGGCAGTTCCCAGTGACGGGTGGGTTCACAGCGGCACAGCTGGACAACATCGGACAGCTCGACGCGTTCGGATGGGAGTTGAAGGGTAAGGCGTTTGTGATAAATCGTCCGCAGCTGTCGGTCGACCTCTACGGCAGCACAGGATTCCTCAGTCAGATCGTGACGAGCCTTGGCGGCGCTCCACCGGTGAAGGTTGGTGGCAGTTATCCCCGATATCGCAACTTCGTGAAAGAGGGCTATGCCCCCGGCTCGTTCTTTGGAGCCAAGCTGCCCAGCGCCTGCGCGACCGGTGCAACGAAGTCGGCGGGAGGCGGTGTGTGCCTGCAGGCCGGCCAGCTTCCGTTCGACATCAACAAGGATGGCAGACCCGACACCGAGGCCGAGCTCCTTGCGTTCCTCGGGACGCCGCGCGCGTTGTCCGCTGTTGATCCGCTCGCCGCCGACGACAATGCCAACGGCGACAAGCTCGATCACTACGACGGCAAGCCCTTCCCTGACTTCGAGGGCTCCTTCGGCGGCTCGATGACGTTCAAGAGCCACTGGCGCGTTGGAACGAACCTGGAGTATCGAGCTGGCAATTATACGATCTCCGATCTCACCGGCGCCTTCCGGCGGGCGAATCCCAGCAATGGCGGCAACACGCAGCTGCGGGCGCAGACGGAGGCGACGATGCTCAATCCCGCAAGCACCGCGCAGCAGCGGCTCGAAGCGGCCAAGGTGTACGCGTATCAGCTCAAGGGGTTGTCGCCCTACGACGGACTGAATCAACAAGTGCCGGGCGATTTCCTGCGGTGGCGCGAGCTGTCGCTCACGTATACGTCGACGGGTCGCATGGCCGCGCTGATGGGCGCGTCCGACATGGCGATCACGCTGGCCGCTCGCAACTTCGCGCTGTTCACCAAGTATCCCGGCGTCGATCCGGAGGTGAACGTCTTCGGTCGACGGTCGGGAGGAAGCACGGACGCCAACTTCGGCGAAGGGATCGATGCATTCGGATTCCCCATTCCGCGCTCGCTCAACATCAACATTCGCGTGGGGTTCTGACGATGACACAAACATCCAAAACCCTTCGTGCGCGCCGGATCCCGCGCGCGGTGTTTCTCGCTGCGTCGCTCATGACGTTCGTCGCCTGCTCCAAGCTGCTCGACGTCACCAATCCGAACAACGTGGATGAGTCGGCGCTCGATCAGGCGTCGTCGGCCGTTCCGCTGACGAATGGCGTGCTGGCCTCTCTCAACTTGATGCTATCGGGAACCACTGTGCCGTACTCGGTGGCGACCGACGAATTGGATTGGATCGGATCACGCGATGCATGGTTCGATCTGGAAACCGGTGGGCTCGCGAACTACCTCAATGAGTTCACGGACGGTGCGTTCCCTGCCGTTGGGCAAGCACGCTACCTCGGGGACGTCGCGATCACTCGCCTCGAGAAATACAATGCGGATGGGCTGTTGCCCAATAAGCTGACGCTCGCCCGCACCTATCTCTACGCGGCTGTCATCTACACGTCGATCGCCGACATGTACGACGACTACGCCTTCTCCAACAAGACCGAGGCGGCAGCTCCAATCGGGCGCGCCGCGATGGGCACTCTGTACGACAAAGCCGTCGACTATTTGACCAAGGCACAGGCCCTCGCCGCGACGGGGAGTGACGGTCCACTCAAGTACAACATCCTGGCCTATCGGGCGCGAGTGAAGCACGCGAAAGCGGTATGGCAAAAGATTACCCCGAAAGGGCAAGCGCCAGCCAGCCCGTTCGTCAGCGATGCCGGCGCGAACGCAGACGCCACCGCCGCGATCGCGCTGGGATCGGGCGACCAGAAGTTCACCATCATCAGCAATCAAGAATCGACGAACGGTATCAACATCTGGTTCGAGGTCAACGGACGGAACGAGCACCGTGTGGGCGCCGCATACACTAACCTCATCGATCCAGTGACCGGCGCGAAGGATGTCACGACACAAGCATTGCTCGCGCAGTTCAAGGCGTTCGGTACGAGCGCGGGCGTCTTCACCATCACGAGCACTCGCGAGCTCCGGCTCATCCTCGCCGAGGCCGCGCTGGCGGCTGGCAATTCAGCGGATCTGCGGACGCAAATCAACGCGGTCCGCGCGCTGGACTCGAAGGGGGACTTCACCGGTCAGGTTGCAGACGACGTGATGCTCAAGCACGAGCGGAAGGCGCAGTTGTGGCTGATGCGCCGGCGCCTGAGCGACATGTATCGGTTCAGGGAGAAAGATCCGAAGTGGGCGAACAACCCCAACTTCGAGTCCGCGTTCAGTGTGCCGGGTCTGTTGTTCCCGATTCCCAACGTGGAGCGGCTGGGGAATCCCTGTATCGCCGATCCTTCCAAGTGTAGCAAGTAAGTTCGGGCAGTGTTGGGCTCGCAGTTGCGGGGCAGCTCCGTGCAGGCCTGCGGAGCTGCCCCGCAGCGTATACTCGAGTGGCGCGGTCTCCGCGCCGGACGAATCTTCTCCAGTCGGTGACTGCATGCTCATGCGATTTCGCCGTTTCGCGATGACGGTGGGGGGCGCGGCACTGGCCCTCAACTCCGCCTGCTACGCCTATCAGCCGGCCACCCAGCCACTCGTGCCGGGGGAACAACGTGTCCGCCTGCAGTTGACGCCGGAGGGGACGACTGAGCTCGCGCGCTATCTCGGTCCTCGCGTCGCCGCGGTGGAAGGCTTGCTCTCGAGCGCCGCCCCGGATGGTGCGTTGGTGGTCGGCGTGCAATGGGTGGAGCTCGTTGATGGCGTCCGGCAGCAATGGGCCGGTGAGGGGGTCGTCACGTTTCCCGCTGCGTATGTCACCAGTGTGAAGGAGAGTACGCTGAACCGCCGGCAAACCACGCTCGCCGGCATTGCGCTCGTCGTGGCGCTCGTCGCGATCGCCGTGGCGGCATTGGGCATCGGCGGCTCGGGTGGAGGGCCAGGCACCGGCACGGACAGCCCTCCGCCGTGAGTGTCGGAGGGCCGCTCGACGCGGCGAGAACGTGCTTCATGCTGTTCGTCGGCGTCGTGATCTGCACCCCGCGGCCGAGTGCTGCGCAGACGCCTGGCGCTGGCCTCGCGCCGCTCACGGCATTCGACAGCGCAAAGGTGCAGGCGCTGCTGCGCGAGCGACTGGCGTGCCTGGGTTGCCACGTCCAGGACGGCAGCGGGGGCACGATCGGTCCTGATCTCACGCACGTCGCCACACGTCGGCCGGCCGCGTACATCGCCGCGATCATCGAGAATCCGCAGCGCGTGGTGCCAGGCACGGTGATGCCTCGCATCGCGATGCCGCTCGCGATGCGTACACTGGTCACGCAATACTTCGCGGGTGGAGTTCCGTTAAAATCCGTCATTCCTAGCGCGCCACGCGAGTCGAGCGACCTGCACCCGAAGCGGAGCCCAGCGCCCGCCGGCGGTGCCGCACTTTATGCACGGTACTGCGCCGCGTGTCATGGTGAGCGCGGACGAGGGGACGGGCCGAACGCACGTCACCTTCGCGTGCGACCGGCTGTGCACGCGGACGCAGCGCTCATGTCGGCCAAGACGGATGCGCGCCTGTTCGACGCGATTGCCGTCGGCGGCTACCCGATGGGGCGCAGTGCGATGATGCCACCGTTCGGCCTCACGTTGAGTCGCGTCGAGATATGGGCGCTGGTGCGTCATCTTCGCGTGCTGTGCAACTGTGTGGGTCCCGCGTGGTCGGATACCTCGGGCACCAGCCGATCGCGATGAGCAGGCGATTCCGCCGCTCCCGCAACATGCCGCCGGCGCATTCCTCTACGCCGCAACCGCGCGCTCCTTCCCAGCAGCGACGCGGAATGTGGATGCTCGCAATCATCGCCGTGGGTGTGGGCGTCGGGGCGTTCGCGGCAGGGCGACGGATGATGACCAGCACTATCACGCTGCCCGCACCGCGAGAAACCGCGCCTGTCAGTGCAGTGGCGCGTGCGGACTTCGTGGGTGCGGCGACATGCGCGAGCTGTCATCAGGCCGAGTACGCCGTGTGGACGCGCTCGACGCACGGACGCGCCGGCGGCGCTCCTTCGCGGGACATCGTGCTCGCGGCATTCAACGGAAGTGCGATTCGATTTCGCGATGCCGTCGTGACGCCACGCGTGCTCGACGGAGGCCGGTACGTGTTCGTCGTGGAACAGGATGGCAATCCGCCACGCACCATCTCCGTGGACGGAGTCGTGGGCGGCGGGCACATGGCCGGAGGCGGAACGCAGGGTTTTCTGAGCCGGTGGTCGGACGGCACGTGGCGGTTCGTGCCGTTCGACTACAGCCGGGATGGCTCCACTTGGTTCTGCAATACCAATACGCGCCTCGACCGAGGATGGCTGCCTATCACGGCCGACATGCCGCTGGCCGCCTGCGGCGACTGGCCACCGACCCGCGTCATGGGCGACGTGCCGCGCTTCGCCAATTGTCAGGGCTGTCACGGCAGCCAGGTGGATGCGCGCTTCGATTCGGCCACGCACCGCTACGACACGAAGTTCTCTTCTCTTGCGATTGACTGCGAGTCGTGTCATGGGCCGGGGCGCGAACATGTGGCGCTGGCGGCGTCGGGCACTATGTCGCGCACCGCAGACATCCGTATGCGTGCGCTCGCCACGCTCGACAAAGACCAATCGCTGCGGGTGTGCTATCAGTGTCATGCGCTCAAGGACCAGCTCAGGCCAGGCTACCTGCCTGGTGATTCGCTCGAGCGCCATTACTCACTTGGGCTGCCGCTGCTGGGCGATCGCGCACTCACGCCAGACGGCCGCGTCCGGACCTTTGCGTACCAGGAGAACCAGCGATACAGCGAGTGCTATCGCAAAGGGGGCATGCGGTGCACCGACTGCCACGATCCGCACGCGCAGAGCTATCGCGATGTGAACGGCGCATCGCTCACGGGTCGTGTCGACGATCGGCAGTGCACGAGCTGCCATGCGAGCCTCGCCGAACAGCCGGAACGACACACGCGGCACAAGGCGCAAACGGTGGCGAGTCGCTGCGTCTCCTGTCACATGCCGTACCTGCAACACCCGGAACTCGGCAACGCAATCACGTACGCCCGCGCGGACCACACGATTCCCATTCCGCGTCCGCTCACCGACAGCTCGGTGGGAGTACGCTCGGCGTGTGCGAGCTGCCACTCCGGAGTATCCGCGTCGGTTTTGCAGCAGCAGATCGCCGCGTGGACGGGCCGAGCGCTCAAACCCTTACCCGCTTCGGTGGCGGCGCAGATCGCTTTGGGTGACGGCGCGCTGACTGCGAAATCGGCGCTCGCGATACTCGTGGACGACGGCCACCAGATTGCACGCGTTGCTGGCCTCGCGCACTTGTTGGATGCGCTCGCAGCCGGCAGCACTGTTTGGTTGGACGACGCCGTTGCAGCACGGTTGCGTGAGCTCACACACGATGCGGATGTCGACGTGGCCGCGATGGCCGCCGCCGCACTGCACCTCGAGCGCGGCACCGACCGCGGAACGCGCAAGTTCCTCTCGAAGACACTCGGCGACGCGGGAGCGCGAGACGCAGCGCTGCGTGATCGTTGGGCGCTGGCGCTCGGGTACGTAGCCGACCAGCGAGGGGCAAAAGGCGAGACGCAGTCGGCGGTCGACGCGTACACCAAAGCGCTCGAGATCAAACCCGACGATCCGCGACTGGTGCTCAACCTGGCAAATGCGGAACGCGACGGAGCCCGGAGTGAGCTCGAGATGGAGCGGGCAGTCGCTCAGTATGCGCGAGCGGTGCGGCTCAATCCCGCATCCGCGCTCGCACTGGTGAATCAGGGAATCGCGCAGGCAGCCGTGGGCGATACCGTCAATGCGGTGGCGAGTTGGCAGCAGGCCATGCGTGTGGAGCCTGGCGAGCCGCTGGCACCGTTCAACCTTGGCGGAGTGCTTTTGCTGCGTGGGCGGTTCGCCGAGGCGACAGCCGCGTATCGGTCGGCGATCGCGCTGGACCCGGGGCTGGCGCCGGCGCATTTCAATCTCGCGCGCTCGTTGGCGAGTGCGGGGAGCTACGAGCCGGCGCTGCGCGCCATTCGCGAGGGACTTCGTTTTGATTCGACGAACGCCGCAGCGCACGCGATGGTGGAGATGCTGCGACAGCGAGGGGTGAGGCGGTAAGGGCGCGAAGGTCTTGGATTCTCGCCCCGCGCCTTGCTGCTCGCTCGGGATGGCAGCGAGCGCCCATGCACCCGTGTACTTAGACCAGCCGTGCTTCCGGCAGCCGCGCTGCGGCGCGGTCAAACGTGAGCAGCACGGCATCGTCTCGCTGGTAGCCTGCGTGAATCAGACGGTCCATGAGGCCAGGCGCCGTGTCGCGCGAGGATGCGTGCGAGAGCACGTGCCGTGCGACGCCGGTGGGCCGAATGCGCGGATCGGACAGGAGCGCGCGCAGCGCCGCGAGCGCCTTCGCATGCGGAACGTCGTAGTGATGCCGGAGCGCAAAGTACGCCTCGCCAACAACGAGGTCGGACACAGCGACGGACCCGGCGGGCTGGGTCTCGAGCAGGCGACGCGCCGCTTCCGCCTGCGATGCGGGCGCCCCCATGAGGAGACGCAGCACGACCGAGGTATCGAGCCCAACGGTCATGTGCTGGAACGACGACGTCTGGCGATGCTCGCACGCACCGCGGACAGGTCGTGGTTTCCGGCGGCGTTGGAGGCATACGGGTTGAGTACGCCAACCCACTCCGCTGTCGATGGCGCCGCCCGCCCTTCGCTGCGCGGCGGTGGCGCATCGAGGACGTATCGCACGCCCTCGGCGACGAGCTCGCGAATGGTCTGACCGCGGCGGGCCGCTTCCACCTTGAGGCGACGATACAGCGCCACGTCGAAATCGATGGTTGCTTTCATGTTTACAAGCTAACTTGCTAGCAAGCAGCCACAAGACCGCTTCGGCTTGCGCGGCCCTCAGGGAATGAGCGGCCGCGGCGACGACGTCGCCGTGATGATGTGCGGCGTGCCCGTCAACGCGCGGTTGATTGCCCCCACGCGGTCTTGAAGCGTTCGATCCAATCGCGACTGCGCCTGGTCCACTTCCACGCGCAACTCCTCGGCGCGCAGCATCTCACCCGCGGTAGGTGGCAACATCGGACGCGCCACCATCCCGGTGATCGTCTGCACTTCCTCTCGCAGACGGGGATACTGGCGATAGCCCAATCGCGGCAGCGGACGCGCGAGCACGGAATCGCGGAACTGTTTCAGATCGGCGATCGCCGTCGAGACGTCGCGGGCGAGCTGTGGATTCGCGGGCGGCACTACGTCGTTCGCCGCGGCGCCCGCGCCACTGTCGGGCGGCGAGGAAAGACGCAATTGTTCCTGTAGCCGAGTGAGCTGCTGCAACACATTGTCCGTCGTGGCGATGATGCGGTTCACGCGGACCGTCAACTCCGTCATGCGTATCGCCGCATCGCGCTGAGCGACGAGCTGCGCCGCCGTCATGTCGGAGCGCGGATCGAGCTCCACCTGCACGGGTTTGGAGTAGCGTTTCCCGTCTGCGATGAGCGTCACGATGTACGTCCCGGGCAGCACCGGCGCACCGACGTTCGGCGAGTAGCGCTGCTCGTACTCGTCATCCGAGGCCTCGGCGTCGCTCGGCACCGACCGGCGCGCGCGCACGGCCGCGAGCGACGTGTCGGGCGCCGGCGTGGCGGATGGAGCGCGGGGAAGAGCGGGAGGCGGGTCCATGCGGAGATCCCACGCGACGCGGTTCGTGCCGGCATCGTCGGCAACGCGGCGCAGCCGGCGCACGGTGCGTCCCTCCGCGTCCGTGATCGTAACGTTGACTTCGCCTACTGGCTGCGACTTGAGCTGGTAGGTGATGAGTGCTCCAATCGGCGGATTTTCGCCTGTCCACTTCCGCTGCCCGAGGTTGCCGTCGCGGCTCCATTCGTTCCACCGCACCGCGGGACGGATGTCGAAGAGCGTGACGTCCGGCTCGGCGGCGGCCGCTGTCTGCTGCAGATACGTGATGTCGTCGAGGATGTAGAGGCCGCGGCCGTGCGTGGCCAGGATCAGGTCGTTGTCGCGCGGATGCACGTGCATGTCGCGCACGGGAGTGACCGGCACGTTGCCTCGAATCGAGCGCCAGTGCGCACCGCGGTCCCACGAGGCCCACACCCCCATCTCGGTTCCGATGTACAGGAGATTCCGGTTCTTCGGATCCTCGCGCACCACGTGCGCCCAGGCGGCACTCGCGGGGAGATTGCCCGTGATCGAACGCCACGTCTTGCCGAAATCCGTCGTCATGAACGCGTACGGCGCGTAGTCGTCATCCTGATGATGATCGGCGGCCACATATGCGGTGCCGGCGTCGAAGTGCGACGCCTCGACCGTCGGGATCCAGGCATTCGGCTTGAGACCTGGCACTTTGGTGAAGACGTTCGACCAGTTTCGCCCGGCGTCGCGCGTGACCTGCACGTTGCCGTCGTCCGTGCCAATCCAGATGACATTCGCGTCGAGTGGTGACGGCGCGATGGAGAGCATGGTGCTGTGAAACTCCGCTGCCGTGTTGTCCACCACGATCGGGCCGCCCGACGACTGCTGCTTGGCGGGATCGTTGGTGGTGAGATCGGGTGAGATCACCTGCCACGACATGCCATAGTCCGTCGACTTGAACAGCACGTTGCCGCCGAAGTACACGACCTTGGGATCCTGCGGCGACAGCGCGATGGGCGAGTTCCAATTGAAGCGATACTTGTGCGAGATCATCGCGTCACCCACCGAGCCGACGCGGTTGGGATAGGGATAAATCGTTTTCTGCGTGCCCGTGCGTGTGTCGGTGATGCTGATCATTCCGCCCTGCGCGTCGGAGTAGACCAACCACGGCTTGTCCATCACCGGCACGGTGAAAAATCCGTCGCCGCCGGACACGGTGAACCAGTCGCTCTTCCGATTTCCTTGGCCGGACAGTGCGCGGCTCGGTCCGCACCAATTGCCGTTGTCCTGGAGTCCGCCGCACACCATGTACGGCTGCTGCATGTCGTAGTTGATGTGATAAAACTGCGTGAACGAAAAGGTGTTCACGACATCGAACGTCTTGGCCCCGTCGTAGCTCACCTGCCATCCCCCATCCGATCCGCTCAGGATGTAGCGCCAGTTCGTGGGGTCGATCCACATGGCCTGGTGGTCGCCATGCACGTCGCGTCCGACGGTGCGGAACGTGGCGCCGCCGTCTTCCGTGAGATACAACGAACCGGCGAGCGCGAAGAGACGATTCGAATTCTGCGGATCGACGCGAATGTCGGCGTAGTAGAACGGGCGGAAGTTGATGTTGGGATCGCGGCTCATCGTGCGCCACCGTGTGCCGCCGTCGTCGGAACGCCACAGTTCGCCTTCGTCCTTCGTCTCGCTGATCACGTACACCACGTTGGGATCACTGGGTGCGACGGCGACCCCGATGCGATCCATGTCCTTGGTGGGCAGGCCGGTCGTCTTTCCCTTCCCCGACAGCCGCTCCCACGTTGAGCCGCCGTCGACGGAGCGATGGACCGCTGTGTTTCCGCCACCCGATTCGAGATGCCACGCCCAGCGGCGATGCGTATACATGCCGGCGTACAGCACGTTGGAGTTGCGCGGATCAGCGGCGATATCGGAGCAACCAGTTTGCGCGTCGACATAGAGCACACGCGCCCAGTGCTTACCGCCGTCGGTCGTCTTGAACACGCCACGCTCCTCATTGGGCCCCCACTCTCGGCCCAGCGCACACGCGTAGACGACGTCGGGCGACTGCGCGTCGATGATGATGCGCGCGATCTTGTCCGACTTCGTGAGACCGATGCGCGTCCAGTGTTCGCCGGCGTCGACCGACTTGTACATCCCGTCGCCGATCGACGCATTGTTGCGCGGGTTTCCCTCGCCGGTGCCGACATACAGCACATTCGGATCGCTTGGCGCGATGGCGATGGCACCGATGGACGTGGCGCTCTGCTTGTCGAAGATCGGCTTGAACGTCGTGCCGCCGTTGGTGGTCTTGATGATGCCGCCATTGGCGCCGGCCACGTAGTACACGTCGCGATTGCCCGGCACTCCGACCACGACCGATATCCGACCCGCCTGATTCGCCGGCCCCACGGAGCGCCACGGAATGCGGCCGCGCGATTCGGCGCTCGTGTCACGCGCCGTGGGGATCGCGGTGGCGCCCGCGCCCGATTCCGCGCTGCGCACCGGTTGTTGAGCTCGTCCTGAACCAGCGGCGATGAGCGTGAGCGCGAGCGCCATGATGTTTCGGCGCGCGGATGGATGGCAACGGGTCGTCATGTCAGCCAGTGATGTGAATGAGGGCGCGCGATCACGACGCGTGAAGACGCCGTGTACACCTGCGTGATCGACAGGTCGAGTAACGTGCTCGGCACCATGCTCGTTCGCAAGAATTCGAGCGCGCTTCGGACCGCGCAGTCCCGTACGAATCGGCACTGATGGCCCTGCGCGTGCACTGCCATGACGGGGATAGGCGCCGGCAGTGTCGAGGCGGTGATGCTTCCACGCCTTCCGCGATCGTCTTAGCTTCGATGTCAGGGCGAGAGTGGCGAAACTGGCAGACGCACCAGACTTAGGATCTGGCGCCGAAAGGCTTGGGGGTTCGAGTCCCCCCTCTCGCATCCGACATTGCCACCCCGAACGGTCGTCCACTCCGAGGTTCGAACCCGCAGACACGCGGGGCGTCTCGCGTTCCATGGTTCGACGCGGGCAGGATCAGCGCGTCGTGGCCACTGTCCGCGCCTTGACCTCCACGGGCACGACGACGCGCTGGCCTCCCTCGATCCACACCTCCAGCTCCATGTTTCCCGGCTGCGACGGGCAGAAGAGGAAGTCGCCTGTCTCGCCAGGCCCCATCGTCATTGTCGCCGCCCGTACGCCTCGCAGGGCCTTCGGCAGGTCGGCCCCGTCGCGCGCGAGCGGAGTCCACCGCGCCACGCGCACGTCCGTCCCGAAGCGGAAGTGCAGCATCTCGTCCGCGTGAATGCTCACGATGCGCAGGCGATTCGTGTCGCCGGCGGTCATCTGGATTTTCTTCGGGATATTTCGTCCGTTCACCAACAGGAAGTTGGGCGTCTGCTTGTAGAACACCGGCAATCCGCCACCACCCGCGACGATCACGTGGTCGCGTGTAGTGTCACGCGGTGTGTCGGTCACGACGATGGCACCGTACATTCCCGACCCGATCTGCCGCATCTCGTGCAGGTGCGAGTGATACGGGAAGGTGCCGCTGCGCGGAGGCGTGAACTCTGCGGCAAACGACTCGCCCGGCGGAATGGGCGGCATGATCCGGTCTCCCATACCGCTGAAGCCAGGCACGCCATCGGGAAAGCTCTCGATCTCCAGTCCGTGCCAGTGCACACCGCTGGGTTCATCGAGGTTGTTCTTCACGAGTATCCGCACGGGCTCGCCTCGCCTGAGCTCGAGGACAGGCCCTGGAATGCTCACCGAGTCGCGCGCCGGCACCTCGTCGCCCGACTGGCGGAGAAACCCATACGCGGTCTGCCCTCCCACGAGGCCGTTGACGCGCTTCTGGATGAGCAGGTTGATGAGACGCCGGTTGGCGACATAGGGCTCGCGGTAGCCGGTAGACGGCGTGATGTGCATGCCGATCACGAGGCCGCGCATGGTGTGTCCTCCGGGCGCGTCATGTGCCGGCATCGCGTGGGCCCCGCCGGCCGCCGGCAGGACGAATGCGTCGGGTGCGCCATGGAGGCTCACAAGCTCCCCAACGTGCCCCGCGAAGTGGCAGTGAAACACCCAGTTGCCGGGTGTCGTGGGCACGAACGACAAGAGAAGCGAGCCGCCGATCGGGATGGTGCGCATGTTCTGAAGCGGCTGTCGCGATGGGGCCACCACGGTGTCCGCCCGGGCGCCGCCATGACGCGCCACGCGGAAGTAGAACCCGTGCAGGTGCAGCGGGTGCTCCACCGCAGCGGCGTTGATCACGCGGAAGTGGATGGAATCACCCTGCGCAAAGGTGAGCCGCTCATTGTATGGCCACGCCTTTCCATTGAAGACGAGCGCGGATTCGAACGTCCGCGTCTTCGGAACAGGCTGGAACCATTCGGTGACGAGCCAGATGCGCTCTTGCGCCGAAGCCGAGCGGGTGCCGACCGTATCGACGACCAACGCGCCAGTGAGCTGCGAGTCGAGCCAGTCGCGACTGTCGAAGCTCTTGAGTCCCCTGAGCGCGGCCCAATAGAAGAAGTTGCCCACCCGATCCAGCCGGAAGCTGATCGATCGCGTCGCACCGGCAGCGATGTGGAAGGTGTCCTGCTCGGCCGGCAACGCCCGGCGGATACCACCGAGCATCAGTGCGGAGTCGGAGCGGTTGCGTAGCGTGAGGTGTACCGTCGTGCCGACGGGCGCGCGCAGCAACGGTCCGGGTACGACGGGGGGCTTGCCAGGTTCGGCGAACGCCAGCACCCGGACGACGGGATCGTGCTCGCCTTCCGGTTGCCATGCGGCTTCGACGATGTCGAGCGACAGCGTCAGGATGCCGCCGGCCAGCGTACCCGCGGGGTGCCGGTTGTCGGTGACCTGCGCCGCGGGCGCGTTTGCGACCGGGCGGGGGAGCGTCAGCCGGGGAGCGGGGGGCACAACGGATTCCTGCGTCACGGAAGCGCTGGCGAGGAGCAGCGCAACCAGCGGCGGAAAGGCCATGTCGTTTTTTTCCAGCGAGGGAAGTCCTAAGGTGTCCCTCATGCATGATATGTCAACTGCGGCGTTACCCTAACGCGAGGCACCAGCATCACCCGCGAAGCGTGTTCGGTGCGTTGGTACGCGCGACATCGCGACAAGTCTCAACCGTGACCCGGCGATCTGTCACCGCGTCCTGCCGGTAGGATGAGCGATGCGACGGTGCATTTGTCAGACGCCGGATCTGGCGCCGAACGGCTTGGGGTTCGAGTCCCCCCTCTCGCATTGCCGGAGCGCTGGAGCGTCGCGATGTCGCGACGTATCGACTCGTTGGCACCGACCTCTCACCTGTGATGCACGATGCGACGCCTCGCCCTGCTGCTCGCCTTCGCCTTCGCGACCACGAGCTGCACGAACGAAATCGACCAAAGCACCCGACCCGAGAACATCATCGGGACGTACACGCTCGTCACGTACGGTGGGACGCTGCCGGCGACCATTCCAACGGACAGCGCGGGCACTGCGCAGGTCGTCGCGGGTGAGCTGGTCGTCTCGAGCGATCGACGCTGGACGCAATCCTATACCATCTCACTCACGCGAAACGCGGGAGCGCAGACGTTCATGACATTTGCGGAAGGCTCGTGGGCCCTGATTCGTGAGCAGGGGTACATGTCGTTTTACGACTTGACGAACAAATACCAGTTCACCGGCACGGCAGCAGGGGGTCAGATCACCTTGCTTACCACGGGCGGACGTGAGGTCGTGTTCAGGCGCTGAGCCACCGCCTCGCTGGGGCCTCCCGCTTCCCGCTACATGTGGCCATCGCCTCCCGTTAGCTTTCGGGCATGGACATCCAGATCACCACCATGAAGAGCGCCGGCGTGGAGCGGCTGCTCCAAGTGTCCGTCCCCCTCGCGACGGTGCAGGACGAGGAAGAGAAGACGGCGCGCCGGTACGCCACGTCGGTTCGGCTCCCGGGATTTCGGCCCGGGAAGGCGCCGGCAGCCATGGTGCGCAAGCGCTTCAAGGACGCCATCCGCCAGCAGGTGCTCGAGACGCTCGTCCAGGAGGCGTTCAAGGAGGTGATGGAGCGCGAGAAGCTCGACGTCGCCGCGCAGCCGCACGTGCACGACGTCAAGTTCGACGAAGGGCAGCCGCTGACCTTCGAGCTTCACGTCGAAGTCAAACCCACCATCGAGCTCAAGAAGACGGACGGGTTTCGCGTGACGCGAACCTCCAAAACGATCACCGACGACACCGTCGCCGAGCAGATCGAAGCGTTGCGCGATCAGAAGGCCACGTGGGCGCCGGTGGAGGAGCAGCCCCGCGAGGGCGACATGGTGAACGTGCTTCTGTCGACGCCGCAAGGCGACGGCGACGAGATGCCGGAGGGCCGGCCATATCCGCTCGTGCTCGGCGGCGGCCAGGCGATTCCGGGAATCGAAGAGCTCATCATGGAGCTCACGCCAGGGCTCACGAAGGAGCGCGTCGTGAAGTGGCCAGACGATTTCCCCGATGAGGCACAGCGCGGCGCGACGAAGAACGTCCGCGTCACCCTCCAGGATGTGAAGCGCAAGTCGGCGCCGGCGCTGGACGACGCCTTCGCGCGCGAAGTGGGCGACTTCGATTCGCTCGACGCGCTGCGTGCGGAGGTGCGCAAGGACCTCGAGGAGAACGCAACGCGCGAGGCCGACGCGCTGGTGCGGCAATCACTGCTGGACCAGGTGGCGGACGCCAACCGCTTCGACGTGCCGCCAAGCTGGATCTCGCGCATGATCGACGCCTACATGAAGGCCTATCAAGTGCCACCAGAGCAGAAGGAACAGTTCGCCGGCGAGTTCGCGGCAGTGGCGGAAAAGCAGGTCCGCCGAGACATGCTCATCGAGGCGATCGCCGAACAAGAAAAGCTGGCCGCCTCGGAGCGCGACGTCGACGATCGCGTGGCCAAGGTTGCCGAGCAGCGAAAGGCCGACCCGGGACAGGTCTACGCCTCGCTCCAGAAGGCGGGCCGGCTCACCGAGATAGAACGCGGTATTACCGAGGAGAAGGTGTTCGAGTGGTTGCTCTCCCGGAACGAAGTCACCAACGCTACCGACCAATGAACAATCCCATGGCCACGATCTACCCGCCGTACGTCATCGAACGCTCCAGCAGGGGCGAACGCACCTACGACATCTTCTCGCGGTTGTTGATGGACCGCATCGTGTTCCTCGGCACGCCGATCAACGACGATGTCGCGAACATCATCATTGCCCAACTGCTGTTTCTCGAGGCGGACAATCCGGACCGCGACATTTTTGTGTACATCAACTCGCCCGGCGGCAGCGTGTCCGCAGGGCTCGCGATCTATGACACGATGCAATACCTGAAGGCGCCGGTGAACACGATCTGCATGGGCCTTGCGGCAAGCATGGGCTCGTTTCTCTTGGCTGCCGGTCGCAAAGGAAAGCGGAGCGCGCTGCCGCATGCGCGCATCATGATCCACCAGCCATCCGGCGGGACGCAGGGCACGGCGGCGGACATCGAGATTCAGGCGAAGGAGATCCTGTTTCTGCGGCACCAGCTCAACACGAACTACAGCAAGCACACGGGTCGTCCGGTGGAGCAGATCGAGCGCGATATGATCCGCGATTTCTTCATGTCGGCGGAAGAGGCGAAGAACTACGGGTTGCTCGACAACGTGATCTCGAATCGCGGGGATTTAGTTGATCCGCAAGTGATTGCGGCGCAGGCGGCGGCGGGGCTGAAGTAGAGAGCTATTCGGCGCCGCCTTCGGCGCGCATTGGCGTCTTCGGCGCCTTGCTTTTCGGCGCACTTCGGCGCTTCGCGCCTCGTTTTTCGGCAGGTAGCAGAAAAGCGAGCGGCGAAGCCGCGAAGTGCGCTGAAAAACAAGCGGCGTAGCCGCGAAGTGCGCCGAAAAGCGAGCGCAGCGACGCGCGCCCCCAGACGTTCCTTTCTCGGCACCAGATCGTCCATTCCTTGACCGGGCTGAACGCCGCAGTTAACTCTCGGTTACCCCACCTCTGCCCGGCACCATCGGGCGTGCGCCTCCTGCAGAGTCTCCGCCATGTCGCACGATAAACACCTCCGCTGCTCGTTCTGCGGCAAGTCGAAGGACTCGGTCCGGAAGTTCATTTCGGGCCCGTCCGTCTACATCTGCAACGAGTGCATCGCGCTCTGCAACGAGATCCTCGCCGAGGACGAGGAGCGCGAGGTCGCGGAGGCCATTACCCAGGTCCCGACTCCGCAGGAGATCAAGGACACGCTGGACGGGTACGTCATCGGACAGGAGCGGGCCAAAAAGGCGTTGGCCGTCGCCGTCTACAATCATTACAAGCGCATCAATTCGGCATCGGTTCGTGAGGACGATGTCGAGCTCGACAAATCCAACATCCTGTTGATCGGCCCAACCGGCGTCGGCAAGACGCTGCTCGCGCAGACGCTGGCCCGCATCCTCGATGTGCCGTTCACGATCGCCGACGCCACGACGCTCACGGAAGCGGGCTATGTCGGCGAAGACGTCGAGAACATTCTGGTCCGCCTGCTCCAGGCCGGCGATTTCAACGTCGCCGAGTGCGAGCGCGGGATCGTGTACATCGACGAAATCGACAAGATCGCGCGGAAATCCGAGAATCCGAGCATCACGCGCGACGTCTCCGGTGAAGGTGTGCAGCAGGCGCTGTTGAAGATTCTGGAAGGAACGGTGGCGTCGGTTCCACCGCAGGGTGGCCGCAAGCATCCGCAGCAGGAATACATCCAGATCAACACCAAGGACATCCTGTTCATCTGTGGCGGGGCGTTCGACGGGCTCGAGAAGATCATCGAGGCGCGCACGGGCCGCCGTCAGATCGGCTTCTCGAAGGTGGAAACCGATCCGATCAAGGCCGCGACGCTGTCCAAGAACGCGTTTGCCGAGGTCGAGCCGGACGACCTGCTCCGCTTCGGATTGATCCCTGAGCTCGTGGGGCGCCTACCCGTCACCGTTCCGCTCGAGGGACTCGACGAGGATTCGCTCGTGCGCATTCTCCAGGAGCCGAAGAACGCGCTCACGAAGCAGTACTCCAAGCTGTTCGATCTCGAGGAGGTGAAGCTCACCTTCGAGCCATCGGCGCTGCGCGCGATTGCGGGCAGGGCGCTCAAGCGCGGCACGGGTGCACGCGGCCTGCGCGCGATCCTCGAGGAACTGCTCACCGACGTGATGTTCGATCTCCCGACGCGCGAAGACGTGGTCGAGGTGAAGATTACGGAGTCGAGCGTGTTGAATGGAACGGCACCGCTCTTGGAGCTCGCACCTACGAAGAGAAAGAAGGAAGCGTAGGACGGTAGGACTGTAGAACGGCACACCGAGCTTATTCGGTGTGCCGTTGTCGTTCCGGTCCTACGGTCCTACGGTCCTACGGTCTTTCAGTATCTTCAGTCCATGCCCTCCTTCCCCCTCGACATCGAAACACTCGTCACGGCGGACCGCCTTCCGGTGCTCCCGCTCCGCGACGTGGTCGTGTTTCCGTACGTGGTCATGCCGCTCCTCGTCGGGCGCGCGGCCTCCCTCGCGGCCCTCGAGGCGGCAAACGAGGTCGATCATCTCGTCCTGCTGGTGTCGCAGAAAAATCCCGAGACGCAGGAGCCCGCCGCGCCGGATCTCTATCGCGTCGGCGTCATCGCGCGGGTGCGCCAGCTCTCTCGACTCGGCACCGGGACCGTAAAAGTGCTGGTGGAGGGCGTCACCCGCGCGCGTGTCACGCGCTATGTACCGAGCACCGAGTGTCTCCGTGCGGTCGTGGAGCCCATGACGCCGCTGGTGCTCGACGGCGACGAGGACGCGGAAGCGCATCTCCGGCGCGCCCTGTCACTGTTCGAAGAGTACGTCTCTTTGCATCGCCGGCTTCCCCCCGAGCTGGTGACGCTCATTCAGGGCGCCGACACCGCCTCGCGGCAGGCGTTCGGCATAGCGGCGCATCTGAGCACGCGGCTCGACCGCCGTCAGAGCCTGCTCGAATCCTCGGACTTCCCTACCCTCCTCCGCACCCTCGGCGAATCACTGAGTAGCGAGATCGATCTTCTCAAGCTCGAGCGAAAGATCGACGACGATGTGCGCGGCTCGTTGTTCCAGAACCAACGTGAGTTCTACCTCCAGGAGCAGCTCAAGGCGATCCACCGCGAGCTCGGGGGCGAGGACGGCGACGATACCGATGATCTTGGAGCCCTGCTCGAAGCGAAAGGGCTGCCCGAGCCGGTCCTCGCTCGCGCACGGCGGGAGCTGCGACGCCTGCGCCGGCTGCCGGCGATGTCTCCCGAATCCGGCGTGGCGCGAACCTACCTCGACTGGATTGTCGCGCTCCCGTGGAAGGCACGCACGGACGACGTGCTCGACGTCGCGCACGCACGGCAGGTACTGGACGAGGATCACTACGGCCTGGACGACGTGAAGGAGCGCGTGCTCGACTACATCGGCGTGCTGTCACTCGTGGAGCGGCTGGACGGACCGATTCTCTGTCTCGTCGGACCGCCGGGCGTGGGCAAGACGTCGCTCGGCCGCTCCATCGCGCGCGCGCTCGGCCGCAAGTTCGTGCGCATGTCGCTCGGCGGCGTGCGCGACGAAGCGGAGATCCGCGGACATCGCCGGACATACATCGGCGCGATGCCGGGTCGCGTGATTCAAGCGATGCGTCGGGCCGAGACGGTGAATCCGGTGATTCTGCTCGATGAGATCGACAAGCTCGGCAACGACTACCGCGGCGACCCCTCGGCGGCGCTGCTCGAGGTGCTCGATCCGGAGCAGAACCGCGCCTTCAACGATCACTACCTCGAAGCGGATTACGATCTGTCACAGGTGCTGTTCATCACGACGGCGAATTCCCTGGGCACGATTCCGGAGCCGCTTCGCGATCGCATGGAGATCATCCGTCTCGCCGGCTATCTCGATCAGGAGAAGTACGCCA
>JANMAY010000506.1:0-14016 GCA_031360095.1 Gemmatimonadaceae bacterium
GACGGTGTGAGCGGCAGCGTCCCGAGCATCACGCCGGCGACTCCGACGATCACCAGCAGAACGATCAGCCCCGCCCAGCGCGAAGCCCGCACGTCAGCGCACCACGTCGGGATGAAGGAGGTGTCCGAGCGACGCGGCACCCTCGCCCATTCGTGTGGCGGGACGGAGGACCAGGTTCGTGTCGACGACCATCACGCGACCTTCGCGCACTGCACGCAACGCCCGCCAGCGCGGATCGGAGAGATAGCGCGCCCTCGAGTTTGGTCCGGCGAGAATGATGTCTGGATCGCGATGCAACAGATCCTCGAATGCGATCTGCGGCGACGGTTGCGCGAGGTCGCCATAGATGTTGCGTCCGCCGGCGATCTCGATCAGTTCGTGAAGGAAGCTTCCACCGCCGACTGCCAGCAGCGGCGAATCCCAGAGCGGCCAGAAGACGGTGGGCCGGGGACGCGAAGCGGTGGCGCTCCGTATCCGGTCGAGTGTCGCTTGCACCGAATCGACCGTCATGCGCGCGGCGATGGAGTCGCCGGTGATCAGCCCGAGCGCTCGCGTAGCGCGCGCGAACTCGGCGATGCGATTCACGCGATAGGCGGCCGTCGTGATGCCCGCCGCGCGGAGCCGGCGCGCCGCTTCGCGGTTGTCATCGCTCGCGTACAGAATGACGAGATCGGGACGCGCGGCAAGGACGGCTTCGACGTTGGGTCGAAGTCCCGGGCCGAGATCGGGCACGGCGCGCGCTTCCGCGGGCCACATGTCGTACGTGGTGCGACCAACGAGACGCGAGCCCGCGCCGATCGCGAAGAGAATTTCCGTGGTTGTGGGGTTCAGCGAGACGATGCGAGCCGGTCGTGCGCGTAGGACAAGTGTGTCGCCGAAGTCGTCGGTGATGAGACTCGCGCGTGCCGCATCGTTGCGCGCGCACGCGGCTGCAGCGACGATCCCGATCGCCGCGAGCAGTCGAATGATCGTGATGCGAATGGCAGGACGCACGACGGGCACCTCCGGCCGAAAGGAGAGTGCCCGTAACGGACGCGAACGCACCAACGAAGGCGGCCGCGCGTCGTCACCAATCCTCCCCCGAGGACCTGTGAACGTATCGCGGACGAAGTCGTCTCCTGGCTCCGGGCCGCGCTGCCCCGCCTTCCCGACCGCAGTCAGTGGCGTGAGTGAGGCTGCGCGTACACATGCCCGTTACAGTGGCGGGGCCGCGCCGGCATTGCACCGGCTTCCGTATCCCCGTTCGCGTTGAATTGTGTGGCGAATCTATTGCGCGGAGTGCTGTGCGGCAAGCGCGGCTGCGAGCTGCGCTTTCAAGGCGGCGCGCTCTGACGCGTAGCGCGCGTCATCGATCGAGGCACCACCGCGCTCGCGCTGCGCATCGAGATCGGCGATGGCGGCAACCAGCGCGTCGGTCGGCTCGAGCGCGCGCACCGGTGCGCGTCTGCTCGCACCACGTCGAGTGAGCGCGCGCACGAGTGCACCGATCATCGCGAGCGCGATCACGCCGGCGAGCAGCGCCAGCGTCGTCGCGCGCGTCGCCGCAGTCGACGTCGGCACGCTGAGGCGAATCGATTGACCTCCGGGCGCGTCTTGACCGAGGAACCGATTGAACGTGCGTCCTTGGGTCGTTGCCGGCGCGACGGCCTTCAGGCCGGCGCCCGACACCTGTGCTCCCGCCTCTTCGATCAGCACCTCCAGCACCTGCGTCGCCAGCTCGACGGGAATGGTCAAGGGGAAGCTCGATGCCGGGAGTGTGTAGCTGTAGCTCACTTGTTTCACGCCGGGTCCAAAGGGCGCAAACACGGCGACGCGGCCATTGCGCGCGGCGATGGTTCCGGCGCTCACGTCGCCCTGTCCACCCACAACGTTTGCGGCCTGCGGTGGCAGCCACGCCGTCCAAACCGGCGTGAGCGTATCGCGACCGATCACCGTTACCGTCGTATCGTTCGCGAGCTCCCACACCTCGACGACCTCTCGGGTACCATCGGAACGCGGGCTGCTCACGACCACGTGATGTCCAGGCACATGGAAGTCGACGTGCCGGCTCGTCGTATCGAACACGGTGATCTCGGCCGCTTCTCCTTCCGAGCGCGCCGCAGTGAGTGGAGCGCCGAAGTACGCGATGCCGCGGTACACCGCCGCCGCGAAGTAGACCGCCTCGGGAGCGCCGAACCGGCGAAACCGAAATGCGTAGCGACCAGTGGCGTCGCTTCGCACCGAGTCGATGGGCCCCGAGCTGTCCGATCCAACGCGATGCAAGGTCACCATCACGCTCGGCGCAGCGATCGGCAGCGAGTCGCCCGGCGTGACAACGCGACCGATCACTGAGCTTTCGCTTTGCGCTCGCAGATTGGTGCTGAGCACGAGCACGCAGAACGCAGCACGGAGGTACAGGTCGCCTCTACGGATTGAACTTTCCAAAATCTTCTGGACGAAGCGTCTCGAGGTAGCGCTTGAGCTGGTCGGCGGTGAGCTCCGCGTCACTCAATTCTCCGGTCGGTGGATCGCCGGAATGCGCCGATTCACTGAAGTCCGGCGTGGACTCGTCATCGTCCGTGTCGTCATCCGCGCCGGGGTCTACGAGCAGCGCTTCTGCGGCGAAGATCGGTGCGTCGAGTCGGAGCGCGATGGCGATGCTGTCCGACGGACGCGCGTCGATGTGCACGAGCTTGCCGTCGTGCTCGAGCTGCAGTTCGGCGAAATATGTTCGGTCCTCGACGCGTGTGATGTGCACGCGTCGCAGCTGTGCGTTCATGCCAACGATGAGACTGCGGACGAGATCGTGCGTCAGCGGCCGGGCGCGCTTCACGTTGTGCATGTGGAGTACGATCGATTCCGCCTCCGGCTGCCCGATCCAGATCGGAAGCAGCCGCGCGCCGTCCTTCTCCTGAAGGACCACCACGTACGAATTGGTCGAGCTGTCGAGGCCGAGACGAGAGACGAAGACTTCGAGCATGTCGAATTCTACCCCGAACGCAGCGGTGCGGTGACGCCGATCGTCCGGAGCAGGCGCTACCGCTCCGCGCGAACGGCCTTCTTGAGTGCAGCGGCCTTGTCGGTCCGCTCCCACGTGAAGAGGGTGTGTCCCTTCTTGCCGAACCCGTGCTTTTCCGGACTCCGACCGAAGTGCCCATACGCCGCGGTCGCGGAATAGATCGGCTTGCGCAGATCGAGCGCTTCCGTGATGCCGCGTGGCGTGAGGTCGAAGGTGGCTTCGACGGCGGCAAGAATTCGTGCTTCGGGCGCCGTTGCGGTGCCGAAGGTATCGACGCGAATCGAGACCGGCTCGGCCACGCCGATGGCGTACGCCACCTGTACTTCGCAGCGACGCGCCAATCCAGCGGCGACAATGTTCTTCGCCACCCATCGCGCTGCATAGCACGCCGAGCGGTCCACCTTCGACGGATCCTTGCCGCTGAAGGCGCCACCGCCGTGACGTCCCATGCCGCCATACGTATCGACGATGATCTTGCGGCCGGTGAGTCCCGCGTCGCCCTGCGGACCGCCGATGACGAAGCGACCGGTGGGATTGATGTGATACTTGATCTTCTTCGTTCGCAGCTCTTTCGGAATCGACGCTTCGATGACATCGCTGATGATGGCGGCTCGGATCTTCGAATTGTTGATCGAGTCCGCGTGCTGCGTGCTGATGACGACCGTGTCGACGGCGACCGGTTGGCCATCCTCGTACACGACCGTGACTTGCGATTTGCCGTCGGGTCGCAGCCATTTGAGGTCGCCACTCTTGCGACGCGTGGCGAGGGCCTTGGTGAGGCGGTGCGCGAGCATGATCGGCATCGGCATCAGCTCGTCCGTCTCGTCGGTGGCGTAGCCGAACATCATGCCTTGGTCGCCGGCCCCGCCAGTGTCGACGCCCTGCCCGATGTCACGGGATTGACGGTCGATGGTGCTCATGACGGCGCAGGTGTGGCTGTCAAAGCCGAATCCCGCGTCGGTGTAGCCGATGTTTCGTATCGTATCACGCACGATGTCGGGCAGGTGCACGTACGCCGTCGTGGTAATCTCGCCGGCGATGACGCAGAGTCCGGTGGTGACAAGCGTCTCGCACGCGACGCGTGCGGCGGGATCAGCATCGAGGAGTGCGTCCAGCACGGCATCGGAGATCGCGTCGGCGACCTTGTCCGGATGCCCTTCGGTGACTGATTCGGAAGTAAAGAGACTGCGATCGTGCACGGCGGTTCCCCACTAGCAGTTGGAGAGGAATGAAGAAGGCCCGACACCATGCTGCCGGGCCCCGCCGTCAAGCAACGGCGACACTCAAAGAAAGCGGCTCAGCCGCCTGTGGGCAACCCGTCGTAGAGATACGGCGCGTCGCCGATGACATCGGCGAGACGCCGCGCGAGTTCGTGTTGGGCCTCTTCCGCCGTGCGGGCGCGCAGCGCGGCCGATGCCGCCAGCTTCGCGTGCGCTTCCGTCACACTGCGCACGATGCGCTTCACCAGCGGAACGGACCGCGGAGCCACGCTCAGCTGCCGCACGCCGAGTCCGAGCAGTGCGAAGGCCATGAGCGGCTGAGAGGCCATTTCGCCGCAGACGGCGACGTCGATGTCGCCGAGCTCCGCGACCTCCACCGTGCGCTTGATGAGTCGCAGCACCGCCGGATGCAGCGGTGTGAAACGAGGAGCGAGGTTGGCGTTGCCACGATCCACCGCAAGGGTGTACTGCACGAGATCATTCGTACCGATGCTGAAGAAATCGACGTCGCGCGTGAGGGTGTCGCCCGCGACGGCCGCGGCCGGCGTCTCGATCATCACACCCAGCGGGACGTCGGCACGGAACGCGACCCCCCGATCCGTGAGCTCCTTCGCGGCGATGTCGAGCTGCGTGCGCGCACCCAGCACTTCGTCGAGCGTCACGATGAGCGGCAGCATGATACGCAGATCGCCATGCACCGCCGCGCGCAGCAGCGCGCGAAGCTGCGTGCGGAACATCTCGGGCTGATCGAGGCACATGCGGATGGCGCGCCATCCGAGAAACGGGTTCGGTTCGGACGGGAATCCCCCCATCGGCAGCTTGTCACCGCCGATGTCGAAGGTGCGAATGACGACGGGCTTGCCCGGAAACGCTTCGATGACGCGGCGATAGGCGCGGTACTGCTCGTCTTCGTCCGGCATGTTCGCGCGGCCCACCACCAGGAATTCAGTGCGCATCAAGCCCACACCCTCGGCGCCGCTGCGCGCTGCGGCCTCCGCCTCTTCCGGAATGTCGACGTTGACTCGCAGGATCACGCGCACACCGTCGAGCGTGATTGCCTCGAGCGCCGCGAGATCGGCGAGCGCAGCCTCGGCGACTTCTTCTTCGCGCTGGCGCTCGCGGTACTTCTCGATCTCTTCGTCGGTGGGATTGATGGCGAGCATGCCCGTCCCGCCATCGAGCACCACGCGCTCACCACCGCGCAGCTCTGTCGTGGCGGTGCGGAGCCCGACCACCGCGGGCAGACCGAGGGAGCGCGCGAGAATCGCCACGTGCGACGTGCGCGTCCCGGCATCCGTCGCGATCGCCGCGATGGTGTTCCGCTCGAGCTGTACGGTAAGACTTGGAGTCAGATCATGGGTGACGAGAATCGCATTCGCTCCCGGTGGAAGATCCACCGGATCGTGATCCGGCAGTCCCAGCAACAGCGACAGCACGCGAATGTGCACATCCGTGAGGTCGCCGACACGCTCGCGAAGCATCGCCGCCGTGTGGCGCGCGAACCGCGTGCGCCATTCGAGCATTACGAGATCGAATGCTTTCTCCGCACCGATGTTCTGTCGAATGAGTTCCTCGACGCCACGCGTGAGCTCGCGGTCCTCGAGAATGGAGAGCTGCACATCGAAGATCGCCGCTTCCTCTGGACCGGCGGTGGATTCGACCCGCGTTCGCAAATGCCGCAGCCGTTCCTTGGCGCGCGCGAGTGCCTCGTGCAGGCGTGCGATCTCGTCATGCACGTTTTCATCGGGGATGACGCGGTGGCGGACGTCGGGCACCTCCCATCGGAGGAGATGCACATACCCGACGACGATACCGGGCGACGCAGGAATGCCCTGGATCTGACGGTCCACTACCGCTCCCCGAACTTGTTCTGAATAAGGCCCGCCAGCGCGTCGAGTGCGGCTTCGGCGTCCTCGCCCTCGGCTCGCAACACGAGCGTCGCTCCACACTCGGCGGCCAGCATCATCACTCCCATGATGCTCTTGCCGTTCACTTCCATGCCTTCGCGAATGAGCGTGATCTCACTCGCATACTTGCCCGAGACCTTCACGATCTCAGCCGCCGGCCGGGCATGCAGCCCATTCTTGTTCAGAATCTGCACGGAGCGTTCGAGCATCAGCGGGCCACGGAGATGAGGGCGAACAGAGCGATCAACACGAGGGCGAGCTTGTAGCCTTCGACGCGTCCGTGAAAACGGGCGAGCACTACCGCGGCAAGTGCAGAGACGAACAGCACGATGCCCAGCAGCGCGTGGTGATGACCCAACAGCCGAGCGACCGTGAGCGGCAGCGCCACCCCCGCAATCGCCGATGCGGCTCGCGCGAGGTACGTCGGGCCCTGTCGCAACACGGGGTTCGCCAACGCCGATGCCACGCCAAGTCCGCGCGTCCACCCCACGTGCAACCCCCACGCGCGCAGCCCGAGATGCCCGGCGTTGTAGAGCAGCAGGAACGTGAGGAGCATAACCTTCGGACCGGCGCCCAGTCCAAAGCAGAGGAGCGCGAGCAGCGAGCAGAATGGAAGCCATCCCGCCCAGACGAGGCGATCGCCAACGCTTCCCAGCGGTCCGCACAGCGCGGTGCGGAAGCGTTCGATACGGTCCGCGGGGACACCGGACAACTCGACACGCGCGAGCGCGCCCACCGCGACCGCGGACAAGTACGGATGCGCGTTGAAGTAGGCGCTTTCCCGCGTCATCGCCGCCTTGAATGCGTGACCATGCACGCCGCCGGGAAGCATCCGCAGCGCCGGTTCCACGCAGAAGCCAACGCCGTTCCCGATCAGCGTTTCGTAGTTCCACGAGCCCTGCGTGGCGAGCAGCCGCGTGAACACGTTGAGCCACGTGAGCGCGGGGACGTGGGGCGCGTCAGCGGGGTGCGAGAAGGCGGCGGTCGTCATCGCGCAAGAAGGAGCAGCAGCCCAACCACCAGCCCACCGGCGAAGAACCAGCGCGCGCCGCGAGCGGAGTGGAAGATCGTCCACGCGGCCGCGCACGCGACCGCCGATGCGGAGCTCACCACGAAGGCGCGCGACACGGGCTCGCTGAAGGTCCAGACGCCAAGTGTCGCCTGAGCGACGGGAAACAGCAGCGCGTACGCGACGGTGGTGAGCAAGGCGGCGCGCACCAGGTCGCTCGTGAGCCCGGCGAGCTGGAGGCCGATGACCGCACCGCGCGAACCCGCGTCAAGGGCGGGTCGACGGCGGCGAGCGAGCCAGGCATTCCACTCACGCAGCTTGATGAGCGTGAGCCCTCCGGCCCACGCTGTCGCGAGGCCGGCCAGCACGCCGATACTCAGCGCGCCCGCGCGCTCGGTGTGCAGCGTTGCGGCGATCGCCCCAGCGACGACGGCGGCGGAGCCCCATTCGGGGTAGCGCGACGCGCCGAAGGGCAGCGTCGCCAACGCGAACAGCTCGAGCATGACGCCGACGTAGAGGCCGGTCGCCGCATCGCCGAAAAAGGCGCCGGCGAGCGCGGCACCCACGAGGGGACGCGAGATCATCATCTGCGGAAAGCAAACGACGTCGAGACCCATCACGCCGCCGAGCATGGCCAGTGGGAGCAGCTCTCTCATCGGCCCTCGTGCGACGTGAGCAATTCCTCGAGCGGCACAGCGCGCGCGGCCGGCACATCCTGCGCCGTCACGACCGCGCCAAGCTCCGCCAACTCCCGGAGCGCCTGCTGTTCCTCCGCTGTGAGGAAGACATAGCGGAGGTGCGGGGTCCGACCCGCCCGATGATGGATTCCACCCACGTTCACCTCTCGCACGCCGCCATTCGCCACGAGCACCCGCATGGTGGCGATGTCACCGGTGAGCAGAATGCCGGGACGCGTTTCCGTGCGATACGAATCCAGAAGCGACGCGGCGGCGGCGGCGGAATGAAATCGCACGTCCATCTCCGGCGGCACGCCCATGCGATACAACTCCTGCTCCCAATCACTCGCCGCGACCGCGTCATCCACCAGCACGATGAACGCAATGTCCAACGGCTGCCCCCAGCCGACCACGACCTGGCCATGAATGAGCCGATCGTCGATTCGGTTGAGCACAATGGTCACGGTGCACCGGCTCCATGAATGCTGACCGAGGTGCGTCCGCGGTCGACGGCATGCGTGGCAGCGGTCACGGGGTCGGGATCGCTCGACAGAGTGAAATCCAGGAGCATCGGCAAGTTCGTGCCGGCGACGAGCACGACGTCGGTCACCTCTCGCAGGACTCGGCGCGCGGCCATGGTGCAGCTCCCCGCCTGGAGATCGGTGAAGATGACGCGCACCCCCGTCTCGACGAGCGCATCACGCAGCAGCTTCTGGATGTCATCGCCGCACAAACCATTCACCTCGATGCCGACGAGCACATCGCCGCGCCCGCTGATCTGCTCCACGGCAGAGATCATCCCGGCGGCAAAATCGGCGTGTCCCGCCACGAGCGCGCGTTTCACGGAGTCACTCATGGTCCTCGCGCAGGTAGCGGTGAATTTCCGACTTGTCGCGCATCTGCTTGATGAGCGCGGCGTTGAACCGGTCCGCCGGATCGATGCCGCTCCACTTGAGCAAATGGTGCATGGCGATGACTTCGGCCACGACCGTGATGTTCTTGCCGGGGTTCAGAAAGATGGTCACGCGCGGCACCGGAACGCCAAGAATATCCGTTGTTTCACCATCGAGTCCGGTGCGCTCGACTTCCGCGCCCTGCTGCCATTCCATCAGCTGCACTACCACTTCGATGCGCTTCTGCTGCCGGACGGCGCGAATGCCGAAGATGGCCGGAATATCGACGAGCCCCACGCCACGTATTTCCATATAATGGCGCTGCAGCTCGTGACCGCGGCCGATCAGAATGTTCTTTCCACGACGGCGCACGAGCACGAGATCGTCGGCGACGATCCGGTGGCCGCGCTCCACGAGATCGAGCACGCATTCCGACTTGCCGATCCCGCTTTGCCCCACAAACAGCAGACCCACTCCGTAGACGTCGGCGAGCGATCCGTGCAGCGTGGTCTGCGGCGCGAACGTGTCCTCGAGCCACGGCTTGACGCGGTTGTAGAACTCGTTCGTCTTGAGCGCGGAGCGCAAAATCGCCACACCGGCCATCGTTGCTTCTTCGACGACCTCGCTCGGCAGCTCCAATCCTTTCGTCACGAAAAGACAGGGAAACGGAAACGCGAAGAATTTCTGGAGATTCTCGCGGCGCGTGGCGGCGTCGAGCGACCGGAGATACGTGACTTCGGTTTCCCCGAACACCTGCATGCGGTCCGCGGGAAAGCGCGCGACGAAACCGGCCAGGGCGAGCCCCGGGCTCGAGATCTCTCCGCTTCCCACGGTGCGCGCGAGACCGTCGGTCCCCGGGATGCGCTCGAGCTCGAGCAGCTCCTGGAGCTGCGCGAACAGCGCGCTGACGTGCAGCGCCGTACTCATGGCGACGTCACGAGGTGGCGGCACGCACGTGGACGCGCTCGAGGTGGCGTTCCGTTTCCACGGCGGCGCGCTCCCAGGTAAAGGTCTCCGAGAAACGGCGAGCGCTCACACCACATCGCGTGACGAGCGCGGGATCGCCGGCAAAACGAGCGATCGCGTTTGCCATCGCCGAGACATTCCCGTGCGGTACGAGAAACCCCGTCTCGCCGTCGCGGACGGACTCCCGAATACCGGGGGAGTTCGATGCGACGACAGGTGTGCCGCACGCCGCGGCTTCGAGATTCGTAATCCCCCATCCTTCCTTGGGCGAGGCGAGCACCAGCGCCCACGCACGTCGGAGCAGCGCGAGCTTGTCCGGTTCGCTGATGCGCCCAAGAAACCGTACCCGCGCACTCAGGTCAAGCGTGTCGACGAGTCGTTCCAACACGCGGCGATAGTCGCCGGCGCCGGCAATCTCCAGCACGGCCGACGGGTGCGCGACGTGGGCAAAGGCGCGGATGGCGTGGTGCACCCCTTTGTACTTCTTGAGTCGCCCGAGATACGCGAAGACCGGGGTTGGTGCGCGCGTCCCGTCGAGGGGGGTATAGGTCACGGTATCGATGCCCGGGTAAATGACCTCCACCGTGGAGCGAGGAACGCCGCGGTTGGCGAGGTCGTCGGCCGTACTTTCGCTGATCGCCTCGAACGGAATGCCGCGATACGCACGTCCGAGCGGACGTTCGGCAAGCCACACCATCGACGCGAGCGGCGCGGCAAGTTCCTGAAAGGCCGTTCCGCCGAAGAGATGCGGAACGAGCGCGACCACAGGGGGCCCGCCCCAGCGCGGCGTGAACAGTGGCACCTTGTTGATGTCTTCGACGAGCAGGTCGAATCCAGCGCGGGCGAGATGAGTGGTGAAGTAGCGGCGCGCGAGGAAGGGAAAGGTGTAGCGCGTCCCCACGCGAACGACCGTGATGCCGTCGAGTGACGTCGTGGGCTCGCAACCGGGCCAGCCTCCACACAACAACGTGACGGCGTGTCCGCGTTGCACGAGGCGTCCAAAGATCTCGTGCAGGTGAATTTCGGCGCCGCCTGCCTGCGGGTTGTCGCGGTCCTGCCAGTTGACGAGAAGCAGCCGCACTACATGCGCCCCATGCGGCGGGCGAGTGCATCGAGGACGCCGTTGACGAACTTCGCGCTCGCCGCGCTGCCGAACCGCTCCGCCAGCGTGACCGATTCCTGGATGATCACCTTCGGCGGCGTCTCGCCAATGGTCAGCTCGGCGGCGGCGAGCCGCAGGACACAGCGCTCGATGGCGCCGATCCGCTCCAGACGCCAGTTGGTGGTGACGTCCACCAATTGTGCGTCGAGCTCGCGCTGCCTGTTGGCCACCATGCGAATGATCGGTGTCGCGACCAGCCGCTCTTCTGGGGAAATGCTCATGTCGTCCCAGATGCGCGTGGCGACCTTCTCCAACTCGGTGCCCCCTCGCATGTCCCAGGCATACAGTGCTTGCAGCGCGCGCGCCCGCGCGCGCGTCTCAACCCTCGTCCGCGCCATCGAGCCGTTCGAAGAGATCCGACATTTCGAGCGCCGCAATGGCGGCGTCCCACCCCTTGTTGCCGAAATCACCGCCGGCGCGTGCCTCCGCCTGCTCCATCGTGTCGGTCGTGAGCAGACCGAAGCCGATGGGGATCTCGTATTCCGTGCTCGCATCAGCGACGCCGCGCGCGGCCTCACCGGCAACGAAATCGAAATGCGGCGTCTCGCCCCGAATCACGGCGCCGACCACGACGATGGCGTTGTATCGCTCGGTGGCCGCCAACCGGCGCGCGGCGAATGGAAGCTCCCACGCGCCAGGCACCCAGATCAGATCCACATCCTCGGCGGCCGCCCCGTGCCGCACCAGCGCCTCCATCGCGCCGTCTGCGAGCTTCGTCGTGATGTTGTTGTTGAAGCGAGAGGCCAGGACGGCATATCGCCGGCCCGCGCCACTCGGAACTCCGTTGAACTCCGCCATATCAATCAGGATGCGAGCAGGTGGCCAAGCTTGTCGCGCTTCGTGCCAAGGTAGCCGGCGTTCTCCTCGTTCTGCGGCTGCACGATGGGCACCCGCTCGTCGACGCGCAGGCCATACCCTTCGAGACCGACCATCTTGCGCGGATTGTTCGTGATGGGCCGAATCGACGTCAGCCCGATGTCGAGCAGGATTTGCGCACCGATGCCGTAGTTGCGGAGATCCGGCGCAAACCCGAGTCGCTCGTTGGCCTCCACCGTATCAGCGCCGCCGTCCTGCAGCTCGTACGCCTTCAGCTTGTTGAGCAGCCCGATGCCCCGCCCTTCCTGATCCAGATACACCACCACGCCTCGTCCTTCCTTTTGAATCATCATCATCGCGTTGTCGAGCTGCCATCCGCAGTCGCAGCGCATGGAATGGAAGACATCGCCGGTCAGACACTTCGAGTGCATGCGCACGAGGGTGTTCTCCCCGTCCCCGACGTCCCCGAACACGAGGGCGACGTGCTCGTGCACGTCGACGTCGTTCTTGTATCCGTAGATCTTCCATTCCCCGAAGCTCGTGGGGAGGCGCGCCTCCGCGACGCGATGCACGAGGCGCTCGGTCTTGAGCCGGTGCGCGACGAGCTGTGCGACCGTGATGAAACGCAGTTTGTGCTGCTTCGCGAAGGCCTCGAGCTGCGGCCGTTTGGCGGTGGTGCCATCTTCGTTCAGAATTTCGCAGATCACACCGGCCGGATACACGCCGGCGAACCGGGCGAGATCGACGGCCGCCTCCGTGTGTCCGACGCGCTGCAGCACGCCGCCGTCGCGCGCTCTCAGCGGAAAGACGTGGCCACCATGGCGAACATCGCCCGGACTCGTGGCGGGATCGACGATGGTGCGAATGGTCATCGCCCGGTCCTGCGCGCTGATGCCGGTCGTCACTCCGAAACGCGGGGAGGCATCGACGCTGACAGTGTACGCCGTGCGATACTCGTCGGGGTTGCTTTCGGCCATCGGTGCGAGGCCCAGCTGGTCCACGCGCTCGCCGGTGAGCGCCAGGCAGATCAATCCGCCGGCCCGCTTGATCATGAAGTTCACCAGCTCCGGCGTGACAAGCTGCGCGGCGCAGATGAGATCTCCTTCGTTCTCGCGATCCTCGTCGTCGGCGACGATGACGAGTCGCCCCGCCGCGATGTCGGCGATCGCCTGTTCCACTGTATCGAATGGCATGTGTACCGGGTTCTCTCTATTTACTCATGGCGTACGGCGCCACGAGCTGACGAACGTACTTCCCGAGCATGTCGGATTCTACATGGACCCGATCGCCGACTGCGAGCGCGCCCAGGGTCGTATGCGTCCACGTGAACTCGATGAGTGACAGCTGAAGAATCCCCGGTTCGGGCAGGGCGTTCACCGTCAGGCTCACTCCGTCGATCGTAACCGAACCATGCAGCACCATCAACGGAACGAGATCCTCGGGAATCCGCAGATCGACGATCAGGGCATCGCCTCGCCGCTCGACGCGCTCCACCGCGGCCACATCGTCGACATGCCCCTGCACGAGGTGGCCGCCCAAGCGGTCACCGATCCGCAGCGGACGCTCCAAATTTACGCGCCGACCGACGCTCCAGTCCCCGATCGTCGTGCGACCGAGCGTCGTGACCACCGCGGCAACCTCGAACCAATGTGGTCCGGACGCGCGAACAGTGAGGCACGCGCCGTTCACCGCGATGCTCTCGCCATCGGCGACGGCGTCATAGCGAGAGCGAATGCGAAGCGCTCGCCCCGCCTCCGTCGAGTCGACTCGCTCGATGACGCCGACGTCGTCAACCAATCCTGTGAACATGCAAGAGCTCCGGTCAGCGCGCCGGTGCGTAGACGCTCATCTCGTCGTCGCCGCACCGTGTCGCGTCCACCAGGCGCCACCGTGGCGCCTCGCTCGCCGCATAGGGACCTACCCCACCAAAGGCGTTGAGCGCACCCCCTCCGAGGATGAGGGGCGCCCGAAAGATAACCAGGCGGTCGACGAGCGCGTCCTGGAGAAACGAACTCGCAATCGATGCCCCGCCCTCAACGAGCACCGAACGGATGTCGGATTGTCGCAGCGCGACGAGTGCTTCGCTCAGGGTTGCCGCGTGCAGGAGCGTGACGCCAGCATGCTCCAACGCCGCGGCGTGTCGTGGGTCAGGGGCCCAGCAGACGACGATGACGGGCAGTTCGCGAGCGGTTCGTACCAGGCGCGACGCGAGAGGCAGCCGCGCCGAGGTATCGAAGACCACGCGCGTCGGCGCCACGCGCGGCGCGGGCTCGAAATCCCGGACCGTGAGCTGTGGGTCGTCGGCGATCGCAGTGCCGATACCAATCGCAACCGCATCCGATCCGGCGCGCAACCGGTGCACGGCACG
>JANMAY010000516.1:0-2386 GCA_031360095.1 Gemmatimonadaceae bacterium
GCCGGATGCGTGACGCCGTGGCAGCTGAGCTCGTGGCCGTTGTCCACCAGCGCCTGCACGGCGGAGGGATATCGCGCGGCAACGTCGCCCGTGGTGAAATACGTCGCTCGTACGCCGGCCTTTGCGAACAGGTCGAGCAGGGTGGGCGCCCCTTCCTCGATACCGCGGAAGGTCGAGCTCAAATACGGCGGACAGTCAGGCTCGAAATCGACGGTGATCGAAACGCGTGTCACGACAAAGGGATGCAGTGGTGCGGGTGGGACTTGAACCCACGGTCCGCCGATTATGAGTCGGCCGCTTTAACCAGCTAAGCTACCGCACCGGTGTAGTCGGAAGGTACGCGGAGGGAGCGGGGTTTCCAGTGTCGCCTCCGTAATACAGCAGAACATGCTATCTATACAGACACCGACAAGTGAGATGTCGTATGGCATCCGCACGCCGCCGGAAAAATGTGTTCATCGATCAGCGCCGCATCGATCGAGTCAAGGCACTTCTTCGCACGGATACCGAAACTGAAACCATCGACCGAGCGCTTGCCGTGGCGGAGGAAGTCGCCGTCTTCGAAGCCGAGGTCGAGCGCGGAATTGAGCGGTGGGTTCAGCCGAGGCGAGATCAACTTCATCGTCGAATTGGTGCGTGAACATGAAGCACGGCTGCTGAGGGCGTGGAATGAGTACTTCACACACTGAACACTGGCCGGCATTTGCGCAGCGTCTCACGCTGAGCGACGACACGCTCACCGTCGATCTGGTAGATGGACGATCGATCTCTGTGCCGCTCGAGTGGTACCCGCGATTGGCATGCGCGTCTGCCGAAGAGCGGAATCACTGGCGTCTCATCGGGCGCGGCGAAGGAATTCACTGGCCGGATCTCGACGAAGACATCAGCGTCGAGAACTTGCAGAGTGGCGCTCGATCGGGAGAGAGCCAAAAGTCGTTTAGGCAGTGGCTGCTGTCGCGAAGTGCGGTGTAGGGGCATACTCCACGCGCCGCGACCGCCGTGCCTCCATGGTAAAGTCTCATGCTCGTGCCAATGAGGAACCACTGACGCAGACAAGCAATACACGCATCATCGAACCGCCGCAGCGTTCACGGCCGGATGATGCGCATCCGCCATCACCCGCTCGCACCACCGCGCATGCGTGCGATACCACGCTACCGTCTCGCGCAGCCCATCCTCGAACGAGATGGTCGGTGTCCATTCCAGCCACTCGCTGATGCGTCCGATGTCCGTCGCGTAGCGGCGATCGTGCACGGGGCGGTCAGCAACGTACTCGATCAGCGAGTCGGGCTACCCGAGTTGGGCGAGGATGGCGCACACGACGTCGATGTTCCGCCGCTCGGACTGGCCGCCGATGTTGAACACCTCATCGGTGATTTGCCCCTCGGTACACACCCGCCACAGCGCCGCCGCGTGATCCCACACGTGCAGCCAATCGCGCACGTGCGCGCCGTCGCCGTACACGGGAAGCGGTTGATCGCGCAGCGCGCGCATGACCATGAACGGAATCAGCTTCTCCGGAAACTGGTACGGTCCGTAGTTGTTGGACGACCGCGTCGTGATGCACGGGAGCCCATACGTCTGCACGAAGGCGCGCACGAGACAGTCGGCGCCGGCTTTGCTCGCGGAGTACGGACTGCTGGGCCGCAGCGGATGTGCCTCCGTGAACGGGAGGTCGTCGCTGCCGAGTGAACCGGAGACCTCGTCGGTGCTCACGTTGATGAAGCGGAATTCCCGCGGCCGCGCATCGAGCTCGGATTTCGTCGCCATGAGCAGCGAGAGCGTGCCCTCGACGTTGGTGGACACGAACGTCGCCGGCCCCACGATCGAGCGATCGACGTGCGACTCTGCCGCGAGGTGAATCACCGCGTCGGGGCGCGGAATCGGCCGGCCGCCGAGTGCGTCGTATGCTCGGCCCGCAAGGGTATTGGCGACGAGCGCGGTGTCACGGATGTCGCCGGTGACGAAGAAGTAGCGTCCGTTGCCATCGCCGCCATAGCGCGTCTCGACGTCGGTGAGGCTGAGCCGGCTGCCCGCGTAGGTGAGCAGGTCGTAGTTCACGACGAACACGCCCGGCACGCTTTCCAGGATCCAGCGCACCAGATTCGATCCGATGAAGCCGGCGCCGCCGGTGATCATCACCACCTTGGGCATGAAAAACGTAGACGTCACCGCTCGCTCTCCCGTGTAGCGTCAGCACCACGGCGGGGTTATTGCCCAGCTCGCAACCCAAACTATCCCTCGACCACCCACTTGCTAGTGCGCTGTCACATGCCTGACTCCGTCCCCAAACTCTCGCGATGATCGCCGTCGTCACCGGGTCGTCCGGCTTCATTGGCTCGCATCTCGTCGACGCGCTGCTCGCGAACGGGGCCACCGTCCGTGC
>JANMAY010000527.1:0-6307 GCA_031360095.1 Gemmatimonadaceae bacterium
GAGCGTGAGCGCGCGTCGGCGATCGGCTTCTACACGTCGGGGCAGTTCGTGGGCATCGCGTTTCTCACGCCGGTGCTCGTGTGGATTCAGTCGAAGGCCGGCTGGCACATGGTGTTCGTCGCGACCGGAGGGATCGGGCTCGTGTGGGCCGCGGTGTGGTACGCCGTGTATCGCCAGCCACGTGATTTTGTGGGAGCGAATGCCGCGGAGATCGAGCTGATTCGCGAGGGGGGCGGGTTGGTGGATCTCGGTGACGAACAGAAGGTGCAGGTCCGTACCTTCTCGATGACCGATCTCACACACGTGCTTTCGTCCCGCAAGCTGTGGGGCGTGTACTTCGGACAATTCGCGCTGACGTCGACGCTGTGGTTTTTCCTCACGTGGTTTCCGACGTACCTCGTTCAGGCGCGCGGGATGGACTTCGTGAAGGCGGGGTTTCTTGCGTCGCTGCCGTTTCTCGCGGCGTTCGTCGGCGTGCTGTGCTCCGGCGTGCTGTCGGATTGGATGGTGCGTCGCGGCGCATCGCTCGGCGTAGCGCGCAAGGTGCCGATCGTGACAGGGCTGCTGCTGTCGACCACGATCATCGGTGCGAATTTCGTCGACAGCCCAGCGTGGATCGTCGCGTTTCTCACGCTGGCGTTCTTTGGCAATGGACTCGCGTCCATCACGTGGTCGCTGGTGTCGGCGATCGCGCCGGAGCGGCTGATTGGGCTGACCGGCGGCGTGTTCAACTTCGTCGGCAATCTCTCGGGGATCATCGTGCCGATCGTGATCGGCTATCTGGCGCGCGACTACGGCTTTGCGGCAGGGCTCACGTACATCGCAGTGCTCGCGCTGCTCGGGGCATTGTCGTACGTCTTCGTGGTGGGTGAAGTGACGCGACTCCCCGACACGAGCACAGGTTTGGCATCATGATCAACCACGTACTGCATCCGTTCGTTTTGCTTGCGGGCGAACCACGGCCTGCTCCAACGCGCATGCGCGTCTTTGCTGAAGAAGAGCTCGACGCCGCGCTTCCTCCGCTCGTGGCCCGCAGTCTGCGCGCCGGCGTCGCGGCACTCCGCGATTGCGGATTCACGCTGTCCTGCTATGCCGGCATTACGTCGACGCAGGCACTGACCACTGCGGCGGCACTGTTGGAGCGCGACGACGGAACGGCGCTCTCGTTCGTGTACGCCGGCATTGGGACGGCCACAAACCTCACGGTCATGACGGCCTTTCAGACGAAGCTCGGTGACGGCACGGAGCTTTCAACGGCGAACAGCGCGTCCACGGCGCGGACCCCGCCGCGGCCACATGTGGAGGGAGTGGCCTTTCCCGACGTCACGGATTTGGCTGCGCTCTGGGCGATTCACGCGTTTCGAATCAAGAATGCCGCGTCTGCGCTGCCGCAGCGCATGTCACGCGGCGGCGATCCGGTGGGCTATCAAATGGCAGAGGATGAGGAAGTTCAGGATTACTGGATCAAAAAGGGGTACTACACGCGAGGCAGCGACGGACGGCTCATCATGACTTTTACGGGTGCGTGTCGCGCGGCGTGGCGCGGCTTGTGGCCGTGGAAGCAGATCAGCGCGCGAACGCAGGCGCGGAAAGCGGCCGCGGTGCAGCGCCGCATGCGGGGCCCTGGTTAGTCGGGAACACGCCGACATTCCCATCACGGATTGCAAAGGCAAAGAGTCCCGGATACTGCAAAAGCTTTGGCTCGTGTAGTATCCGGATTTCTTTGTTGTTCGATCTGTGATGGAACGCTTTTAGAACCCGATCCCCTTCGTCGTCGTGCGGATTCGCATCAGCTTGTGGTCCGCCGTCATGTACAGCGTCGATCCATCGTCGCCGAACGCAACGTTCGCCGTGCGCTCACCCGTGAGAATGGTGCCGAGGTGTTTGCCCTGCGGTGTGATGATGTAGACGCCGCCAGGTCCGGTCGCCCAGAGGTTGCCTCGGGCATCCACCTTCATGCCGTCGCACGAGCCGATGCGACCCTCTTTCGCGTATTTCGCTGGATCGAAGAAGACTCGCTCGTTCGCGATGGTGCCGTCGGGCTGGATGTCGAACGCGAGCCAGTGTAGCGCCGCGCGATCGGAGACGGCGACGTAGAGCGTCTTTCCGTCCGGCGAGATCGCGATGCCGTTGGGAAAGGTGATCGCCTTGGTGAGCAGGGTGACGTCGCCGTTCGGTTTGAGCCGGTACACACCGTTGAACGGGAGTTCCTTCACCTTGCTGTTGTTGATTCCGTCCAGTCCGTACGGCGGATCGGTGAAGTAGAGATCACCGTTGGGATGAAAGACGAGATCGTTCGGGCTGTTGAAGCGTTTGCCGTCGTAGCGATCGGCGAGCGTCGTCTTTGTCGCGAGAGAGTCGTTGATGCGGGCGATCTGACGGTTGCCATGATCGGCCATGAGCAACCGATCAGTGGCATCGAACGCGAGGCCATTGCTACCCAGCTCGCGGCCGGCGGGCGTGGGACCCGCGTATCCCGCCGGACGCAGAAAGATCCGAACTCCTTCTCCCTCCTTCCATCGGTTGATCGTGTTCTTCGGGATGTCGCTGAAGAGCAGATATCCGCCGCTCTTTCGCCAGACCGGGCCTTCGGTCCAGTCGAAACCCTGGGCGAGCAGCTCGATGCGCGCGTCCGGCGGCAAGAGCGCGTCGAGTGCGGGGTCGAGCCGCTCGACGCGCCCGACCGTCGTGCCCGCGGCCATGGACACCGCAGTGGACATGGCCGGAGCAGGCGCGCGGCAGCTTGACACCGTCAGCACCAAGCCGAGAAACGAAAACGCCGAACGCACGCGCATGAGGGAGCCGGGTTGGTGTGGTTGCCGCTAGTGCTTCTTTTTGTTCTGTGGGTCGTCCGTCGCGTTCACATAAGTCAGCACGAACGGTCCCGCGCCGCTGACCTCCACCACCGTCTTGCCGCGCGCCATCACATAGTGATGCATGTTCGCGGGAAAGCTGTCCTTATCACCTTTCTTCAACGTCTTCATGGATTTTGCGTCCACGATGTCACCCATGCCGGCTTTGAGCTGGCCGAACTTGACTTCTACGTTCTCGGCGGTGGGATGGAAGTGCGGCGCGATGCGGTAGCCGTTCGGCATCGACAACTGCACCACGTACTGTCCGGGCTTGCTCGGATCGCCGCTCACCACGGCCATCTTGGCACCCGAACGGAACACCGCCGGCGCCGGACCCCACTTGAGTTTGACCGGAGCGTCCTGCTTGGCCTCGTGCTTGGCCTCGTGCTTGGCCTCATGCTTGGCCTCATGCTTGGCCTCGTTCTTCATCTGAGCGGACAGTGGCGCCGCGAGCGCGGTAATGGCGGCGAGCATCGATACGGCGTATGAGCGGGTATACATGGAAACCTCCAGAGGTGGGCATCAGGGGTTAATGTGCGTGCCGCGGCCGCGCTCGGCAATCTGTTCTCCTTCCCGGACACCTCCGCAGCGCCGATATTTGGCTCCCCTTCCTCGCTCGTATTGGAGACCTCATGAGCCGCCGTTTCTCATTGCTCACTCGATTCGCATTCGTCGCTCTTGCGACAGCCGTTCCGCATCTCGTCAGTGCGCAGCAGCAACCTGCGTCGACCGACCCGTTCATCTGGCTGGAAGACGTGGAAAGCAAGCAGTCGCTCGACTGGGTGCATGCCAAAAACGCCGCCACCGAGGCGATTCTCACCAAAACCCCGCTCTACCAGCCGATCTTCGACCGCACGAAGCAGATTCTCGATTCGAAGGACCGAATCGCGTTTCCGCGGATCATCGGCGACAAGATTTACAACTTCTGGCAGGACGCCGATCACAAGCGCGGCGTCTGGCGTCGCACGACATGGACGGAGTACGTCGCGGGACGTCCAACGTGGGAAACTGTGATCGACGTCGACACGCTGTCGAAGGCGGAGAACACCACGTTTTCGATTGGCGGGATCAACTGCTTCGCGCCGGACTACAAGCGCTGCCTCATCGGTCTGTCGCGTGGCGGATCAGACGCCGCCGAAGTGCGCGAGCTGGAGCTCGCCTCGGGCAAGTTTCTCGGTGACGGCTTCAAGGTTCCCGCCGCGAAGTCGACGCTCGCGTGGATCGACGAGAACACGCTGTTGATCGGCACGGACTTCGGGCCCGGGAGCATGACGACATCCGGCTATCCGCGCATCATCAAGCGGTGGACGCGCGGAACGCCGCTCTCGTCCGCGACGACCGTGCTGGAGGTACCGACGGATCACGTGTCGGCCAATGCGTCGAGCTACGACGCAGGCGGCCGGCGCTACGTTCGGGTTACCGACGCGAAGACCTTCTACACTGGCGACGACTATCTATATGTGAACGACAAGCTGAAAAAAATCGACGTTCCCGATGACGCCGACGTCTATCTCGTCCGCGATCAGATGATCGTCTACGTCCGCGACCCGTGGAAGGTGCGTGACACGACGTGGGGCACTGGCTCGCTCGTCGCCATGCCGGTCGACGACTACATGAGCGGAAAGCGCGATCTCAAGCTCGTGTTCAAACCCGGCGCCACCGAGACGATGGAGGGTATTTCGGCGACGCGGGACTATCTGCTCGTCACCATGCTCAACAACGTGCGCGGAGAGCTGCGCCGCTACTCGCACAGGAACGGCGCATGGACGTTCGAGAAGGTGCCCGCGGCCGACATGGGCACCGTGGGGGTGAGCGCGACAACGACGAGTTCCAACAAATTCTTCTTCACGTACACGAGCTTCATCCAGCCGACCACGCTCTATCTCTCGGATGACAACGGCAAGATCACCGAGGTAAAGCGGATGCCGGCGATGTTCGACGCCAAGGGACTCAAGGTCGAGCAGATGGAGGCGACGTCGAAGGACGGGACGAAGATTCCGTTCTTCATCGTGCAGCGCGAGGGCATTCCGCGCGACGGCAACAACCCCACCCTGCTGTATGCGTACGGCGGCTTCGAAGTCTCATCGACGCCGGGCTACAACAGCACCGTGGGCTCGGCGTGGCTCGAGCGCGGCGGTGTGTACGTGCTGGCGAACATCCGCGGCGGCGGAGAGTTCGGTCCACAGTGGCATCGCGCCGGTCTCAAGGAGAACCGTCAACGCGTGTACGATGACTTCGCCGCGGTCGCCGAGGAACTGGTGAAGCAAAAGATCACCTCGCCGAAGCGGTTGGGCATCATGGGCGGCAGCAATGGCGGGCTGCTCGTGGGCGTTGCGTTCACGCAGCGGCCCGACTTGTACAACGCGGTGGCGGTGCAGGTGCCGCTGCTCGACATGCAGCGTTACAACCATCTCCTGGCCGGGGCGAGCTGGATGGCGGAGTACGGCGATCCCGACAAGCCGGACGAGTGGGCGTACATCTCGAAGTACTCACCGTATCAGAATCTTCGTTCGGACGTCACCTATCCCACGGTGATGTTCACGACGACGACGCGCGATGACCGAGTGCATCCAGGACATGCGCGGAAGATGGCGGCGAAGATGGAATCGCTCGGCAAGCCATTCTACTACTTCGAGAATACGGAAGGCGGGCACGGGTCGGGGGTGACGAACGAGCAACGGGCCAAAACATTGGCTTTGACGTACGCATACCTGTGGAAGCAGTTGGGGGCGATCACTCCCTAAGGTCTTCCCTCTATCGCGATGATTGATCCAAGTTGAGCGTTTAGCGTAGTCCGTTGTCCGTTATCCGTTTCGCAACTCGTGCGCGGGAAAATGTGTACGCGGGAGACAGTGCGGTGACGGCGTTTCTAGCCGGCACCGCATTCTCTTTGCGTGCAAGATTTCCGAAAGCTTCGCGTCTGGAAACAAGCGCACGAGCTCGCGATCAATGTGAGGCGGGCAACGCGTGCTTTTCCCAAGCGCGGATTTGGCGCGTTGCAGACTCAGATGGTGCGGGCGGCAGAGTCTGTGGTTTTCACCATTGTCGAAGGGTGCGGAGCATCGACACAGAAGGATTTCGCCCGTTTTCTGGACATGGCGATCAGGTCAACCATGGAGCTCGAGTCGCAGGTACAGCTCGCGCTCGACTACATCGTCATGCATCCGCGCGTCGCCATATCCCTCACCGTTCAAATCGTCGACGTCCGCAGAATGCTATGCGGCCTGCGCAAGAAGGTTCGTGAAGCGGACAACAAAAGCGCTGACCCCGAATAGCGGAGCCACCGCGCTTGCATTAATACACAGTTGGATCGGCCACCGGTAGCTGAACGGACAACGCTCCACGGACAGCAGTGAACGCTCAACTTGGATCAACTGTCCCGATAGAGTGCGCGGCTATACGGCGTCGGACAACGACGAAAAATTAAAATCCTTCACCCGCAGCGACGGCATCAC
>JANMAY010000528.1:0-8355 GCA_031360095.1 Gemmatimonadaceae bacterium
GCGGCCGCTCGTGAACTTCCACTCGTCGACCTGCGGCTTGATGTTGATGCGCTGGATGCCCTCGGTGCGGCCGAGGCCGGCGACGTCGATCTCGTTGTCGAAGTGGCCGATGTTCGCCACGACGGCGTTGTGCTTCATCTTCGCCAGGTCGGAGGCCATGAGGATGTCCTTGTTGCCCGTCGCCGTGATGAAGATGTCAGCCGTGCCGACCACCTCGTCCAACGTGGTCACCTGGTAGCCTTCCATCGCTGCCTGGAGCGCGCAGATGGGATCGATCTCGGTGATGATCACGCGCGCACCCTGGCCGCGCAGCGACTGCGCGCAGCCCTTGCCCACATCGCCGTAGCCGAAGATCACAGCAACCTTGCCGGCGAGCATCACGTCGCTCGCGCGCAGGATGCCATCCGTGAGCGAGTGGCGGCAGCCGTACAGGTTGTCGAACTTCGACTTCGTCACGGCATCGTTGACGTTGATGGCGGGAAACCGAAGCGTGCCCGCGTTCATCATCTCGTAGAGGCGATGCACGCCGGTCGTCGTCTCCTCGGAGACGCCGCGCACCTCGGCGGCAACCTTCGTCCAACGGCCCGGGTTCTTCTCCTGCTCCGCGCGAATGAGGTCGAGGATCACACCCCACTCCTCGCTGTCGGTATCCGGGTTGAAGGCAGGCACGACACCCGTCTTCTCGTAGTCGGCGCCCTTGTGCACGAGCATCGTGGCGTCGCCACCGTCATCGAGAATGAGGTTCGGACCCGAGCCGTCCGGCCACATCAGTGCCTGCTCGGTACACCACCAGTATTCCTCGAGCGTCTCGCCCTTCCACGCGAATACGGCAATGCCCTTCGGGTTGTCCACCGTGCCGTCCTTGCCCACCGCGACAGCCGCCGCGGCGTGATCCTGCGTGCTGAAGATGTTGCAGCTCACCCAGCGCACATCGGCGCCAAGGTCGGTGAGCGTCTCGATCAACACAGCGGTCTGCACGGTCATGTGCAGCGAGCCCATGATCTTTGCGCCGGCGAGCGGCTTCTTCCCCTTGAATTCCGCACGCAGCGCCATGAGGCCCGGCATCTCCTGCTCGGCGAGACGGAGCTCCTTTCGGCCAAACTCGGCGAGCGAAAGATCGGCGACCTTGAAGGCGGGACGGTCGAGCGCGTTGATGGTGCTGGGACGTTGAGTGGTGGCCATGATGTTTTGAATGGTGAACCGTGAACCGTGAACCGTGAACGGACTATGCGGGAGTGCGAACTGCGCGGGCCGTGAACAGGCTCGGACCCTTTGCTTGGGGATCTGGTGGCAAGGCAACAATGCGGATGTGTGACATACCGGCATCGTGCAGCCAGCCTGTGAGCTGCTCTTCGCTGAATCCAAGCCACAGATGGCCCATCGCGGCGCGATACTCCTCGCGCTCGTGGGGCAGCATGTCGACGACGAGGAGCCTGCCACCAGGCTTCAGGACGCGTACTGCTTCGGTGAGGACGAGTACAGGATCGACCACGAAATGCAGCACCAGTGAGAGCACTGCCGCATCGAGCGTCGCGTCGTCGATCGGCAAATCCTCGAGGCGCCCGCTGCGCAGCTCCACGTTGCCGAGCCCCGTGACGCGCTTGCGCGCTGCCGCCAGCATCGCACTCGCCTCGTCCACGGCGATCACGGACGCGACGAATGGCGCAATGGCAGCGCTGGTCTGTCCGGTGCCACACCCGAGATCTCCGACACGCCACATTGGCTCGAGGAGCGCGCCGAGTGGAGTGAGGTCGGCGGTCGAACCATAGAGTTCCGTCCGCAGCTTGTCCCACTGTCCGGCGCGCGTGGAGAAAAACGACTGCGACGTCGTGCGTCGCTCCTGCAACACCCGCTCGGCGCGCGACAGGTCGTGGCGTGCCGACGGTGTGGCTCCGACCTGATCGCGCACGAGATGCCACAGGCGGCGCGCGCCCGGATCGAGCGAAGAGCCGGGCATGGTGTATCGGCGGCTGGTGCCGTCGGCTCGCGCCGTGACCCACTCCTCGTCTGCAAGCGTTTTCAGATGCCGGCTGACGGTGCTCTGTGGCAGCTGCAGCGCAGAACACAGCTCGCCGACCGTGAGCTCATGGCGGTCGAGCAGCAGGAGCAGCCGACTCCGGGTGGGGTCGGCGAGCGCCGAGAGGCGATCGAAGATCGGGCGGGCTTGTATCATCCGTATATCCGGATGAAAGGTTGCACCATTGCCGCCGTTTGTCAAGCGGAAGGCCTGGCGAGTCGCATCGAATGACGGTACAACCCATGCCCACAGCCTTCCCTCGCCTGATACCATGAAAAACCACGACGATCGGTCTCTCTCTCGCCGAGGCTTCGTTGGCTCCGCGGCAATGCTGGTTGCGGCGACGACGGTTCCGCTCACGACGCTACGGGCCGGGACGGGCGCGCGCCGTGAGGATGTCAGCGCTCCTCCCGACGTGGAGGAGAAATCACTCGATGATCTGCGCGTCGCCATGCAGCGGGGGGAATACACCTCGCAGGCGATCACGCAGCGGTATCTCGATCGAATCGAAGCAATGGACCGAACGGGTCCAATGCTGCGGCATGTGCTCGAGACGAATCCCGATGCACTCGCGATTGCGGCGGCGCTCGACGTGGAGCGCAAGGCAGGAAAAGTTCGCGGTCCGCTGCACGGAATTCCGGTGCTCGTGAAGGACAACATCGACACCGCCGATCGAATGATGACAACGGCTGGCTCGCTCGCGCTCGCTGGCAGTGCTGCCGACCGCGACGCCTACGTAGTCGAGCGCCTCCGCACTGCGGGCGCGGTGATTCTTGGGAAAACGAATCTCAGCGAGTGGGCAAACTTCCGCTCGTCGCATTCGTCGAGCGGCTGGTCGGCGCGGGGAGGGCAAGGACGCAATCCATATGCATTGGACCGGACCCCATCAGGATCGAGCTCCGGATCGGCAGGTGCGGTGGCGGCGAGCTACTGCGCGGTTGCCGTCGGCACGGAGACTGACGGATCCATCACGTCGCCGGCGGCGGCGTGCTCGCTCGTTGGACTCAAGCCCACCGTTGGATTGGTGAGTCGAAGCGGCATCATCCCCATTGCGCATTCGCAGGACACCGCCGGCCCAATGGCGCGCACCGTTCGGGACGCGGCCATACTCCTCGGAGCGCTTGCCGGGCGAGATCCGAAAGACTCGGCGACCCGCGTGGCCGCGGGCACGATCGACTACACACGCACCCTCGAAGCGAGTGGTTTGCGCGGCGCGCGGATCGGTGTCGCTCGCAAGAAATACACGGGGTACAGCATTGCGGCGGACGCTGCGCTCGACACCGCGCTGCGCGCGATGAAGGATGCCGGCGCCGTGATCGTCGATCCGGCGGACATTGCGACGGCCGGCAAGTTCGATGACGCAGAGTACGAGGTACTGCTCTACGAATTCAAGGCGGATCTCGAGTCGTACTTCGCGACACGGCACGCCGGGGCACGCGTACGCACGCTCGCCGATCTCATCGCCTTCAATACGGCCCACGCGCGCGAGGAGATGCCGTACTTCGGTCAGGAGATTCTCCAGCTCGCGGCGAAGAAGGGCCCGCTCTCCGACCGCGCGTACCGCAAGGCGCTCGCGACATGTCGCACGCTCGCGCGCACGCAGGGTCTCGATGCGACGTTCACCAGGTACCGGCTGGATGCGCTCGTCGCGCCGACGCAGGGTCCACCAGCGCTGATCGACCTCGTGAACGGCGACCCGTCGGGTGGAAGCAGCACGTCGCCGTGCGCGGTCGCCGGATATCCCGCCATCACCGTTCCCATGGGCTATGCTTCCGGCCTGCCGCTGGGAATGACGTTCATGGGAAAGCCGTGGAGCGAGGCAGCGCTTCTCCGCTTCGCATACGCATACGAGCAGACGACGAAACTTCGTGTGCGCCCGAGGTATTTACCCACAGCAATACTGTAACCGGTTCACAATTCACCATTCACCTCCTTTCCTCTACCCGGATGCGCCGCATTCTCACTCTACTACTCCTTGCCGCAGCCCCGATGCTCGGCGCGCAACAGGACTTTTCGCAGGTCAAGGTCACTGTGGTTCCCGTGGCGACCGGCGTCTACATGCTCCAGGGGGAGGGTGGCAACATCGGCCTCTCCGTCGGGCAGGACGACGCCTTCGTCATCGACGATCAGTACGCGCCACTCACACCACGCATCAAAGCCGCCATCGCAACGGTAACGTCGAAGTCCGTGAAATTCGTGGTGAATACACACTGGCACTTCGATCACGTGGGCGGCAACGAGAACATGGCCAATGGCGGCGCGATCATCGTGGCGCACCAGAACGTTCGCAAGCGCATGAGCGACGAGCAGTTCATCGAGGCACTGAAGCGGAAAGAACCGGCTTCACCAACCGCGGCGCTGCCCGTCGTCACATTCACCGATGCGATCACGTTCTTCGTGAATGGTGACACAGTCGACGTGATGCACGTGGCACCGGCGCACACGGACGGTGACGCGATCATCACCTTCCGTGCTGCGAACGTCGTTCACATGGGCGACACGTACTTCAACGGCTTCTACCCATTCATCGACGTCTCGAGCGGCGGATCCATCGATGGCATCATCGCCGCCGCGGATCGCGTGCTGGCCGCGTCCAACGCGTCAACCAAGATCATTCCGGGTCACGGACCGCTCGGTGACAGGGCGTCGCTCAAGCAATACCGGGACGTGATGTTCGGAGCGCGCGCAAAGATCGCGCGCCTCATCGCGCAGAAGCGGTCACTTGCACAGATTCTCGCCGCCAGGCCGCTAGCAGAGTACGACGGCACCTGGGGCAACGGCTTCATGAAGCCGGGGCAATTCATCACGATCGTCCACTCGAGCCTGACTACGCGCGCCCCACTCAAGGGAACGCAGCATCACGATCGCTGACGAATCGATTGGGGCGCATCATCGGTGATGCGCCCCCGTCATGGCGCGCGGACGATGCGTGAGGCAGGTCCCGCCACGCCCACGCGATTCACCGCCATGACACGCACGTCGCTCGGCGTTGTCGCCCGCGACTCGGCCAGCACGTAGGAGCTCGCGTCACCCGGCACGACGCGCGTCTTCCAGCCCGCGGCAGTTCGGGACTGCACCACCCACAGCCACACCGTCTGCCTGGTGGATGCTCCAGGCCGGAGATCGAGAATGCGGCGGCCGGTGCTGCCGTCCACGCGCAATTGCACAACCGGCTGCGCGGGAATTCCGCTCTCGAGCCAGGGCGACGCTGGGACGAGCGCCTCCTCGGCGTATACGTCGCGCAGCAGCGTCTCATTTAAATTGTCAGGATTGGCGAGAAAGACGTTCATGTTGAAGTGCACGTTTCCCGTGGCGCCGCGCTGCGCACGCGTCAACCGGATCTGATCGACGATCTCTTGCGGGCGCCATTTCGCCGAGTTGGTAAATCCGACTTTTCCCGTGTAGTTGCCGGGCCAAAGGTGCCGATTCTTGAAGTTCTGTTCGGCCCACCACCGAATCAGCTCGTCGTACCGCTGCTGTGGACGATCGATCGACCAATACAGCTGCGGTGTGAAGTAGTCGACCCACCCCTCATTGAACCATTTGCGGGCATCTGCATAGAGTGTGGCGTACTGATCGAGCCCCCGCACGGATGATGGGTATCCCGGGCGCCATATCCCGAACGGACTGAGTCCAAATCGGACCCACGGTTTTTCGGCGTGAATTGCAACGTCGAGCTCCCTTACGAGGAGGTTGACATTCTCGCGGCGCCAGTCGCCGCGCGACAACATGCCGCCGCCACGGACGTAGCGATTCCAGGTGACGTCGTCGGGGAAAGCGAGTTCGCGGCCACGCTGTACTTCCGGGTACGGATAGAAGTAGTCGTCCATGTGGACGCCATCGATGTCGTAGCGGCGCACGAGGTCGATCGCGACGCGCTCGGTGAGTGCGCGAACGGCGGGATCGCCCGGATCGAGCCACAGATACGGACCGTACTTCCTCACGAGCTCGGGGCGAGTCACGCTGATGTGATTGCCCGACACCGCATGGCTTGCGGGGTGCTTTGCGCGGTACGGATTGATCCACGCGTGCAGCTCCAACCCACGCTTGTGCGCCTCGGCAACTGCGAACGCGAGCGGGTCGTAATAGGGCGACGGCGCGCGTCCCATTTCGCCGGTGAGGAAGCTCGACCAGGGCTCGATCGACGATTGATAGAGCGCGTCGGCCGCGGGACGGACCTGGAGAATGATCGCGTTCATGTGCAACTCGACGAGCTTGTCGAGGATGGCGATCATCTCGCGCTTCTGCTGCTCGGTGCTGAGGCCGGGCCTCGATGGCCAGTCCATGTTCTCCACGGTCGCGACCCAGACCGCGCGGAACTCGCGCATCACCGGCGGCGGATCGTCGGCGGGCACGACCGTGGAGGATTGCGCGCACGCAGCGCACGGCGCGATCGCGAGCGACAACAGGACAAGCGACAGCCCGAAGCGGCGCAGGGACATTGTCGGGTGATTCAGTGGAGGTGACCTGCTTCAGTTACACCCGCATCACGGCCGGAAGTCCCAGCACGCGCCGATACACGGTGAGATAACGCGCCGCGCTCTTCTCCCAGCCGAAATCGCGCGCCATCGCTTCGCGCATCATCTCTTCCCACGCATCGGTGTCGCGATACTGATCGACGGCACGCATAGCGGCGCGCATGAAGTCGGCTGGCGTGTAGTCGTCGAAGAGAAATCCGGTGACGCCATCCTCGATGGTGTCCGCAAGCCCGCCGACGCGCCGCGCGATGGGAATGGTGCCGTAGCGTTGGGCGCGCATCTGCGTGAGCCCGCACGGCTCGTACAACGACGGCATGAGGCACATATCCGCGCCGGCGAGCAACAGATGCTCGAACTCGTCCGTAAAATCGAGCCGCACTGCAATGCGGCTCGGCGCGCGTTCGGCGAGCTCCGTGAGTGCGGCCTCGTATCGCTCTTCGCCATGACCGAGGAACACGTACTGTGCGTCGAAAGCGAAGTAGCCGGGGTCTCCCAGGATGAGATCAAGCCCCTTCTGTGCGACGAGCCGAGCCGTGAGCGCGAAAATCGGGGCCTGCCAGCGACTGAGTCCCGTGGCGCGCTGCAGTGCAATACGGCAGCGCTTCTTTCCAACCAGGTTGTCCGACGAGAACCGCCGCGGGAGGATCGGATCGGCGGCGGGATCCCACACTTCCTGATCGATGCCGTTGACGATCCCGACGAGGCGATCGCGCAGCGACACGAAGACCCCGTCGAGCCCGAAGCCGCCCTTTTCCGTACGCAGCTCGTGGGCGTGCGTGGGGCTCACCGTGATGGCGAGATCCGAGAAGACGAGCCCGCCCTTCAACAAGTTCACCCGGCCATGCCATTCGAGCTGCCGGTGATTGTACAGTGGCGCCGGTATGCCGATGTCGGCCACGGTCGCCTCGGGAAAATGCCCCTGGTAGCCAGCGTTGTGCACGGAGATCACGGCGCGAATCCCTTCGTAGTAGGGATGCGCCATGAATTCGGTCTTGAGGTACACGCTGGCGAGCGACGTCTGCCAATCGTGCGCGTGCACGATGCTCGGCGGTTGCGGCAGCACGCGCGGCAGCGAGACGAGGACGGCCCGGGCGAAGAGCGCATACCGCCGAGCGTTGTCGGGATAGTCGCCTGCCTCGTCGCCGTAGAGGCCCGGCCGATCGAAGTACTCCTCATTCTCGACGAACACCACACGCGGCGTGCCCGGCTCACGCGGGGCGGCCGGTTCGTACATGCGCGCCGTCTCGGTGCGCGGACCGACGGTGACCGAGAACGGCGGGCCGACGGGCTGCACCTCCGTGCTCGCGCGAATCGCCGCGTAAAGCGGGAGGAACACCGTGACCGGAATACCCGACGCAGCCTGATACTTCGAGAGACTCGCGACCGCCTCGCCGAGTCCGCCAGTACGCGCATATGGCGCCAACTCCGGCGCCAGGTGAACGACCGGCGCAGGGGTTCCATCGGGTCGGACGAGCGGCGCGGTGTGGCCCACAGAGCCTGGAACGGAGGGGCGGTCGGTACGGCGGGTTCGGGTGCTGCGACGCGGGGGCGCCTCGGTACGTTCGGCCGGACTGACGCCGCCACCATACGAATTACGCGCCACCGTCGCGCCAGTTGCCTGCGGCGACTCAGCTGCGGGGGAATCTACTGCGGGCGAGTGAGGCTGTACGATATCCATTGAAGCTCTTCCACGGCGGCACGGGCAGCGCGTCCGAATGCAAAAACATCGCCCAAACCCAAGTCGATGCGGCCGGATATATCACGACACGCGTGTTCCCGAACGAATGCGCCTTCACCAAGGTAGCGACAAGATAGTCGGGACAGCCTACTCGTACGCAGTCCTCGCCGTATCGATGGCTC
>JANMAY010000060.1:0-14075 GCA_031360095.1 Gemmatimonadaceae bacterium
GTACCATACCACGCGGCCGGTATTGTCGATGACCACACCGTACACGCCGGCAGCAAAGACCACGTACCCGGGCGATGGATCCGATCCGCTCGCCACGTATTGTGGAAGGTCCGGCGGCAGCGCACCGGTTGTCAGCTTGACCGCACCGCCGACCACACTCCTGCTCGCCCCATACGCTACCGCGGTCAGGACATAGCGGCGTGCTGGTAGCAGGCCAAGCACAGGAATAGCCACGGAATCGCCGGCCGTTCGCACAGCAGCGGAAATACTGTCGCCCGCCAACGGCACGTCGTCGAGATGAAACCGCACGGCTGCGCTGTCGGTGTTGCTTACGCGAACGGAGACAACCGCACTCAGGGAATTGTGAAGATTCGCCACTACCAGTGGCATGCCAATCGTCGGCACAGTCGCTGCCACGGGAGCTGCGGGCTCACTCACGCAGCCTGTGATCAGCATTGCCGCGCCGAGCAGTACTTCTCGGCGCATCCCTTCCATCACGGCCGCCAGGCAGCGTTGAAGGTCGGAGGAGCTGGTGACACCGGCGCGTACGGAACTCCGCTCAGGCTGACGACGTACACCTCTGACGAATAATAGAATGAGCTTGACGCGAGGGAGATCTTGCGTCCGTTTGGGGACCACGCAGGATCCGTGGAGTCATCATTTCCCTCAGTGATGCGCGTGATGCCCGATCCATCGACGTTCATGACGAAGATGTCGCGGGTGTTGAGCGATACGGTGCGAGCGAAGGCGATCCTGCTGCCATCGGGAGACCACGCTGGCTGAAGATCGCCCAACGAATTGGTGGTGAGGCGGGTTGGGCGCGATCCGTCAGCGTTCATCACCCAGATCGCGTTGCTCCCCGCGCGGCTGCTGCGGAACGCCAATTTGCTGCCATCTGGCGACCATGCTGGCTCGGAATCATACGCATTGTCGCTCGTGAGTCGCACCGGATTAGTCCCGTCGGTATTCATCACGTAGATCTCGGCATTGCCATCGCGCTCGCTCGAGAATGCGATCCTGGCGCCGTCAGGCGACCACGCCGGCCGAGAGTCCGCGCCTGTCGCGGTGGTGAGCCGTACCTGGCTCGATCCGTCCGCATTCATGACGTAGATCTCAGAGTTGCCATCTCGCTGGCTGGTGAAGACGATTTTGCGGCCGTCCGGCGACCAGGCGGGATCTTCGTCCGCCCCTACGGAGGTAACGAGGGGCGTGCGGCCGCTGCCGTCCGAATTGACAAGGTAGATATCCGCGTTTGTGCCGTTGCCATACACCAGCGCGATCTGTGTGGACGCCTCACAGGTGACATCGAGCGTGATCGCGGCCGGACTCGTCTCCTCCACGGCAACGGTGCGCGGGTTCAGCCCGACGGCGTCGCAATTCGCCGCGATTCCGTAGACCGTCATCCGATAGGTGCCGACGACCAACCCAGGGACTATGAGAATACCATTCGCCGTTGAGGGAGCGCCCTTGTAGAACGGGCCCCCCACCTGAGCAAGCGCGACGTAGTACCCATCGCGATCCGGCTGAACGCCGGAAGTCGTAATCTTTACCTGAACGCTTCCCGTGCGTGGCGCGCACAATACGGTGAACGCGACGGCGACCGAGGCGCCGCCCACATCGACCGATTTCGTGTTGCCGCCGACGACCGCGCAGTTTGCCGCAATGTCTTCGAGCCGCACGAGATGCTTGCCCGTGGTGAGGGCGGAAATCGTCAGCGATGTATTGACGCCGACGATCTGATGAGGTCCGCCGTCGACGCTCAAGAAATAGCCGTCGGGATCGAGGTCAGCGGCTAAACCGCGCGTCGAGACGATCACCGCGATGGCAGCCGTCGTTGGGCCTGCGGATTCGCCGCCTCCACAGCTCAGCGTAAGCGCGAGGACCAGCAGCGTAACGACGGTCTTACTTTGGGAAACGCGCAAGATGAGCTCCGTGTGAAGATCGGTGAAGAAACTGCTTCGATCGTGCGGGTCTTGCGCGTGCATCGACACTCAGTCTTACGCCGCTTGCCGTTCAAGGGCAAGGGATATCCCCCGAAAGCGTCAGGGGCTCGCCGCTGACGACACCTGCCGCACCAGCTGATCCAGAAACTCCAGCCCTTCGTAGAACGATCGCACGCGCAGCTTCTCGTCGCGCCCATGCGCGTTCGTCTCACCGGACTGCGAGAACATGCCCTTCACACCGTACGTTGGAATCCCCGCCGCGCGGAGGTGTGCGCCGTCAGTGGCGCCGGTGGACATCGTGGGAATGACCGGAATGTTCCCCCACATCTTCGTCGTGAGTCCGGTGATGGCGCCGAGCAGTTGCGGATCGATGGGGCTGGGCGCGCGACCGAAGTTTGGCTGCGTCGTGAGGAAGCTCACGGTGACGCCGGTATCATTCACGGCGCGCACCAGCGCCTGCCGCACTTCGTCGGCGCTGGACGTTGGCACGATCCGGCAATTGACGTTCGCCGTTGCCAACTGGGGAAGCGCATTGTACGCATGGCCGCCGCTGAGTCGAGTCGCCACGCACGACGTCCGGAGCATCGAAGAGTAGCGCGCGTCGGTCGACAACGTCGCATTTGCTGCCGCGTCGGAAGGATTCGCGACGATGGCGCGCATCGCCGCGGCGATATTCGCGCGTGGCTCGACCTTCGCCGTCTGCGTGAAGAAGCCCTTTGTGATCTCATTCAGCGCGACGGGGAACTGATGGCGCGACACATTCAACAGCGCCTGTGACAATTGATAGATCGCGTTGTCCGGCCGTGGCACGCTCGAATGCCCGCCCGTGTTGGTGGCGGCGAGCGTAAAGTCCAGGTACACCTTTTCCGTCGCCTGCACAGTGTGGAACAGCGGCGTGTTGCCGACGAGTGTTCCGTCTCCGCCTTCGTTGAGCGCATACGCCGCGTCGATGAGGGGCTTGTGCGCGGTGACGAGCCACTTCACCCCATTCGCCTCGCCGCCTTCCTCGTCGGCCGTCAGCGCCATGATGATGTCGCGATCCGAAACGAACCGCTCCGCCTTCATGCGCAGCATGTTCGCCACGAACACCGCCGCCATGGACTTGTCGTCCGACACGCCGCGGCCGAGGAAATAGCCATTCTCCTCGTGTAGCGTGAAGGGGTCGCGTGGCCAGTCCGACCTGATCGCTGCCACGACGTCGAGATGCGCGAGTAGGAGGATGGGTTTGCGTGCGCTCGCACCAGGTCGCGCGCGATAGCGCACCACCAGATTGCCTTTCGTCGGCTTTCCGTCGGGTATCAGAATCTGGACGTCTTCCGCGGGAAATCCGGCGGCGCGAAAGCGCGCCGCCATGGCCTCAGCGGCTTTCGTCACCGAACCGACGGAGTCCACCGTGTTGATCTCGACGAGCTGCTTGTACACGTCGCGCGCAAGCTGCTGATGCGCCGACAGCGTCGCAGGACCAGGGAGCGGCGCCTGCGCGCGCGACGCATGTGACAGCGTGAACGCGATAGCCGCGGCGACCGCGCCCGAACGAGCAATACGAAATATCATCGTGAAGAGTCCGTCGGGAATGTGAGACATCATTTTGCCAAAGGTTGGGCGGCTCATCAGCCTTCGTCGCCAAAATATTTCGAACGCGAAAACATAGAGCACGATCGGCGACACGAACAGCGCAGTCGGTTGCGGACTGAGCGGGTGAGCCCCCACTATGGCCCGATGGACGCCAACACCGAGTCTCAGGTCCTCGCCAGCGAAGCGTCGCTGCGGGAAGCGATGAAGACCAGCAACGTGGAGCGGTTGGACGAGCTGCTTCACGACGACTTGCTCTTCAACGGACCCGCCGGTGACACGGCCACCAAGGCGATGGATATCGCGAACTATCGCTCGGGCAACATCCGACTGGATACCCTGGAACCGAGCGACGAGAGGCTGAGCACGATCGAGGACGACGTCGTGGTAGCGGTTACGATCAGGATCGTCGGCAACTACATGGGACAGGACGTGAACGGCAGCTTCCGTTACCTGAGGGTTTGGAAGTCGTTCGGCACCGGCTGGAAGGTGATCGCGGGGAGTGTGGTCACGCTGCCCATTTGAGGCTAGTATATCTCCCATGACTTCCCTCAAATGGCTCCTTCCGCTTGCAGCGTCGCTGCTTGCCGCGTCGCCGCTTGCCGGCCAGACGAAGAATGTCGCCGAGCGGCTCGGCTATCCCGCCGACGCGAAGTTGGTCATCCTCCACGCCGACGATCTCGCCGTCGCGCACTCCGTCAACGTTGCGTCGTTTGACGGGCTCGTAAAAGGCGCGGTGTCGTCAGCGAGCATCATGGTCCCGACGCCGTGGCTCACCGAAGTCGCCGCGTTCGCGAAGGCAAATCCCACCGCGGATCTCGGCCTGCATCTGACCGTCACGAGCGAGTGGGAGACCTATCGCTGGGGAAGCGTCGAGTCGAAGGACAGGGTGTCGAGCTTGCTCGATCCCGACGGCACCTTCCCGCGCCAGACGCAGCGTGTCGCGGCGAACGCCAAGCCAGCCGAGGTGGAACGCGAGCTGCGCGCGCAGGTCGAACGCGCGCTCGCCGTTGGGATTCGTCCGACGCATGTCGACTCGCACATGGGCGCGCTGTTCTCCACGCCAGAGCTCTTCGCCACCTATGTGAAAATCGCGCGCGAGTATCGTCTGCCATTTCTGGCGACACGCGGCGACACCCGTGCCGCGTTTCTCGCATCGTTGACGGAGAAGGACGTTCTCGTCGACGCGGTGGTCAGTGCCGGCGGAGAAACTCCACGCGACAAGTGGAAGGAGTTCTACCTGAAGACGCTTGCCGACCTCAAGCCCGGCCTCACGTACTTGATCGTGCATCTCGGGTACGATAACGCCGAGCTCCAGGCCGTGATGATCGACCACGAGCCGTTTGGCTCGGCGTGGCGGCAGAGGGATTACGACGTGGTCAACAGCGCCGAGTTCAAGCAGGCGCTGAAGGACAATCACATTGTCGTCATTACGTGGCGGGACATTCAGAAGCTCGTGCAGCAGCCCTGACGTCGAGCGGCGACGGTTTTTGGCGTGTGCAGCTACTGTGAGAAGTCGAACGCCGCCGTCATGTTGTTCGCTGCGCGGTCGCGCGCGGACAGCGGCGCGAGCGACCACCGCGCTTCGATGAGTGCGAGAATGGACGTCGTGTCGTAGATGGTGTGATCGACGTAGCCGCGGCGCGCGAGCGGCGAAATGACCATCGTGGGCACGCGCGTACCCGGCCCCCATCGGTCACCCGCGGGCGGAGCGACGTGATCCCAGAATCCACCGTTCTCATCGTAAGTGATGATGATCGCGGTATCACGCCAGTTCGGGCCGTTGCGAACCTCGTTGATGATTCGCAGTACTTCGTTTTCGCCGGCGAGTATGGAGTTTCCGGGATGTTCCGAGTGGCTTTCGAGCGGCTCGATGAACGACACCGCGGGGAGTGTGCCGGCGACCGCGGCCCGGTCGAAGTCGGCAAGGTCTTTCAGGTGCGCAGCTCTCGCAGCCGTGCCATCCGCGTAGTTGGCGAAGTACACGAATGGCTGATGGTGAAACGCAAACTGCGGTGACGCGCGACCTGCGACCGCGTCGTTCCATCCCTCGCCGAACCAGCTCCAGGTGATCCCCTTCTCGGACAGACGATCGCCGATCGTCGGCATGATTTGAACGGGAGCGAGATCGCGGGGGTCGTTTACTGGCGCGTGCGGCGTGTTCACACTCTGCAGCGTGTTGACGAGGTATCCGTCGGGCGTCACCGCACCGTTCTTCACCAGCCGCCCCAGCGAGTCGAGCACGACAACCTGCGCTTTCGGCGCATTTTGAAATACCGGAGTCGCTGCGGCGACTGCCCAGATGTGATTCAACAGCGATCCGCCGAATGCCGCGTGAAAGAACGCGTCGCACAGGGTGTATGCCTTCGCTTCCGCGGCGAGCGGAAGATTGGCCGTGCGATAGTACCCCATCGCAAAGCCGAGTCCGTCGCTGACCGACACGAAGCGGTCCATCCGGCCGCCGTTGATCTGCTGTTGCTCCTCGTAGAATTGATGGATGAGACTGCGGGTCGTCGCGCCAATGTTCACGTACTGATCGAGGTTGAACGGCGCATTCGGTAGCCCCGCAGGTGCTGGTGAATTGCTTGGCTGCGGGAGCGTGGCGTATGGCCGGCCCGCGGAATCGAGTTGCGGGAAGGCATTGATCGCCTCACTCAAACCACGCGCACCGGGAAATTCGCCGTACAGGTGATCGAAGCTGCGATTTTCGAGATAGATGACGACAATGTGGTTGAGCTTGTTCAGTCCTGTCGCGGCCGGCTGCTCAATTGGCGGATTGGCGGCGCCTGGCGAGCCCACCAACGCATCGCTTCCCCCGCACGCGGCGATCGAGCAGAGCGCGACCGCGACGACGGCACAACGTGCAACGACCCACGGCGGCGACATAGTGGCTGTAGTTGCAATGCCTGCGCCAATTAAAACGATAGAGAGAACGCCTCACTCACTGGCGAATAAAGACGAACTCCCCGGACGGAGCCGTCTGCTTGAGGCTGCTCACTCGACCGTTCTCGTTCACGAACTCGTACGTCACGTCCGCGAACTCCTTGATGCGAAAGCGGCGCGGCTGCCACGGGATGAGATTCTGGAACGTCCCGCTCGCATACTGCAGAGCCAGCGTCCCGTCCGCGCGGAGCACGACGTCGAACTTCCCGCCACTCGGCGTGACGTAGCTGCCGAGATAGGCGCGGAGTGTTTCCGCGCTCGAGAGTGCGGCCGGCACGCGGCGTGTGAACGGAACGGCCGCTTCATCGAGCGATATCTCGACCTTGTCGATGTCGCCCTGTGGGTTCGTCAGAAAATTGACGGAGTACTTGCCGTCCTCCTCATCGTCGGGCGTGTCGAACCGATCGTAGTGGAAGTGGCTGAGCGGCATCTTGATCTTGTGAAAGTCGAACATCAGCGACGTGTCGCCCCGGGTTACGTTGATCACGCCGTATGCGGCATTTTCGAATTCGCCGATGTAGGTCTCCAGCGAGTGCGACGGCCGCGTACCGGCGACACGTCCCGCACCGGCCTTTGTGCGTGACTGCGTGTTCGCGACTTTGTTCTTGAGCCGGATGGTATTCTGCCGCTCCGACCATGGCGTGAGCGACATGCCGAGCAGCCGTTCGTAGACATTGTAGGAGATGACGTTGTAGAGCGGCGCGGCGTGGTCGCCGATGACGAACACGATGACACCGATGGAGTCGTAGGGCATCGTGGAGACCTGGGAGTGAAAGCCGGGCAGGTCACCACCGTGGTTGGCCAACAGATGTCCGCGATACGATGCGGTGCCACGTCCCATGCCGTACGTGGCGTTGATGATCTCACCCCAGCCACGCACCTCGAGCCCGGCATTCGGAAGGGCGATCGAGGGCGCGAGCGTCTGGCGGATGACACTCCGGGGAATGATCTGGCTGCCATTCACGTTGCCGTCGTTCATCAGGGCGATGAGCCACTTGGACATGTCCATGATGCTGGAGTTGATCGCGCCGGCGGGTGCGAGACCGACCGCATCGATGTAGTACGGAATGCGATACAGCTCCGTGTTGTCACGCCGTTCGGTGTAGGGCACTCCCGGCTCGGGCGTTTTCAGCATGTCGGCGATCGTGAACGTCGTGTTCGTCATGCCGAGTGGCCCGAGAATGCGCTCGCGTACGAACGCCTCCCATGGTTTGCCGCTCAGCAGCTCGATCGAGTAGCCCGCGCCGGAGAACATGAGATTGTTGTAGAGATATACGGAGCGCGGCGGCTGCGACGGCTCGAGATACTTGAGCCGATCGAATAATTCTTTCTGGGTGTACTCCGACTTGTACCAGATGCCGTCGTGCCGCGTGATCCCGGTACGGTGTGACAGCATGTCGTGCAACGTCACCGTGCGATTCAGGTCGTCGTTGTAGAACTGGATGCTCGGTACGTACTGCCGGATCGGCTTGTCGAGATCGATCTTGCCTTCGTCGGCGAGCATGCCCGCAGCGATCGCGGTGAAGAGCTTCGTATTCGACGCGATCGGCTGCGTCGTTGTGGGTGTGTACGGAATCTTCTTTCCGTAGTCGCGATACCCGTAGCCCTTTGCCCACACCAGTTTGTCCTTCAACACGATGCCGACGCCCAGCCCTGGAACGTTCCAGTCTTTCATGACCTGCCCCATGTAGCTGTCGAAGCCCTGGAGGCGAGTCTCGATGTCCTGCTTCGGCTGCGCGTTGGCGGACGGCGCGAGTGCGAGTGCAGACGCGAGGAGCAGTGCGCAGCAATGGCGGCGCGACGTCCATAGACTGGTCATGTTCTTCTCCGGGATGTATCCCCACCGTCAGCGGTGGAGCGTGACATTCAGCGTCTGCGGTCAGGTCGCACTCGCGATCAACGCGAGTGCTGGTCCAGACTGATTCGGGGGAGCAGCGAAGCTTGGGTGTATCGTGACTCAGAAACGCTCACGTCGCAAGAACGTACACACCGAATCCCAGCATGACCACACCTCCAGCGCGGGCAACATAAGCCCCTGTCCGACCGAACTTCTCGAGCAGCACGAATGCCGTCAGCGCCGCAACCCACGCGAGATTCATCACGCCAACGACGAACAGCACGCACATCAGCGCCCAGCAACAGCCAAGGCAGTATGCGCCGTGCCGAATGCCCATGTGGAGCGCTCCGATGGCGCCGTCTCGCCAATTGCTCAGAAGAAATCCCAGAGGGCTCTGACATTGCTTCAGACATGCGCCTTTTGCCGGCGTCAGCTGATACGCACCGGCGGCTATCAGAATGATCCCCGCGAGACGTGAGCTCGTGACCGCCATGTTCGGGGACAGCCACACGCCTTGGTGTAATCCCCATTGCGCGAGCGCAGCGGCAGCGCTGAATGCCACCCACAGCGCGACATAGCCGAGCCCGAACAGCAGTCCTTTAGTCGGCGCGCCGCCTGCGCCGCGCTTGCTCTGCATGTCGGTGAAGAGCAGCAGCACGGGTGCGGCCGATGGCGTCATCATGCCGGTCATCATCACCGCCCACATCGCGAACGTGAAAATGACATCACGCGCGCCCCACGGTGCGTCGGTCGTCATTCCCATGTTCGCCATCAGCGTCGCCGACGCTGCGGAGGACGCCATCTGGCGATCGAGCTGGATCAGATACGCCCACGCAAGAGCGGTGATGAGCAGAATGCAGCTCGCGATGATGCTGCGGTCGCGGGACACGAAGCCCGCGACCGAGGACTGGCTACGCACTGCGCCAGCTGAAGGGCGCGTATTGGCCGTTGTTCTTTCCGCTCGTGTCGCTCCATTTCATCCCGAGCGCGTCGACATGGCTCTTCATCGCGTGGGCGAGTAGGAGGTGATCAGACGCTGGATGGCCGGTGTTCGACAGCTGAAGCGGCCCGGTCGCGTTGGGGTTGAGTCCCATCGCCGCCTGCGCGCCCATGTCGACGAGGCTCGCGGCGGTGACCGACCATTTCGCGCCCGAACGATCGAACTTGATCGGTGCCGATTCCACCCCGAGGAATTTTCCGATGAGACCAGCCAATCCCGCCATGGGTCCACCGGCCGCTCCGCTCGCGATTGCGGTGATAGCGTCACGCTGTTCGGTAGTGGCGCGGTCGTCGATGATGAGCCCGACGGACCAATTGCCCTTCCCCATTGCTTCGGGTGTCAGACCCAGCACGATGAATCCGAGCTGCTCGAGGGATGTCGGGCCAAAGGTGCCCCGCTCGATCTGAAACGCCATGGCAAACGTGCACGAGCCCTTTGTGGGCTCCACCGCCATTTGCTGCAGGATGCACGGACAGACGAAGTCGCAGCTGCACGTTTCGTAGTACTGTCCGCTCACGGTCCATGACGGCGCTGGCATTTTCAACCTCCGCAGATCAAAGCATGACGATCGTTGACTCCCGAGTATACGCGTCCTGTGGCTATCCGCCAGTCGGAAAGAGCGGCGCGCAGGCCGTTGCGATCTGCTCGACGTGCCGATGATCGGTGCCGCAGCAACCGCCCAACACATTCAACTGCGCGAACTGCTTCTTGAGCTGCGCGTACTGTACCCCAAGCTCGACCGGATTGCCCGCATCGAGTTGAGGGGCTTCGTTCAGTTCAGCGTGGCTCATGCGCGACGCATTGGCGCGAAGTCCCTGAATGCGCTGAACGAATGGCGCGCCCTCGGTCAACACATGCGCAAAGTGCGTGGGATGGGCACAGTTGATCATGTAGTAGGATGGATATCGCGACGTCGCCGCGTCGACCTTCTCGATTGCCCCTCGGAGGGTCTCACCGGTGGGAAGGTTGCCATCCGTCTCGACCGTAAATGAAATCGCCACCGGCATGCCGGCGCGCTGTGCCGCCCGCGTGACGCCCACCGCCTCTTCCACGTAGTTCATCGTCACGGCGCACACCATGTCAGCTGAGGTCTCGCCGAACGTCGCTATCTGAGCGCTGTGGTATGCCTCGGCTTCCCCCTCTGACATCGTCTGCGCTGGGACGTAGCCGTCTCCTCGCGGACCAACGCATCCGCTGACGACGACCTTGGCGTGAGCGCTCTCATGCTCTTTTCGAATCTCCTCGAGCAGTTGAATGGCTTTGCGGTTCGCGTCGGCCAACTCCATCCGGCTGTAGCCGAGCTTCGTGCCCCAGTCAGCGCTTGCCCGCCAGGTCGCGCTTTCGAGGATCAGGCCCGTGCCGAACCGCGTCGCAATGTCAGCGTATGTGCGAAAGTATTTGCGAAGGGCGGCTTGCCCCTCTGCGTCTTTCAGCAACACGAAAGCGCCGAAGTCGGGAAGCTCCAGCCCCTCGTGGAAGATGAGGGTGGTTTCGAGACCACCATCAGTGAGGAACAGGCTGTCGCCAAGCTGCGGCAAGGCGTTGCGGTATCGAGTCACAGATTTCAGGTGAACGGCGAACGCTCTGTAGTCATGGCGCTCGACACGCTCCATCGACGTCGCAAGCGCACGCGAACTACCCCTCCTTGTTCTCCTGCAGCCCCGGCTCCGACGCGAGTACAGCCTTCGCAATCTCCACCATCGGCACCGACCTGTCCTGGCTCGTCCGCTGAAGAATCCGATACGCCTCCTGCTCCGATGAGCCCGTGCGGCGCATCAAAATCCCCTTCGCGCGCTCGATGGTCTTGCGATTCTCCAGAGCACCACGCGCCGCCTGCGCATCCTTCTTCGCCACGGCAAACTCACGTGCGCGCGAAACGGCCAAGCGTAAGGTCGAGTCCAAAACCCGCGGCGGCGTGGGCTTCGGCAAAAACGCAATCGCCGACGTAGCAGCCACCTCCCGCTCGGAGAGAACCAAAGACTCATCACCGCTGAACAATACCACCGCCACGCCCGGCACCGACGCCGCGATTTGCTCCGCCGCCTCGATCCCCGACCCGTCCGGCATGTGAACGTCCAGCAGCACCACATCGGGCACCACATCCTTCGCCCGCTCGATCGCCACGCGACCGCCATTCACCTCGGCGACCACGACATGGCCCATCGTATTGAGCAACTCGACGAGCAACGCGCGCGCGTCGTCGTCATCCTCGGCGATCAGAACTCGAATTGCGCCAGACTCAGGCATTGGTGCGGAGAATGTGCGTGATGAGCAACAGAATTGTCAGCGAATCCCGCTGAGCGGCGCAGGACTACCGAACAATGCCGGGTTCACGCGTCTCCCGCAATCTGTGCGAGCAAATCCGCCGCCCCAACAGGCTTCCGCAGCGTGAAATCGCACGCCGGATCCTGTTCATTGCGCGGCTCCCAGCCGGTCACCACGCCAATTCGCAGCTCCGGACGCCGCTCCCTCGCATAGGCGACGAGATCCCAGCCGCTCCCATCGGGAAGCCCGATGTCGGTCACGAGCACGTCCACCGAAAACTCGGTCGATTCCAGCCGCTGATGCGCCTCTCCCACGGTACGCACCGCGTGAACCATGTGACCATCACTCTCCAACAGCGCCTGCATGAACTCACGACTGTCGGCGTGGTCCTCCACCAGGAGAATGCTCCGTGCCCGCCGGGGACGTTGCACAGGCTCCACCGACGCCGGCGTTTCGCGACCTCCGGCAGGGAACACCAATCGAACGGTCGTGCCCTCACCGGGGGTCGATTCGATCTCGGCCCGCCCACGATGCCGGCGCGCAATGCCATACACCTCAGCGAGGCCGAGTCCCGTGCCGTTCACGCCCTTGGTGGTGAAGAAGGGCTCGAATGCACGCTCGCGCACTTCCTCCGACATGCCGATTCCCGTGTCGGTGACGGCCACGCTCACCTCTGCCCCTTCGGCGGTCGTGCGAATGCGCAGTGTGCCGCCCCCGGCCATCGCGTCGAGCGCGTTTTGCACGAGGTTGAGCAATGCCTCGCGCAGCTCGCCCGCGATGCCGCGGACTATTGCACTGGATGCCAAAGACTGTTCGAGCTTGATGATCCCGCCCTTCGCGCGCTCCTGCCACAGTGGGCGTGTCATCGCGACTACTTCCTCGACCATCACCGAGAGATCCACCGGCTGTTCGCGTGAGCCGAGGAGCGGCTCCTGACGAATGAATCGGCCGACCCGAGCGGCAGTGGCCGCACCCGTCTCCGCCGCGCGCGCAATGCGGATCGCATAGTCGCGGACGGCGGTCGGATTCTCCGCATTCATCTCCAGGAGATACGCGGCGGCCATGATGGGATTGAGCGCGTTGTTCACGTCGTGCATCACGCCCGCTGCAAGCTGGCCAACTGCCGCTAACCGACGATCGCGGGACGCCGCTTCCTGAAGCGCGAGCAGCTCGCTCGTGCGCTCCTGCACCATGCGCTCGAGCCGCTCTGCTTCCGTCTGCACGCGCTGCTGCAGTCGAGTGCGTTCGGTGACGTCGCGCTCGACGGTCACGGCGCCGCGCACGCGACGATGCGGATCGTACAGCGGATTCGAGTTCACCTCGATCACCGCGGGTGTGCCCGCGGGTCCGCGCCGCACCTCCAGCGTTTCTCCTCGCACGCGCTCCCCGCGCAGCGCGCGCGCGGTGGGATGCTCGTGCACGAACAACGTGGTGCCGCCGAGTGTGCGCGGGCGGTCGAGCTGCCAGAGCTCGCGCAGGGTTTGCGGACGCGCGGGCGCGTGCTCCTGCTGCGCCTGCGCGTTGGTGCGCACGGTGCCGCCGTCGGCGTCCACCACGCGCACGGAATCGGGAAGCACGTCGAAGATCGATTCGAGCTGCGCGACGCTGCGCGCGAGGTCCTCACGGAGTTCCTCGCGCTCGGTGACGTCGCTCCCCGCGAAAAGCACACCCCGACTGCCACGAGCATCGGCGAGCGGCGTGAACGTCGCTTCGACCAGCCTGCGCCCGCCGCGATGCTGAAACGGCACGCGCACGGACACCACGGGAACACCACCGGTCGCGATGTCCACTTGCTCGGTGAGATCGGCGAGCGCGTTGGGGAATGCATCGTAGATCGAGCGCCCAAGCGCCTGCGTGGCCTCGAGGCCCGTGAGCTCACGATACCGCGCGTTCGTGGCGACAAGCGCCAGCGACCCATCGAACACGGCGAGCGCAAGCGGCACCGCTTCGAGCAGCGCGTCAAGGCGCGTCAGCTCGGCGGACGAGTTGGGGGCGGAATCGGCGGCCGACGTGAGCATGAGTCTTTAAGGTCGTGCTGCGTCGGATGCCTCGCTAGTCGGGCCGCCGCAGAAGTGGCCCAACTCAGTGCAGCGCACCTTCCGCGTGAACCTCTGTGCTCGGATGCTCGTCCGGCTCGGGACCGCGGAGCGGAAGCGAAAAGACGAACGTCGAACCTTGGCCGGGCTCACTTTCTACGACGATGTCGCCATTCATCCCGCGCGCGAGCTCGCGGCTGATCGAAAGGCCGAGGCCCACTCCGTCACGCGCTTGGGCGAAGCTTCGCTCGAGCTGCACGAACGGTTCGAAGATGGAGGTCTGCTTCTCGTGCGGAATTCCGGGGCCCGAATCGGCGACGGTCACCCGTGCGCTTTCGGGCGTGCTCCACGCGCGCAGAATGACCCGCCCCTGCGGGGGCGTGAACTTCACCGCATTCGTGAGAAGATTGAGCACCACCTGCACGATTTTGTCGCGGTCCGCCCACACCACGATCTCCGCGGTGGGCGCGATGTATTCG
>JANMAY010000097.1:0-3622 GCA_031360095.1 Gemmatimonadaceae bacterium
GTCGGCCAATGCAAGTGGAGCGCCCGTGAGATCGAGTCGAAAGCCAGCGCGATGAAAACCGATCGTGCCATCACCGCTCACGCGCGAGCCGGGCAGGGACATCCGCGCCCCACGCCACCACAACGAATCCTTGCTCGCGTAAAGCGTACCCACCAGCGAGCGCACGTCGATGGCGGGAGGCCGATACGGCTCGGCGATCATCGACAGCGAGCCGATTTGAACGGCGAGCGGCTGTCCGGCCTTCGCGAGCCGCACGACGGGAATGCGTGCGTCGATGTCGTGGTAGTCCAGCACACGCTGAAATCCGCCGGCAACACGCTCGGTGCGCTTTCGCGCGGTTGCAGCAAATGCCGCGGCAATCGCCGCGTCGCGCTTGTCAGCCGTCAGTGTGGAGTCCGGTCGCCATGGCCGCCGATAAATCATGCGACTATGGCGTATCGTGATGTCGGAGATTTCGGGTGGTACGCCATGACGACTCGTATCCTTGGGCGCACCCTTCCGCACGAGAGCCTGAAAGTTCCACCGCGTGCCAGGCTGCTTGTCGAGAACAACGACGGCCGTATCGATCACGAGCGAACGAATGACGACTCGCCGCTGCAGCGCAGCCATCAGACCGTAGCGCACTTCGACGCGGCGCGCGGTGAAGAGTGGATGCTTCAGACTGTCGACGATCTGCACATCGGTGAGCGTGGCGCCCGACAGCAGATTGCCGCGCAGCCGGCCGATCGAGAGCTGCCCCGTGAGCCGCGGCCCTGCTTGCGACACCACGATTCGCCGCACGCGCTCATTGCCCCAGGGTGTTGTGGCCAGCACCGCCACGATCACCGCGCCGATCACGATCGGAAGTACCACGACGACCAGGATCGTCTTTGCCAGCCGGCGCCCGCGGTCGGCGTGCGCGTCGTATCGAGGCGTCGTACTCGTCGACATCAGAATGCTTGCCCCATCGCGAAGTGCACGACGAGCCGCCGTGCGACCGAGCGCAGTGCACCAGGTGAGGGCTCGACCGGCGAGAATCGCTTCTCGCGCGCGAGCTGCACGATGCGATCGCGACCCTGCGCGTCCGCGACCGCAACGACGACCGGGAGCATCTCCGCGCCAACGGGCCGCAATCCGATGTCGAGCCGCAGCACGCCGAGCGGCGAGCGGTAGCGAAATCCCGCGCCCGGTGTCACCGCCGTTTTCGCATGCCCAAGAGAGGCGGAGCCGCTCGTGCCGACCGATGCGCCATCGAGAAAGACAACGCCGCCGAGCATCTTGAACAACGGAACGCGCAGCTCGACGCTTGCCTCGATGACGCTGCTTCCGCCGATCGGTCGGGGAAAGAGCTGCTCGTTGGACACGGGTGTGGGATCGCACTGCCCGTTCTCGATAGTGACGTCCGAGCACCCCACGGCAAGCAGCGCGGAACGCCGCGCCTGCAACACCTGCGGTCCGAGCTCGTTCTCCGCGAACCCCCGCACCGACTGCATCCCACCGGCGTAAAAGCGCGCGCGCGGATGCAGAATCCCCGCGCCTGCACCGCTGATCCCCAGAGGACCTCGGTCCGACATCGCGCGGACGTAGCCCGCTCGCGCATGGACGGCAAGAACCTTCGGCAGCACCTCCTCCCCCCCGACGATCCGGCGCGTTCCAATCGCTCGGTACATCGATCCGTCTGCCGCGATGCGCGAATGCGCGAACGTCGAACCCGTCGCGCTCGACGCATGCTCGGCATCGATCACCGCGGTGTAGCCCCGCGTAGGATTCTCGAGATCGTCGGCACGATCGACCCAGGCGCTCGCACCAACGGGCGCGAGTCGCTGACGCCGGCTCAGCGCATCGCGTGTTGCGGCGTCACAGATGCCGTAGCCCGCGCAGAAGTACACTGCACTGCCTTGCACCCGCGTCGACTCGAGCCGGTAATGCACACCGACCGGAGTGCGAGGAGACAACTCGCGGACCACACCGACGGTCACACCCACGTCTTCGTCGATGACGACGTTCGGAATGGCACGCCGCCCCGCAAAGGCGCTGACCGACGCGGACGTGCGCGCACCCGCGATCCATGGCTGCGTGAGCGTGAGCGATGCCTGGTACGTGGGTCGCAGAAATCCCTGCGGATCGCCGCTCACATCATTGGGGAGCGCACGCTGAAAGATCGCTCGGCCACTGAGCTGATCGCCGAGCAGATTCCCAATCGCACCATGCAGCGAGAGCCAGCGACCGGCACCGAGCGCGTTGTGGCGAACCTCTGCCGCGACTTGACCGAAGTCAATCGTATTGAAGCCCGCCGTCAGCGCCACATGCCGCCGCTGCGTCTCCGTCACGTCGACAGTGATGGCCTTGATGCTGTCGCCTGCGGGAGGAGTGACGACCAGCGCCCGCGCGATTGCCGGCGATTGAAACAGCCGCTTCTGGCTCTCGAGCACGGCATCGCGCGTGTAGAGCGTGCCTGGCTGCAGCAGCACTCCGCGGCGAAGCGTCCCGTCGGCGAGATAGTGATTCCCTTCGAAGTCCACGGTGCCCACGCGTGTAATCCACCGCGGATCGATGTTGATGCGCAGCGGCACCCGACGCTCGGTATCGGGACGCGGGGCGATAGTGTCGATGCGCACGTCGCCGTAGCCCTTGTTCCAGATCACCGCTTTGAGGCGCGCGAGCGTGCTGTCGAGTGCAACGAGGTTGAACGGCTCGCCCTCGTGGATGGTGAGCGCGTCGGCGAGCTCCTGCGCGTCGAGTACCGGCGTGCGCTGAGTGATCGTGAGTGGGCTGATGACCGTGGGCGGGCCTTCCACGATGCGAAAGGCGACCGCGCTTCCGCGCGACTGGGGCGTGAGCACGGTGTCGATTGCCGCTTCGCGAAAGCCGCGCTGCCAGTAGTACACGCGCAGCTTGGTCATGTCGTCGCCAAGGATGGCGCGGGTGGTGCGCCGCCGGTCGGTGAACAGTTGACTTGCCGACACCTTACAGACCGGGATGAGAAACGGCAGGCGGCAAGTCGAGCGGCGTGTATAGAGCAGGCGCCGCAGATCGTCGACGGACACCCCCTTCGCGCCGGGAAAGGTGAGTGTCGTGACCGTGATGGAATCGTGCTTATCCGGCTGGCTCGATTGTGCGCGCGCCGGCGCGATGGCGAGCACAAGAAAACTCGCCGCAAGGATCGAGCGGTGGCGCAGAACGGACATGCGGACTGGTTAGATGGTCGAACCGGGCCCCGTAGCGGGCTGGACGTTCCAAAGCGAAAAACGGGCCGCTAGGAAGCAACCGGAGGGCCGCCAGTCTCACGGGCGGACAGGATTGCGCATCCTGTCCGACCGTTGGACCGTCCGACTAGTACCTGTAGTGATCCGGCTTGTACGGTCCATCGAGCGGAACCCCGATGTACGCCGCCTGCTCCGGGCTCAGCTTCGTGAGCTTGACGCCGAGCTTGTCGAGGTGGAGCCGCGCGACCTTTTCGTCGAGATGCTTGGGCAGCGTGTACACCTTCCGCTCCAGCTTTGACGCGTTGTTGTGCAGTTCGAGCTGCGCCATCACCTGGTTGGTGAACGACGCCGACATCACGAAGCTCGGGTGGCCCGTGGCGCAGCCAAGGTTCAGCAAGCGGCCTTCGGCAAGAATCATCACGCTGTGCCCGTCAGGG
>JANMAY010000113.1:0-1654 GCA_031360095.1 Gemmatimonadaceae bacterium
CCCATCGAAGTCTCGTTCACCCACCTCGAGACGATCAGCGGCGACGCGGGCGTCGCGAAGCTGACGCGGGATCAGATCCAGCTTCGACTGTTTCTGCGTCTCCTCGGTCGGTAGCGCTCGCGAGCAGCTCGCGGGCGTGGGCCTGACTCAGCTCGCTCTCGGGATCGCCGCCGAGCATCCGCGCGATCTCCTCGACTCGTCCGTCGCCGTCGAGCACCACGACGTCGGCGGTCGTAACGCCGCCCCGCGCGCCTTTGCGAACGAGGATGTGATGATGCGCACGCGCGGCGATCTGCGGCAGGTGTGTAATGGCGAACACCTGGTGATGGCTCGCGACGCGACGCATGGTCTCGCCAACCTGCAGGCCCACGCGCCCCCCGATGCCCGCATCCACTTCGTCGAAGATCAACGTGGGAACGCGATCGAGCCGGGCGAGAATCGTCTTGAGCGCGAGCATGACGCGCGATAGCTCTCCACCGGAGGCAACGCGCGCGAGCGGCCGCTCTTCGTGTCCAATATTGAGCGACACGCGAAACTCCACCCCTTCGGCGCCATCGGGTCCCACGTCGCGCAATGGAACGAGCGCCGCGGTGAAGTGACCGTCCGTCATGCCGAGCGCCGGCAGCACTTCGTCCACAGCGCCGCCGAGCCGTTTGGCCGCGACACCGCGCGTGGCGGACAATGCGCGCGCGCGCTGCTCCAGCGTGTCCCGCAACGTTCGCTCGCGCTCGTCCAGGACGCGCAGATCCAGCTCGGCGGAATCGACGAGGTCGAGCTCTGCGCGCGCGAGACGGCCCTGCTCCACGACATCGGCCACCGTGGCGCCGTACTTCTTGGTGAGCTTGTACAACAGATCGCGACGCCGGCGCACGTCCTCGAGTCGCGACGGGTCGAGATCGACTGACGCCTCGTACGTCGTCAGCTCGTTCGCGAGCGCCTCGAGATTGTAGTACGCGCCGTCGTACAGCTCCTGCAGGCGGGTGAGCGACGGATCGATGCGTTGAATGCTGGAGAGGAGCCGCTCGATCACGGCGAGTCGCTGAAGAAGCGCCTCCTCGTCGCCTTCGATCCCTGACGCAATACCCGTGGCGAGCGCACGAAGCTCTTCCGCATTCTCGAGGCGGCGGGCTTCGTCCTCGAGCTTGGTGTCTTCGCCGTCCACGAGTTTCGCCTGCTCGATCTCGTGCGCGACGTGGCGCAGGTAGTCGGCCCGCTTTTCCGCATCAGCGCGCCGCCGGCGCAGCTCCGCGATGTCGCGCCGCACCGTGGCCAGCGTGTCGTACGCTTCGCGCACGCCGTTCGATTCGTCGCTCGCGCCGGCGAACGCATCGAGAATGCGGCGCTGCGCATCGCCGTCGAGCAGCGTCTGCGCCTCGTGCTGTCCGTGAAGATTCACGAGCGTCCGGCCGATCTCGGCGAGGAGCGCCGCGCTCACCGCCGTCCCGTTCACCCAGGCGCGGGCGCGTCCCGCCGCGGCGATCTCGCGCTTGAGCACCACGAGCGACTCCTCCGCATCGATGCCGCGCTCATCGAGCAGCTGGGCGATTTCCGGGCGATCGCTGACGTCGAACACCCCTTCGACACTCGCGCGCTCGGCACCGGTTCGAATGAGGTCCGCGCTCGTCCGATCGCCCAGGAGCAGGCCGAGCGCTCC
>JANMAY010000159.1:0-8550 GCA_031360095.1 Gemmatimonadaceae bacterium
CGAGTTTTCATCCGACGCCCGAGCAGGCAGCTCGCAGCCCTAGCGTGCAGCCAGCGCCGGCAGGATGACACCGCGACACTCGCCGAAGCCGATCCGGCGATAGCCATCGCGTTCACACCACCCGCGAAGTGTTACTTCATCTCCGTCTTCCAAAAATCGGCGTGACTCACCGGTTGGCAGAGTGAGGGGCTCGGTGCCGCGCCACGCGCGCTCGAGGAGGCATCCACGGGACTCCTTCGACGCGCCACTCACCGTTCCGCTTGCAATGAGATCACCCGGCTCGAGGTTGCAGCCGTTGCTCGTGTGGTGCGTCAGTAATTGAGCGAGCGTCCAGTACATGGAACTGAAGCTACCAATGCTCACGCGCATCGGGTCCATGTGCTGCTCATGCATGCGCGACGAAGCCAGAAGTACTTCGAGCGTGATCGCGAAGCCACCGGCGCGCTCGTTTCCTTCGTCGAACAGGTACGGAAGCGGTGCGGGGTCGCCGTCGGGTCGCGTGGAGGCAGCAACGCGAAACGGAGCCAATGCATCGAGCGTCACGAGCCACGGCGATACGGTGGTCGCAAAATTCTTTGCGAGAAAGGGCCCGAGCGGTTGGTATTCCCAGGCTTGAATGTCTCGTGCCGACCAGTCGTTCACGAGGCAGAGACCCGCGACGTACCGTTCTGCCTGCCGCAGCGCGACCGGTTGTCCGAGATGCGTGCCGCCGGCAATCACGGCGCCGACTTCGAGCTCGTAGTCGAGACGCCGCGTCGGGCCGAAGCTCGGAGGGTGGTTCGCGTCGTCGCGGGTCTGTCCATGTGGGCGCCGAACGGCTGTGCCCGTCGGAACAATCGACGATGCACGACCATGATAGCCGATGGGAACCCACTTGTAGTTCGGCAACAGGGCGTTGTCCGGACGAAACATGCTGCCAACGTTCGTCGCATGATGAATGGACGCGTAGAAATCCGTGTAATCACCCACCCGTGCCGGCAGCAGCAGCTCGGCGTCGCGCATGGGGACGAGCAGCATCTCGTGCGCCGAGCTCGCGCGGGCGCCCTGGGGTGTCTCGGCGTTCAACAGCGCGGCGGCCTGCGCGCGGAGGGCGCTCAGCGCGGGCCGTCCTTCGCTCAATAGCGCGTTGAGCGAACCCGCGACCACGCACTCGTGTACGAGGGCGGCGAGGTCATCACCGAGAAGTCCCTGCTCCGCTGCCGCGACGAGATCCAATATCTGATCGCCAATTGCAATACCTGGTCGCTCGGCTCGGCTCGCCGCCCGGAACAATCCGAGTGGAAGATTCTGAACGGGAAAATCCGTATTTGGCGATTGGGCGGACGGCACCCAACTGGTGAGCTCCGGGCGATGCGATGCGTCCACAACGGCGCTCACAGGAGCGCGAGTGCGCGGAGATCGCCGAGCGGCTCATCAAATGAGCATGAGCCGAAGGACAGCGCGAATGTCCGGCGCGCCGATGTCAGCTGATCGATTGACAGTTCGCGCCGGTTCCAGGAGACACCGGAGCCGGTGAAGTGTAGTGATGCTGGCTCCCGCTCGTCCAGTAGCGACGACACCTCCCTGCGGTCTGCGCCAGCGTGCGCCAATCCCGCCGCGAGAAAGACATTCAGAAAGCCGAACATCGTCGCGCGTATCGCGTCGGGCCGGTAGGTAAGAGGATACTCGGAGCGCATCGGATGATGCAGGCCGGCCGTCGCCTTGAAGGGCAGCGCGTTCGCGGCGCACGCGACGAGAAATCGCGCGACATCGTCCGACGATGGAACGACGTCAGGCGTGACCCCGCCAGTGCGTATCTTCGCGCGCGCCTGAGCGCTCGAGAGTGCGTTCAGGTATTGGTCGAGCTGCGCGTTCAGCGGAACTTCCACGAAGAGTGTGACCGATCGTGTGAGCGCAGTGACCGCGCTGGAGACGGCATCGAGCGATGCGACGCGCACCTCGGCGGCATCGATGACGAAGCGTGCAGTATTCGTCGCGTTGAATTGCGCAATGAGCGCAGCATCATGCCGAGCATCGTCGCCAATCAGTGCACTGAGGCGCCATGCTGGATGGTCGGGCGCGCGGAGGTCGCCCGCTGTCTCCGCGAACTCCGAAAGACGCGAAACCGGGACGACGAATCGACCGAGCGCCCAGGCGTCCTGAGACTGCCGATGCCGATCGTAGTCCGCGACGGCGTCACGCATTGACAGCTCGGCCGGTGGAAACAGGCCGGCGTAGTCGATCAGGTTCGTGAGCAGAACGCGAAGGGACGCGGATGCGGCGCGGTCAGTCGTCGGTTTCTTTCGGTGCGAGAATGGATCCCCGGCACTTCGCTGTTCCACATCGGCACTTGTAGAAGCGCTCATCTTCTTTGGTGTGGTCATCCGTGCGCTCGTACTGGTAGTCGTACGCGAGCTCTTCTCCCTTGCGGATGTTGCGGAGTGCGTCGATGAAGATGCGTTTGCGATCATTGATCGCTTCGCAGTTTCCGTCACACGAGTGGTTGATGAATCGCGACACGTTCCCCTGCACCGCTCCATCGATGCAGGTCTTCTCGTCGACGGTGAAGAGGAAGGTATGATGCCGCCCCATCTTTTCGTCGTCGTAGCGCTTGTCGGCAGTGCGCCATGAAATGCGCTGGCCAACGTATTCGATGATGCGCGTGCCTTTGCGAATCGCTCGTGCCGCGAAAGCGCCCGTGCCCTGAATCTTGGACGTCCGGAGCTCGATGTACGGATTGGGCTCCTCCTTCCACGGATAGCGCGCGTCGATGCCGCGCTTCGGGATCGATTTTGCGGGGGTCCGGGTTGTCCTGCGGGTGGAGGGGGAAGAACGGTGGGAGGACTGCGACGTTTTGGTCTTCGTGCGGTGCTGCTTCTTCGTTGTGGCCATCAGGTGAGTCCGGGTCTCGTCTTGAGGTACGCGGCAGCCGCGTGGCGGAGGGCGAGGAGGGCGGAGGCTTCGAGTTCGTATTCCATCTGCATCGAGGACAGCTTGTCCGGGCTGTGCTTTGTCGACAGACGCGTTGCAAGCTCGTCGCACCCCGAATGCCGGCGAGAATACTCATTGCTGGCATGCCACAGCGCGTTCGCTTTGTGCCACCACGGCTCATCCTGATCGGGGTGAGCGGTTCCAGCGGCGTCGACATACGCTTTGGAAAGCTCGACGAGCGAGCCATCGCACATCTTGCAGAGCGCGTCGAGGTGCTTGTGCTCGAGCTCCGGCTCGTCGGTTTCCGAGAGCTTCGCGGAGCGATCATGCTGGCGGCAACATTCGACGGCCGCGCGATACAGGGCATCGGCTCGGGCGCGTACCACCGTCAAGGGATCCTGCGCCGGAACTGTGTTTGTGGGACGGGTAGCGTTGGGCATGAACAGCTCGATCGATGGGCATCGGCCGCGCGGGTGCCCGGCCGCCTTGAAAGATGCCCGCGCACGCAGCCATCTCCAAGGGGGGCGGGCGCTACACTGCCCATCGCCGTGAGCGCTTCGTCGCGACACAACGGCGAGGATGGATAGGCGCGTAACATTTTCATGTCACGCGCGTCGAACATGAGGGGCCGCTGTCACCGCGGCCTTCGTTCGAGCGTCGCACCTCTCCTTCACCATACCACACGTATGCACTTGCGAAGTTCGGCAATTCTGTTTGCGCTGCTGGGTGCATCTGCGAGCTGCGGCTCGGACGGGGGCACCACACCCATCAGCCCCACGATCGCCCGCGTGACCGTCTCCGTTGTGACAGCCCCGCCGGCACTGCTGCCTGGCAGCACGCTCCAGCTGACCGGTACAGCAACCAGCGCGACGGGCGCGGTGGTCAACACGGCGTTCTCCTGGAGTTCGAGCGCCACGGCTGTCGCGACGGTCGACCAAACGGGAAAGGTGACGGCGGTGACACCGGGCGCAGCGACCATCACGGCAGAGGCGTCTGGCATTCGTGGCACTCTCGCACTCGCGGTATTACCGCCGACCGTGGCCACCAAAGATACGATCTTTACCCCAGGCATCGCGTTCTCGCCCAACTACCTCATCGTCAAAGCCGGGTCGACCGTCATCTTCTCCCTTGGATTTGACGGGATCGGTCACGACGTGCGCTTCGATACGAAGCCCGGTGCGCCAGGCAACATTCCCGTGAGCGTGCGGAAGAACGTGCCGGTGACGTTCTCACTCGCCGGCGCCTTTCACTACATCTGTCCGACGCACCCCGAAATGGTGGGCGACGTCCTGGTGCAGTAACCACTGCATCGAGTTTCTACGTGGCGCACATGCAACACGGGCGACTCCTTGGAGTCGCCCGCGTTTCTATCAAGCGTGCTGCGACGAGCTAGCGCGTCACTCCGCGCATGGTCGCATTCCACGACGGAAAGACGTAGGCAAGGTCGGTATTGCCCAACCGATTCTGCACGATCTCCGCAAGGACATCGCGATAGTCCATTGTGACCTTGAGATCCTGCCCGTTCTCGAGCACGGTGCGGTCCAGCCCCGGCCAGCCATTCGTCATGACGCGACCGCCGGTGATGTTCTTTCCCATGGCGAACATGACAGTACCGCGACCGTGGTCCGTGCCCATGCTGCCGTTCTCACGGGCATTGCGTCCGAACTCGGAGATCGCAACGGCGGTCACCGTGTTCGTCGTCGCGGTCGTGATGACATCGGCATAGAACGCCGCCAGCGAATTCGAGAAATCCTGCATCGTCCGATACATCGATCCGGCGAGCGGATCCTGCTGCGAATGCGTATCCCACCCGCCGATGTCGACCTGCGCGGCTTCGATCCCGATATCGGCCTTGATCAGTGCCGCAACGGACTTGAGTGAGTTGCCGAAGTTGGTGTTGGGATACACGGCTCCATTTGCCGGACGATATGCGGCGAAGCCGATGGTCTGCAGCAACGCCACCGTATTCGTCGCGTCGAGTGCCGACGCGGCAATGGGCTGCGGTGCGGCCGCGTAGTCCGCCTGGAGGAAGGCGAGTCGTGCACTTGCCGAAGCGGCCGTACCGGCGATAGCGAACGTCGCCGGATTCGCGATGGGCAGTGTCTTTGGCCCGCCGACGAGCGACTTCGGAAGACCGGACGACAGACCGAGCGCGCGGAGCGGCGCCGTCGTGCGGATCGGCGGCGCGCTCGCGAGGTGGCGCCCCAACCATCCGGTCACGAGCGCCGGATCGTTGGGCTTCCCGACTTCCATGTAGCGCTGCGCATCGAAGTGCGACCGCGAGTTGTTGAACTGACCCGTGGCATGCACGATCAGCAGGTCCTTCGCGGTGTAGGCGGGCATGAGCCCCGCCATCGCCTGCGGGAAAGCGAAAAAGTTGTCGAGCGCAATTCCCTTGGTCGGTGCCGTGGCGTCTGGCGCCGGCACCGCGATGGTCGTGCGCCCTGTGTAGTAGGCAGGATCACCAAACGGCACGCACAGCGAGAGTCCGTCGGCGCCACCGCGCATGAACACGGACAGCATGACGTCGCGCGTGGAGGCATACGTCTCCGCGAGCACGACCTTGGGGAGCCACGCGGGGAAATACGACGCCGCCACCGCAGCCGCCGAGCCGCCGGCGGCGGTGCCGATGAACTGGCGGCGCGACAGTTCGCGATATTCGCTACAGCCGCAGTCGTCTTCGTCTCGTTCGATCGTCATCGCGGGCCTCAATACCACTGGAAGGAATTCGCGCTCATTGCGAGCGCCATCGTCTCGCGCACACGCGCCGCGGTGTACGGTGCCGTTTTCAGGTACGCCGTGAGCGTGGTGCGCAGCTTGGTATCCAACTCGCCCGCGAAGAACTTCGCGTCGAAGGCAGCGACGGTCGTGTCCGCCGACCCGCCGCGCATGAATGGCGCCGTGTCGACGATGACTTCGCCTGCCGCGAGGTTGCTGATGTACGACGCAACGTTCCAGCGCGACATGACTCCTCCGGACCAGTACTCGACGACATCCGGATAACCGTCGGGCGTATCCCAGGTAAACAGCTGCTGGCCCACCAGATTGAGCTGGTTGTTCATGCCCACCACCCCGGTGACCGTCGGCGCGGTACCGCGCAGCGATGAGGCGATGAGGTGGAACGGCCGCTTGAGCTTCATCGGCGCGTCCACCAGCCACTTGGTATTCAGGACGGCGCGGATCATCGACTTGATGTCGCCTTTGGTCCTCGTGTACACCGCTGCGACCGCCGCCACCTGCGCAGGCGTCGGGTCGTAGGTCAGGAACCACTGCAGCATCTTCGTGCTGATGAACGTGGCCGTGTTCGGATGCGCGAGCAGCAGGTCGAGCATCTGCTCGCCCTCCTTGATCCCAGCCGCACCGAGGGACGGCGAGCCAGCAGGGATTTTCACACCGAGCACCGTCTTGGCACCCCAGTCGTGGATCGCGGGATTGAAGGCAAAATCTCCGCGGCCGGCGACGGTCCATCCGGTGAGCACCCTCGACAGCTCAGCGACGTCCGTCTGCGTATATCCGCCGTCCACGCCAAGCGTGTGCAGCTCCATGATCTCGCGGGCGTAATTCTGATTTGGTGCGGTGTTTCTGCTTTGGTTCTGATCGAGATAGACCATCATCGCGCCGCTCTTGGCACTGGCGTACAACAGTTCGCGGAAAGTGCTGAGCGCGTACTGTCGAATCACGTCGCGATCGTCGATCGCCTTGAGGTAGTTGACCTTCGTGATCGCAATGTTGAAGTGGTCGCTCCAGAACTCCACCATGCGCTCGTAGAGCTGGCGGGTGGAGAACGCGGCGCGATAGAGCGTGGCCTGCTGCAGTTGCGCGCGCACCGTATTCGCGTCGGCGACCGCGAGCTGCGCGCTCGTTTGCGAGAGCAGCGGATATTTCGCCACAATGAACGCATCGGTCGCGGAGTCGTCGAGCCTCTTGTAGTCGAGCTGCCGCTCGAGATACCCACGGAACCCATAGAGCTTCGCAGCGGCGACGTCGGAGTCGGTAACTCCGTACGTGATCCGCCGCAGCAGGCGCGTGGTATCGCTCGCCCATTCCTGCGGCGCAACGGGTGTCTCATCCGGAACGATCGAGATGCGATCATGCTTTCTGGGCCGCGGAATCCCAATGCCTTGCGCGCGGGCGCGGCGCGGTGCTGCCGCGACGGCAAGTGCGGCGACCCCCGCGGCGAAGAGCGCACGCCGCGAGGTCGGTTTGTCAGGAGTCGCGCACTGCTCCGACTCGATCTCGTCGGCCGCGACGAGGACAGCGGAGCAATCCAGGGACTGCGACTCGGGCTGCGGTGACACGTCGGCAATGCGCATGCACGATCTCCAGGATATGGCCGTCCGGAGCGTCCGGAATGATGCGAGTAGGACGCTTGGCGTGGGACATCTTTAATCTAGACATTCGGCCGCCCGGGCAAGTGACGAGTATCACACGGGCTCGGCAATAATCAATGCGATTGGATATCGGTCATTTCGACGCGCTCTCCTCTGCCCCGAGCGGTGACCGGCCACGCCATCTCGACGAGGCCCGCTCGGATACCGTAAATGACGTCATTGAGGTGCACGACGATACAGACGTGATTCGGAACGACGCGAACCCGCTCTCCCACCACGGGCCGCCACGAAGATCTCGAAAGGTCGAGCATGCCGTGCTCTTCCGACATCCGCGACACCAGCACCTCGGGATGCTCGAGCACCTGGCCAAACCCCTCCCCGTCGACACCGCGCACCGGTTCGCGTCCGAGTGCCTTGCCGCCGGCGTCGATCACCGCCTGACCCGGGACAGCGGTGGACACGACGGTCGCGAGCACGGTGAGCGCGCAATCGTCCGCGGCGCACGCGCCAAGCTCGGCGGTCGTGCGATCATTGTAGACGTACGTGCCCGGACGAAACTCGGTGATCTCGGGGATCTCGTGGGTGCGCCACAGCGTCGGGGTCGATCCACCGCTCACGACGCGCGGGGCCACGCCGGCCTCCGCGAGACGGCGCAACGCGTCACGCAGCGCGTTGCGCATCGCCTCCAACTTCGCGTTCTGATCGTGCACCGGCTCGCGAACGTGCCCCGGATAGAACGCGACGCCGGAGAATTCGAGCGAACGGTGCCGGCCGATCGATTGTGCCAGCGCCACCGCTTTCTCCACGACGGGTACGCCGACGCGATGCATGCCCAGGTCCAGCTCGACGTAGACGAACACGCGTCGTCCGGTCTCGTCCGCGGCGCGGGCAATCTCGGCCACCGACTCCTCCGAATCGAGCGCCACGGTGAGACGCACTCTCTCGGGAAGTGCCACGAGCCGCTTCGCGCGGAGCGCACCCACGGGCGGATACGCGACGAGCACGTCGTCGCACACGGTCGCCATCACTTCGGCTTCATGCGGAGTGGCGCAGGTCAACCCATGCGCGCCCAATGCAAGTTGTCGCGCGCCGACGAGCGGTGACTTGTGCGTCTTGACGTGAGGACGCAACGCAAGGCCGTGCTGCGCCGCATAGTTTGCCGCGCGCGCAAGGTTGCGCTCCATGCGGTCGAGGTCAACGACCGCGGCTGGAGTTTCGACGTCATCGAGAGAACGTGACGGAGAAGGCATGTCAAACGTTCGGCCACGCATGCCGCGTCGTCAACTCTCCAGCGCGCGCTGTATGATCG
>JANMAY010000205.1:0-2075 GCA_031360095.1 Gemmatimonadaceae bacterium
GGCGGCTGGCTTTGCGCCCGCGACCTCACCAGCGCGAATCAGCTGCCGAAAGGCATCGCCACGCATGACGGGCGCGCTGATGCCAGCGCCAAGCAATGAGCCAACAAATGTGCGACGCGATTGCATGCCGGACCGCCGATGAAGGATGCTGAATCATCCGGCGTTGCTGCGGTTCTGTCCAGGGCGAGCGGCGGTCGGCTCGATTGACGAACCGGCTTTCGAGCATCCAGATTCTGATTCCATGCAGATCGAGCGTGTGGAAGCTGCGACCAATCCAGCGGTACAGGAGCTCGCCGCCCTGCTCGTCGACGCGATCGACAGCGGTGCCAGCGTCAGCTTCATGGCTGGTGTGACGCTCGACGAAGCAGCTACGTGGTGGCGAGAGAAGCTCGATGCAATCGCGCCCCGGACCGTTCTCCTCGTCGCGCGAGACGAGCACGGCATTGCCGGCACGGTGCAACTGCTGCCCTCGTGGGCGCCAAATCAACCGCATCGCGCCGACGTCGCCAAGCTCATCGTACATCGCCGCGCGCGCGGACGGGGCATCGCCCGCGCGCTCATGCTGGCGCTCGAGACACATGCGCTCCAGCAGGGCTTTACACTGCTGCTGCTCGATACATGCAAAGGCACTGCCGCCGAGCAGCTCTATGCGTCGCTCGGCTGGATTCGCGTGGGCGAAGTACCGCACTTCGCGCTGAACCCGGACCGAACCTGGTGCGACACGGTCTTCTTCTACAAACAGCTCTGACCCAGCGCTACTCGACGACGAACTTCGCCACTCGGCCGCCGATGTGCACCTCGAAGTCTCCCGGCTCGACACCCATTCGATTGTCGCGGCCAACAAACGCGAGTCGCTCCACCGGAATGCGGAACGACACCACGCGACGCTCGCCCGCTGCCAGCAGGATCTTCTCGAAGTCGCGAAGTCGCCGAGTGGACGGTGTGATCGACGCGTAGAGCTGGCGCGAATACACCTGCACGACCTCCATCCCTGCTCGCGAGCCCGTGTTCGTCACCGCAACGGAAACCACCAGCGTGTCGCGCACTCCCACCGTGTGCTTCGCCATCCGCACGCTGTCGTACGCGAACGTCGTGTACGACAGCCCATGTCCGAACGGCCACTCGGCGTTATACCCGCCCTCGGGATTGAAGCCGGCCACATCACCACTCGCCGAGCGGTCGTAGTACACGATCGCCGCCGCATTGCGCGGATAGGAGTACGGCAGCTTCCCACTCGGATTGACTTCGCCCGCGAGCACGCTGGCGAGTGCCACGCCGCCGAGCGGTCCGGGCTGGTAGGCCTGCACGATGGCGCGTGCGCCGGCGACGACGTTGTGAATGGTGCGCGGGCGGCCCTCGAACAGCGTGAGCACCACAGGAACTCCAGTCGCCTCCATCGCTCGCGCGAGACGCAGCTGTGCGGCGGGCAGGCCGAAGTCATCGAGGTCGCCAGGTTTCTCTGCCGACGGCGGCTCCGCAAGCGCGACGATGACGACGTCGACGCCGCGCGCAGCGGCGACCGCAGCGTCGATATCGGCCTCCGCCGACAACGTTGCGCCCGGCGAGTAGCGCACCTGCTCCGCGCCAAATTGAGCGCGCATCGCCGCGAGGAATGTCGGAATGTTCCTGGGAAAGATCGCGGTATCCGCACCCTGCCAGGTGTACGTCCATCCGCCATGTTGCGCGGGCAGCGACGTCGCACCCGGTCCGGTGACCAGCACGCGCACGCCGCGCGGGAGCGGAAGTACGCCCTTCTCGTTCTTGAGCAGCGTGATCGACTCCTCGGCCGCGCGCCGGCTCACTGCACGAAACGATGGCGCGTTAGAGTGCGCCAGACGAAGTGAATCGGGACCCGCATTCTCCATCATGCCGAGATCGATCTTGAGCTTGAGAATGCGCCGCACCGATTCGTCGACGCGCGACTCTTTCACGTCACCCGAATGGACGAGCGAGAGCAGGTCGTCGATGAACGACGTGGAGAGCGGGACCATGCTCATGTCCACCCCGGCATCGATCGACATGCGCACCGCATCGCGCCGCGTTCGGGCGACGCGATGCACCGTCTGCAGCCTGAT
>JANMAY010000220.1:0-29314 GCA_031360095.1 Gemmatimonadaceae bacterium
CTCATGCATCGCCAGTTCCTCCTGTTCGATGGCGATGCATGAGATTCTCCAGCTCGCGCACGTTGCCCGGCCATGTGTGGCGCTGGAGCCATGCCAACGACGCGGTATCGAGCGTTTTGGGCCGCTGCCGGTATTGTCGGCTGAAGCGGCGCAGAAACGCGAGCGCGAGAATGACGACGTCGGCTTCCCGTTCGCGAAGCGGGGGCAGTGCAAGTGGAAGCACGTCGAGTCGGAACAGCAGATCGGAGCGGAACGCTTTTCGAGCCACCAGCTCGGCGAGGGGAACGTTCGACGAGGCGACGACGCGCCCGTTCGCGCCACGAACGACAGTGCCGCCGACGGGGCGGTATTCGCTGTCCTGAAGAAATCGAAGCAGCGCGACCTGCGCACGCGGCCCCATCGCCTCCACCTCATCCAGAAACAGGGTGCCCCCCTCCGCCTGAGCGATGACACCCGACCGCGTCTCGCGCGCGTCCGTGAACGCGCCGCGCACATGACCGAACAACTCGGACTCCACTAGCGTCTCGGGAAGCGCGCCGCAGTTCACGGGGATGAAGGGAGCGCTGCGACGCCGGCCCAGATAGTGGATTGCGCGAGCCGCCAACTCCTTGCCCGTGCCGGTCTCGCCTTGGATGAGGACCGTCGCGTCCCACGCCGCCATCTGATAGATGAGACGGATGCAGTGGCGGAACGCAGGTGACTCGCCAATGAGGTTCAGTCGCGCACATTCGGCGGCCGTGCTCTCGTCCGTCGCGTGCACCGCTGCATCGGCCGATGCGGCGGCCCGTGCGCTGTCTGGCGTCATCGACGAACCCGCTCGCGAATCGTTTGACCTGCGCGGATCCACGTGCACGTGAGAAACCTCCACATGACGGCCGAAATCGGCCGCCGGCCGGTGGACCTCGACGTCGGGACCCAACTCCGGTTGAGGACACTCAGGCACGACGCAGTCGTCGGCACCGCGAGTCCACCAGCGGAAAAACATTCTACGAACGCCACGTCCCCCTGAGCAAATTCTCATGATGTGATCGCGCCATTCTCTTGCGCGAAACTGCTCGTGCACGCGTCGATGCTCTTTCGTTTCACACTGCGTACGCGCGCTCGTCCTCGACGGGAGAAGCCGCATGAAGGGCACGTCGACAACTTGCGTGGGGGCAGCGAGTTGACCCGGTGTACGCAGCGCGAGTTGGAGTCCTTCCGTCGATTGACTCGGCGTGGTCGTCCGTGTAGATTTGGAGAAGTAGGGGGCGACTGGCTTCGACGGGACTGGTGAAGCTGTGGGCGCGTGCCGAGGTCCTCGGGCACCTCGTTAAACACTCGGGAAAACACCAACTGCGAACAACAACTTCGCCCTTGCCGCTTAACTTTTAGTTAGGCCTGCAAGTGCCCATGAGGAAGCCCGCCCGGGGCGGCTTTGTGGGTAACGCAAATCTGGGCTAGCCCTGCCGTACGCCTTCGGCGTCGGGGCGAAATAAAGAGGGCTTATCCTGCGGTGGGCTGCCCACTGGCCAGCCGTAGGAGACATCAATCGGTGGGATACGCACGTAGTGCCTGTGGTCGATCTAGCTTCGGACCGGGGTTCGATTCCCCGCGCCTCCACTGAACGAAAGCTCTCTTTGCGACTCACGGCGTCCCAGGGGCGCCGTGAGTCGTTTTCGGCTTGTCGTCTGGTGCCGCGCCGTGCGGACGAATATATCGAACCCGACGTTCGATCCCTCCGATCACCGCCTCACGACACATGCGCCCACTCCTCTGCACGCTCGCCGCACTCTCGCTCTTCGCCACTCCCCTCTCGGCCCAAACGGCCGACGACGTCATCGCCAAATACATCGCCAGAGTCGGCGGCATGGAAACGATCCAGGCCGTTCGGTCCCTGCGCCGAACCGGAAAGTTCATGGGCGGCGGCGGCTTCGAGGCAACGATCGTTCAGGAGAACAAACGTCCCAACCTGGTGCGCGAGGAATTCTCCCTTCAGGGCATGACCGCCATCAATGCGTATGACGGCAAGCTGGGATGGAAGATCGATCCCTTTGGGGGAAAGAAGGATGCGGAAGCCATGAGCGAGGAGGAGATGCACGGCATCCTGCTCGACGCGGATTTCGACGAGCCGCTCATCAACTACAAAGAGAAGGGCAACAAGGCGGAACTGGTCGGCATGGATCAGATCGAAGGCACGGAGGTCTACAAGCTGCGCATCACGCTCCCGAACGGCGACGTGCGCCACTACTACATGGACACCGACTCCTATGTCCCCATCCGCATGGAGGAGAAGCGCATCATCCGCGGCGCGGAACAGGAGCTCGAGACGTCGCTCGGCGACTACAAGCAGGTGAACGGGTGGTTCATGCCGTTCTCCATCGAGAGCGGGTCGAAGGGGCAGGGAAAGTCCACGGTGCACTTCGACAAGATCGAGGCCAACCTCAAGCTCGATGATGCGCGGTTCTCCACACCGGCGGTCGTCGGAAAGCCCTCCGCACCGGAGAACAACTGATGCGCGGCTCATCCTTCATTCTGCTTGGCGCGTTCGTCGCCACACGTTCCCTCGGTGCGCAGCCGTCCGCCGTCAAGGCCGACTCCGAAACAATCTCCGGGCTTGGCGCACGGAACATCGGTTCGGCAGCGATGAGCGGCCGCATCGCGGCGCTCGACGCGGTGTACGAGGGCAATCGTCTCACCGTGTATCTCGGCTCGGCAAGCGGCGGTGTGTGGAAGTCGCTCAATGGCGGAACGACGTACAAACCTGTGTTCGACAAGGAGGCGGTGCAGTCGATCGGTGCGGTGACCATCGATCCGACGAACCCCAAGACCATTTGGGTTGGCACGGGCGAACCGTGGGTGCGCAACAGCGTCTCGATTGGCAACGGCGTGTACAAGTCCGTCGATGGTGGCGAGAGCTGGACGAACATGGGGCTCAAGGAATCCGAGCGCGTCGCGAAGATTCTCGTCGATCCGTCGAGCGCCAATACGATATATGTGTGCGTGCCGGGAAAGCTGTGGAGCGACAGCGACGACCGCGGCGTCTACAAGTCCACGGACGGCGGCACGAGCTGGACGAAGATTCTTCGCGGCGGCAATGCGTCGACCGGATGCTCGATGATGTCCATGGATCCGAAGGATCCGAAGACGCTGTACGCGGGAATGTGGGATTTCCGGCGAAAGGGATGGACGTTCCGGTCGGGCGGTGATGGGGAAACGGCGCCGAGCGCGAGCGGATTGTTGAAGAGCACGGACGGTGGCGCCACGTGGTCCGATCTCACCGCGCAGAGTGCCGCCGGACTTCCGCCCAAGCCGTGGGGCCGCGTTGCCGTGACGGTCGCTCCGTCCGATGCGAAGGTCGTTTACGCGTTCATCGAGGCGGTACCGCCGAAGAACGCGCTGTATCGGTCGGAGGACGGCGGGAAGACATGGCAGATGCGCGACCGGAGCCAGGCAATGATTTGGCGTCCGTTCTACTTTGCCAATCTCATTGTCGATCCGAAGGATGCGAACAAGGTCTACAAGCCGGACGGCCCCCTCATCATGAGCACGGACGGCGGTCAGAGCTTCAGTGTCATCTCCGGCGGGGCGCACGGCGACTTTCACGACGTCTGGATCGACCCGCTGCGCACCGATCATCTCATCGCGGGCGATGACGGTGGCGTGTGGTACTCCTACGACGCCGGCAACAAGTGGTGGAAGGGCGACAACCTGCCGGTATCGCAGTTCTATCACGTGAGCGTCGACATGAATCGGCCGTATCGCGTGTATGGTGGATTGCAGGACAACAGCTCATGGGTTGGAGAGTCCGCGTATCCAGGAGGCATCACGAGCCATCAATGGGAGAACATGTACGGAGGTGATGGCTTCTGGATGTTCGCCGACCCATCGGATCCCGACTACCTGTATGCCGAGGCGCAGGGTGGCGAGATCGGCCGAGTGAATCGGAAGACGCACGAGGCGCGGCCCATCAAGCCGCTGCCATTGTACGGCGAAAAAAAGCTTCGCTACAACTGGAACACCCCCATTCATCTGAGCGAGACCAATAAGGGCACGCTGTACATCGGAGCGCAGTTTCTCTTCCGCTCCCGGGATCATGGCGAGACCTGGGATCGCATCTCACCCGATCTCACGACGAACGATCCGGCGAAGCAAAAGCAGGAGGAGTCCGGCGGCGTGACGGTGGACAACTCCGCCGCGGAGACTCACACGAGCATCTACGCCATCGCCGAGTCGCCAAAGAACGCAAATGTGATCTGGGTGGGGACGGACGACGGCAACGTGCAGATCACGCGTGACGCGGGCAAAAGCTGGACGAACGTGACCGCGAACATTCGCGGGCTGCCGAAGAACGCGTGGGTGTCGTCCATCGACGCAGGGCGCTTCGATCAGGGTGTCGTCTTTGCGACGTTCGATCTGCACACATTCGGAGACATGCGGCCGTACGCGTATGCCTCGGCGGATTTTGGCGCGACATGGAGGCCGCTCGTCTCGCCCAGCAGCCCGGTGCGAGGATATGCGCACGTCATCAAGCAGGATCTGGTCAACAAGAACCTGCTCTTTCTAGGTACGGAGTTCGGCCTGTGGGTCTCCGTGGACGATGGCGCGAACTGGGCACGCTTCAAGGGAGGCGACATGCCGAGCGTTGCGGTGCGCGATCTCGCGATTCACCCGCGAGACCACGATCTGATCATCGGAACGCATGGCCGCGGCATCTGGATCATCGACGATATCACGCCGTTGCGCGCGCTCACGCCGCAGACGATTGCGAGCGACGTCGTGTTCGCGAAGGTGCGGCCGACCCTCGTTCAGCTATCTGCCAATGGTGGATGGGCGAATGGCGATGCAATGTTCGTCGGACAAAATCCCTCCGGTGATGCGGTCATCACCTACTACCTGAAGAAGCGCCACATCTTCGGGGATATGAAGCTCGAGGTGCTCGACTCAGCGGGGCATGTCGTGGGGACGCTTCCGACGAGCAAACGGCGCGGATTGAGCCGCGTGAATTGGGGCATGCGGCTCAAGGCGCCAACCGTTCCGGCGGCCGCCGCTGCCGCTTTCGGCGCGACAGTCGGTCCGCGAGTGCTTCCGGGCACGTACACGGTGCGCATGACGAAGGACGAGAAGGTGTACAGTACGCCGCTGGTCGTGCTCCCGGATCCGCGCGCGAAGCACTCTGCGGCAGACCGAAAGGCGCAGTTCGAGCTTTCCGTGAAACTGTCGGCGCTGCTCGGCGAGATGTCCGCGGCTGTCGATCGCATCAACGACGTTCGACTCGCACTGGATGATCGGTCGACGCGGCTGCCGTCTGCTGATTCACTCGTGGCTCGGCTGGTACGGGCAGAGCAGACCGTGGACTCGCTGCGGCGAAAGATCGTCGCGACGAAAGAAGGCGGCATGATCACGGGCGAAGAGCGGCTGCGCGAGAACCTGGCCGATCTCTATGGCGGCGTCACCTTCTACGACGGTCGTCCCTCGAAGACGCAGATCGCGCGCACGACCGCGATCGGCCGCGAGTTATCGGATGTCTCACGGTCCTTCGACATATGGGTGGCGAAAGAGCTGCCCGGGATCAACTCCGAGCTGGTTGCCCGGAAACTGCCGCCCATTCCGGTGCTGACGCCGTAGGTTGCTGTCGATCAGACCAACAATGGCGCCCCAAAATGGGCGCCATTGCTTTCTACCGATACCAGCCGCGTGGTGAACTTCCGCGTGTCCATGCAATGCGTACCGTACCGCACACAGAGAATCAGCGTACTCAGTAACAATGCTTTCGCATCGAATAAATGTCAGTTTTCACTCGCACGTGCATGTATGCTAGAGACACTCGAATGATGCTTCGTTGCGATGAAGGTGGTCGACGTCTCGAGTGACTCTCTCGCTGTGACATCGATGCCTGGCTATCGTGAACTGTCCGAGATGCTCCCTGGTGACGCTGCTGAGCGGAGTCGCCTTGCGCAGCGGTTCGAGCAGCAAGGCCTCCATCACGAGGCCGTCGCTGAATACGAAGCGGCGCTCGCCGATCTTCCGCCGGGCATGCCACTGCCAGGATTCGTCTGCGGCCGGCTTGCGACGCTCTATCGCCGCATCGCCCGCTACGAAGACGAGGTCGCGCTGCTCGAGCGGTACCGTGATTCGCAAATCGCCGATGAGGCACGCACACGATATAACGCTCGCCTTTCGAAGGCGCGCGCAATCGCTGACACCAAACGCCGGTCGGATTGCGGCGCCCTGGCGTCGGTGCGGGCGCTCAAGGATCGCCGCTCCAGTGCCGCCGTCGCCCGCGCTCGCGCGATTGTGGAAGCGCGGTTGGCGCAGGGCGACTGACGACGCGCGCCGCCGCGTTCAGACGAACAGCGCGGCGCCGCGATCGCGGGTGAACAGCGCCCGCGGATAGGGCCACGCGAGCGGAGGAATGTCGGCCGGCTCGCAATATCGGAACGCGCGTACCTCGCCATCGCGACCGCGCAGTTCTCCGCCCACCGGCCGGCACTCGAAGACCACGGCGAACGCTTCCATCTCATTGCCGTCGGGATAGCGGTGCCGAAACGCCGGACCGCCGAACACTCCGGCCACGCCGAGTACCTCGATGTCGAGACCCGTCTCTTCTTTCACCTCGCGCACGATCGTGCGAGCCGGCGTTTCACCCGGTTCCACCGAGCCGCCGGGAATCTCCCACGAGCCGTCGTCCGAACGTTGCGTGAGGAGTACGTGGCCGCTCTCGTTGCGAATGATCGCATCGACGCCAGCGATCACCAGCAGGTCGCCGCGAGTTTTTGCGACCAGCGTGTTCATGTACGCCGACTTTGTCATCCGGCGTCGGCCGGCGAATCTGCGGGTATGCTGCCGCGCGATTCACTGGGGATCTCGCCAGTGACGTCCGCCTTGCGGCGCATCGGCGATTTAAAGATGAACTCCGGCGCGAGCGAAACGCCCAGCAGCGTGACGGGCAGGATCTGTTGCGCCTGAATGAGGAACGCGACGGCGATGGCCTGCTCCTTATCGAATCCGAACGCCACCGCGGTCGCCGCATAGGCCGCTTGGAAAATCCCGACATTGCCCGGCGTCGCACGCAGCGCGAAGCCGAGATTCACGGCGAGCAGCGCGGCGATCGTGGCCACGGGCGTCATCGGAAAATGGGCGGCCTGCGCTGTCATCTGATACGTCAGGACCTGGAGCCCCCATGCGCTGATGCTGAGGAGGAGCGCGGCGATGAACCGCGGGCCGCTCGAGACGTGCGCGATGGTGCCGACGAAGCGGGAGCCGTATTGCTTCAGCCGGCCTTGCCACGTGGGCGGCCTCGGTCCCGCGATGGTTTCCACGGCACCGGGATGTTTGAGCAGCCACACCAGCAAGACGCCCATCAGCACGAGGGCGGCGATCGCAAATGGCTTGACCCGCTCGATGCTATGCGGCAACGCGAGGAATGTCGCCGCGAGAGCGAGCATCGCTACGTAGCCGACGAGCTCGAACAGGCGCTCGAGTGCGAGTGTCGCGAGCACCTTGGCGCTCGTGATGTGTGCCGCGCGCGACACGAAGACGACGCGCGCTGCTTCACCGCCGTTGGCGACGAGGACGTTGTTGAGGCCCGCACCCGCGAACGTGGCGCGCATCGCCAGCGGGAGCGAACGAGCGCCGATCGGGCGGAGGAACACCCACCACCGGACGCCCTTCACCATGATGGAGGCGATGTTCACCAGCGCGGCGAGCAAGAGCGTCGTGCGGTTGGCATCGCGAATGGCGCGACCGATCGCGTGCCAGTTGACCTTCGTCGCGAAGATCACCAGGAACACCAGGATGATGAGCGAGAGACCGAGCCGTAGCCCGCGAGCCACTCCCGGCTTCATGCGTGTGCTCCGCTCATGTCGGCAGCGTCACGAATCCAAAGCCGCGGGCACGAAGCCCCTCGATGATGCGTGGAAGTGCTGCTGCAGTCTGCATCCGGTCCCCCTCCTCGTCGTATCCATCGCCGTCGTGCAGGAGCAAGATAGAGCCCCGCCGCATTCCAGCGAGAGCACGATTGACGATCTCGTCAGTGCCCGGTCGTGCCGAATCCCAGACGCCCAACGACCATCCAATCGTGCGCTCGTCGAGCGAGCGCGCGATGGCGGTGACCCAGGGGCTGCGAAAGCCGTGCGGCGCGCGAAAGACGCGCGGACGCACTCCGCTCGCTTGCTCGATCGACCGTGCGCCGCGCGACAAGTCCTCGCGCACGTACCCCGGGAGCCGGCGATGCAGCTTCCGATGCCAATAGCCGTGATTGCCGAGCTGGTGGCCTTCGTCCGCGATGCGGCGCACGAGCGCCGGCCATCGGTCGGCGTGCCGTCCGAGCACGAAAAACGTTGCGGTCACCCGCTGCTCGCGCAGCACGTCGAGGATGCGCGGAGTCGCGGCGGGATTCGGGCCGTCGTCGAACGTGACACTGACCACGGGATCCGTGCCGGGCAGTCGGCTGAGCGCGGGTCCGAACACCCATGAGTTGCGATACCAGGTGCCGTGCGCCGCGAGCCCCGCCGCGGCGAGGCCGGCGAGGGCCGCGCCGATCATACGGAGATCGCGACGCGTCCCATCACGGAGTGATAGACGTCGAGCACCTGCGACGTCACGCGCGGCCAACTGTACTTCATGCTCTCATAGCGGCCGGTCGTCCCGAGTTGAATGCGGAGCCCTTCGTCATCCAGGAGCTGCACGAGTGCGTCGGCCAGTGCATCGCGGTCTCCGCACGGCGTCATGAGCGCCTCGCGCCCGTTCACCACCACGTCCTGAAAGCCGAGTATGTCGGAGCACACGATCGGCGTCTCGCAGGCCATCGACTCGAGGAGCGTGATCCCGAACGACGCCTTCGTGGTGGGACACGCGTAGATGGAGCTGTGCGCGTAATAGCTCGGACGTCCCTCGAGCACGGCGCCGACGAACGTGATGTCGCGGTCGCCGTTGGCCTGCTTGTAATAGTGTTCGCGCAGCGGCCCATCCCCGACCACCACCAGCTGTGCGCGACGACGCCGGCCTTTCACCTTCCGGAAGGAGTCAATCAGCGTCGTTAGTCCGTTCCGCGGATCAAATCGGCCCAGAAACAGGATGGACGGCACGTCCTTCCGAATCGCGGGAGGGGCGGCGACGCTGGGATGAAACACGTCGGTGTCGATCCCATTCGGGATGATCTCCCACGGCGCACTGAAGTACCGCTCGAGCGCTACGGTGGTGGAGTGCGACACGCAGATCGCCGCGCTCAACATGTCGAGCCGCTTCTGGAAGGCTCGATTGAAGAGGCGATAGCCTTTGGACTTGTCGAAATACGTATGGAACGTGCCGACCACGGGGCAGTCCGCCTCCTCGATCGCGAGGATGGGCAGCACCGGCGTGAGCGGGGAATGCACATGCACTACGTCGTAGCGGCCTTCGCGCAGCACGCGACGCATCTCCTGCCGTAGTCCAAGCCCGAGCGTGACGCGTGCCTGGGAGCCGTTGCAGTAGACCGACTGGCTCCGCCCGATCCGGATGACATGCGGCTGTGGCTCCGCCCCGGGCAGGTTGGAGGTGATGATGTCCACGTGATGCCCGCGCCGCCGAGCCTCGCGTGCGAAGAAATGCACGTGCTCGCAGATCCCGCCTAAATGCGGGTAGTAGTATTCCGTGACGAGCGCGACCCGAAGCGTGCGTTCGTCGCGCGCCAGGGGAAGAGTCGGAAGGTTCGGAAGCGCCGGTCGGCGCTTCAATGCGGCGCTACTGGACGGTGGGTTCAAGAGCGGCATGTGCAGCGGCTAAGCGGGCGATCGGCACCCGGAATGGAGAGCACGAAACATAGTCGAGCCCGATTGCGTGACAGAACTTCACGCTCCTGGGCTCACCTCCGTGCTCTCCGCAGATGCCGACTTTGAGCTGCGGACGCACGCTACGACCAGCGTCGACTGCCAGTTTAATAAGCTGGCCAACCCCCGCTTGGTCAAGGACTTGGAAGGGGTCGTCCGGAAAGATTCCCTTCTCCACATAGCTGGGCAGGAACCGTCCGGCATCGTCTCGGCTCAGGCCGAAGGTCGTCTGGGTGAGGTCGTTTGTGCCGAAGGAGAAAAATTCCGCGCGCTCCGCGATCTCGCCGGCAGTGAGGGCGGCGCGGGGCAACTCGATCATCGTTCCGATGGTGTACTCGAGCTCTTCACCCATCGCTCCGAGCACCTGCCGCGCCGCCTCGACCAGAATCTGGCGCTGGTGGTCGAATTCCCGATAATCGGCGACGAGAGGAATCATGATCTCAGGACGGACGTCTACCCCTCTTCGTTTCGCCCGGAGCGCTGCCTCGAAGATGGCGCGGCCCTGCATCTCGGTGATCTCGGGGAAGGTGATACCCAGCCGGCAGCCTCGGTGGCCGAGCATGGGGTTGGTCTCCCGGAGACTTTCCACGACGTGGGCGAGATCGGCCCGGCTCACTCCCAGCGTGCGCGCGAGGAGCTTCGACTCCTCCCCGCCATGGGGGAGGAACTCGTGCAAGGGCGGATCGAGCAGGCGAATGGTGACCGGCAGACCGGTCATCGCCTCGAAGATGCCCTCGAAGTCATGCCGCTGCATGGGGAGCAACTTGGCGAGCGCGCGCCGACGTCCGCCTTCGTCTCGCGCGACGATCATCTCGCGCATCGCGGTGATCCGATCGCCCTCGAAGAACATGTGCTCGGTGCGGCAGAGACCGATGCCCTCCGCACCGAAAGCCCGGGCGACGCGCGCGTCGTGCGGCGTGTCCGCATTCGCGCGCACTCGCAGCGTGCGGGCCTCGTCGGCCCAGCCCATGAGCCGCTCGAAGGACTGATACGCCGGCGCCGACGACGCGTGACGGGTGCCGCGGGTGACCTGCACGACTTCGCTTGGTGTCGTGGGCAGATCGCCGGCGTAGACGCATCCGGTCGCGCCGTCGAGGGTGAGCCAGTCCCCTTCATTGATGGTGAGAGTGCCCATCCGGCACGCACGGCGCTCGTGATCCACGATCATCTCTCGGCAGCCCACGATGGCGCACTTTCCCATTCCCCGCGCGACCACGGCCGCGTGGCTCGTCATGCCACCACGCGCCGTGAGCACGGCGCGCGCCGCAACGATGCCGTGGAAATCTTCCGGCGTCGTCTCCTCACGCACGAGGATTACGGCGACGCCCTCGGCGGCTCGGCGCACGGCTTCGTCGGGATCGAACACGGCGATCCCGCTGGCCGCACCGGGACTCGCGGGAAGCCCGGTGGCGATGGGTGTCGCGCGCACGCTCGGGTCGATGACGGGATGCAGCAGTTGCTCGAGCTGGTCGGGTGGCACGCGCAGCACGGCCGCCGACGTCGTGATCATGCCTTCTTCCACCATCTCCGTCGCAATGCGAACGGCCGCCGCGGCGGTGCGCTTGCCACTGCGCGTCTGCAGCAGATACAGCTTGCCGCGCTCCACCGTGAACTCGATGTCCTGCATGTCGCTGTAGTGCTTCTCGAGCCGGTCCTGCGTGGCGAGTAGCTCCTGGTACGCTCCGGGGAGGCGCGCTGCCATCTCGTCGATGCTGAGCGGCGTCCGAATTCCAGCGACGACGTCTTCGCCCTGTGCGTTGACGAGAAATTCTCCGTAAAAGGTCCGCTCGCCGGTGCTCGGGTTTCGCGTGAAGGCGACGCCAGTGCCGGAGTCGTCACCCTGATTACCGAAGACCATGGACACGATATTGACGCCGGTGCCGAGATCCTCCGCGATTCCCGCGTGGCGGCGGTAGTCGACCGCCTTCTTCAACGTCCACGAGCGCCACACCGCCTCGATCGCGCCCCACAGCTGCTCAACCGGATCGGTGGGGAAGTCGCGTCCGATCGCCGCGCGAATCAGCGACTTGTACTCTTCGACGAGATTGCGCAGCGCGTCTTCATCGAGCTCGGAATCCGTCTCGACACCCGCCGTCATCCGCTTCGACGCAAGTAGATGCTCGAATTTGTGGTGCGGCACTCCGAGCACGACGTCGCCGTACATCTGAAAGAACCGGCGGTACGAGTCGTACGCGAAGCGCGTATTGCCGCTTCCGCGAGCCAGGCCCGTGACCGTACGATCGTTCAGCCCCAGATTGAGAATCGTCTCCATCATGCCGGGCATGGAGACGGGTGCGCCACTACGGACAGAAACGAGGAGCGGCATCGTGGCGTCGCCGAATGTTTTTCCACTCGCCTCCTCGAGGCGGACGAGGTTGCGCTCGACCTCGCCACGGAGGGCATCGGGCACGGTGCGGTCGCGCAGATAGTCGATGCAGGCATGACACGCGATCGTGAACCCCGCCGGCACAGGCACGCCGAGGTTGGTCATCTCAGCGAGATTCGCTCCTTTGCCACCGAGCATCGCCTTCATGTCCTTCGTTCCTTCGGCGCTGCCGTTCCCGAAGAAGTAGACGGAGGAGGTCACGGCAGCATCAGCAGCCGCATCCGAAGCGGAGCTTGTCCGGATCGGTGGGTGGGGCCGTGGGATAGTCGCCGGAAAAGCATGCGTGGCAGAATCCTGCAGGTCCGGTGGGTACCGACTGCAGCATGCCGTCGAGCGAGAGATACCCGAGTGAATCGACGCCGAGGGAGGCGCGAATCTCCTCCAGCGTATTGTTGTACGCAATGAGCTCTTCGCGACTCGGTGTATCGATGCCGTAATAGCACGGCCCGGTCACAGGTGCCGAGCTCACGCGCATGTGCACCTCGCGCGCGCCGGCCGCGCGCACGAGCGTGACCAGTCCGCGCGTGGTGGTTCCGCGGACGATGGAGTCGTCGACCATGACGACGCTCTTCCCGTAAATGACTTCGCGCACCGCGTTGTACTTGAGTCGCACCTTCGCGTCGCGCGTGGCCTGCGTGGGCTGAATGAAGGTGCGTCCCACGTAGTGATTGCGAATGAGCGCGAGCTCGTAGGGCAGGTGACTCTCCTCGGCGAATCCGATGGCGGCGGAGTTGGAGGAGTCGGGAACGCTGAACACGAGCTCCGCGGTGGGCGCGGGGCATTCCTGAGCGAGCCGTCGACCGAGAGCGCGGCGCGCCCGGTCGACGGAGCCGCCGAAGATGCGGCTGTCGGGACGGGCGAAGTACACGTGCTCGAACACGCAGCGCTTGAGATCGCGCTTCTCGAATGGGAAAATGCTTCGCTCGCCCTCGGCGTCGACGGCGAAGATCTCGCCTGGGTCGATGTCGCGCTCGTAGGCTGCGCCGACGATGTCGAGCGCGCAGGTTTCGGAAGCGAACACGGGCGCGCCATTGAGCCGTCCCATCACCAGCGGACGCCATCCGCGCGGATCGCGCGCGGCGAGCAGCGTGTCGCCGAGCATGATGAGCACACTGAATGCTCCTTCGACGTCGCGCAAGGCGTCGGCGAGGCGATTCTCAGGCTCCGTCGAGGACGATCGCGCCAGACGGTGTACGATCACCTCGGAATCCATCGACGACGCGAAGATCGATCCCAGCTCCTCGAGATCGACGCGCAACTCGCCGGCGTTGGTGATGTTGCCATTGTGCGCGAGCGCGATGTGTCCGCCCCGCGAGCTCACCAGTACCGGCTGCGCGTTCTCGATGGTGGAGGAACCGGCGGTGCTGTACCGCGTATGTCCGATGGCGGTGCTGCCGTGCAGCGCGTCGAGCTGCGCGACCGGCATCTCGGACACCAGGCCCATGCTTCGCACTCCGCGCGCCGACCCGCCGTCGATCGCCACGATTCCTGCCGATTCCTGGCCACGATGCTGGAGCGAAAAGAGTCCGAGCTTCGTGAGTGCGACCGCATCGGAGTGACCACGAACGCCAAAGATGCCGCACATACGTCAGCCCACCGAGTCGGAGACGAGCGCGACGTCCTGCGCCGACGCGCTGCGCTGCATGATACGCGGAATTGCCTCGTGATACGCGTCCGCCAATCTGAACACCGGGGCGCTCCAATGCCGCTCACCCACGCGCACCTGCAGTTGCCCAAGTGTTGCGCGCACGAATCCGATGACTGCCGACGGAACGCCAAACCGCCGTGCGGTCGCGATGACGGCGGCAGGATCGGGCGTGCTCACGACGATCCGATTTTGTGCTTCGCCAAAGAGCAGCGCGCGCAATGGCAGTGACGCCCATGCGCTGAGGTCGATCTCCGCACCGGTGAGATGCGCCCGATCCATCATCACACACTCGGCCAGGGCGACAGCGAGTCCGCCATCGGCGCAATCGTGCGCTGAGCGTACGGCGCCGTCCGCGATTGCGACGAGCAACGCGTCCACGACCGCGCGCGCGGCGGTGAGATCGCAGCGGGGCGGTGCGCCGGCAACGATCCCGTGCAGATGACAGAGGTACTCGCTCGCCCCGAGCTCGTCGGTGTTCTCACCCAGCAGCACGATGCTGTCGCCATCGGCGGCGAACGGCGCGCGCGTGATGTGCGCGTGCGACTCCACCAGTCCGACCATGCCGATGACGGGAGTGGGATACACGGCCCCGGTGGGACTTTCATTGTACAGCGACACGTTGCCGCCCGTGACCGGTGTCCCCAGCGCGTTGCAGGCTTCGGCCATTCCGGCGACGGCCTCGCGGAGCTGATAGTAGACCTCCGGGCGCTTGGGGTTGCCGAAATTCAGATTGTTCGTGATCGCCATTGGCCGGCCGCCGGAGCAAGCGATGTTGCGCGCGGCTTCCGCGACGGCAATGCGCGCGCCCTCGCGTGGATCCAGATACACGTAGCGCCCATTGCAGTCCGTCGTAAGCGCGACGGCGCGATCCGTTCCGCGAATGCGTACCACGGCCGCGTCCCCGCCAGGCCCGACGACGGTGCTGGTGCGCACCGTGTGATCGTACTGCTGAAAGACCCACCGCTTGCTGGCAATCGTGGGCGACTGGAGCAACTGCTCCAACGTCCACATGGGATCCGCTTCCTCCTCACGTTCGGCGACGGCGTGCACATGCTCCGCACGTCGCCGCTGGATGTCGCTGCTTTCGCGCGCCTCCGGCTCGTACGTGGGGCAGTCGGTGACGAGGCGAATGCCCGGAAACTCCGCGACGACGCGATCGCCTTCGACGACGCGATACACCGGCTCCGCGATCACCTCGCCGATGACCGCTGCCGTGAGATCCCATTTTTCGAGAATCGCTCGGACTTGCTCCTCTCTCCCCTTCTTCGCCACCACGAGCATCCGCTCCTGCGATTCACTGAGGAGGAGCTCGTACGGCGTCATGCCTTCTTCGCGAGCGGGAACCTTCAACGTATCGATGACAACGCCCACGTCGCCACGCGCCGCCATCTCGGCCGACGAGGAGGTGAGCCCTGCCGCGCCCATGTCCTGAATGGCGACGATGTGGCCGCTGTGAATGAGCTCGAGGCTCGCTTCCAGCAGGAGCTTTTCCGTGAATGGGTCGCCGACCTGCACGCGCGGTCGCTTCGCGTCGCTTGCTTCCGAGAGATCTTCCGATGCGAACGAAGCGCCGTGAATACCGTCGCGGCCCGTGCGTGCGCCCACTGCGATAATGGGATTCCCGACTCCCTCCGCGACGGCGCGCATCAGCTCCTCTTCCTTGAGCAGCCCGACACACATGGCATTCACGATCGGATTGCCCTCGTACGCGGGATCGAACACGACCTCGCCCCCAACCGTGGGAATGCCCACGCAGTTCCCATAGTCTCCGATGCCTTTCACGCATCCGGCGAAGAGGTAGCGCACCCTCGCCGAGTCGAGAGATCCAAACCGAAGAGAGTTCAGCAGCGCGATCGGACGTGCGCCCATGGTGAAGACGTCGCGCAGAATGCCGCCGACGCCCGTGGCCGCGCCCTGATACGGTTCCACCGCCGACGGATGATTGTGAGATTCGATCTTGAACGCGACCGCCAGTCCGTCACCGATCGCGATGACGCCGGCATTCTCCCCCGGTCCTTGCAGCACGTACGGAGCTGTGGTCGGCAGTGTTTTCAGCAGTGGGCGCGAATGCTTGTACGAGCAGTGCTCACTCCACAACGCGCTCACGATTCCAAGCTCGGTGAACGTTGGCGTGCGATCGAGCATCGCGACGAGACGGTCGTACTCCTCGGTCGTGAGCCCGTGCTCGGCGATGAGCGCGGGGGTGATCGCAGGATCGCCAGGTCGAGCGGTAACGGTCACGGCTTCTTGGTCGCGGGTTGAGGTGCGGCGGGTGTGGCTGCCTTCGTCCCCGGTGCCGGCTGCACGGTGGGAGGATGCAGTGGAATGGATGGCTTGGTGTCGTTGGCCTTTCCCGGCGTCATGCGGCTCGGTGGCGTTGTCGCCGGTATTGTCTTGGTCGCGGCCGCGGCAGGCTTCGCCACGGCGGCCTTCGGTTTCTCGGTCATCTTCATTGGTGCTGCCGTTGCGCCGGTCTTCTCACGCGCCGCCTCGGGCGAGATCGCCGTGGGTGAGCTGCTCGTTCCGGTGTAGTGACGAGAGGGCGAGCGGAAAATCGCGTCGACTACGCTGTCGGCACGCAACACGACGAGGTCATTCATGCCGCAGCGCTTGCCGCATGCGTTGGTGTAGAACAGGTAGGTGAACTCGCTGACGGAGCGCAGCGTTGCCGGTTGGCCGAGCGCGCTGATGACCTGCGCGCGCGTCATGCCGGGTGAAACGGTGTGCGAGCTCTGCGCGCCGAGTGCGGCGGGCAGGACAATGAGGACGGCCAGCATGGTGTGACGCATGATCACTCCTCGTCAGACGGTGACGCGGTGGAGGATGGATTCGAACAAGGGCAGCCCGTCGGCGGGCCCGAGCAGCGGCTCGACTGCGCGCTCCGGATGCGGCATCATTCCGAGAACGTTGCCTTCGGCGTTCGTGATGCCGGCAATGTCGCGCATGGAGCCGTTTGGGTTGTAGACCTCGTATGCCTGCAAGGGATCCGGCGCGTAGCGGAACACCACGTGTCCTTCGCCCTCGAGTCGATCGAGAGTGTTCTCGTCGGCACTGTACCGGCCGTCGCCGTGCGCGATTGGCAGCGTGATGCGCTGTCCTTCGTCGTACCCCGAAGTGAACAGCGTGGCCGTTGACTCGACGCGAAGCGATACTGGCGCGCACACGAACTTGAGCGACGCATTGCGCAGGAGCGCTCCGGGAAGCAGCCCGGCTTCGCACGCAATCTGAAAGCCGTTACAGATGCCGATCACTGGCGCGCCCCGTTTGGCGTGCGCGATGACTTCACGCATGATGGGGCTGAACCGCGCGATGGCTCCGGCGCGCAGATAGTCGCCGTAACTGAATCCACCGGGAAGAATGATGACATCCGCGCCCTGGAGGTCATGGTCCTTGTGCCAGAGATACACAGCCTGTTCACCGAGCGCTTCGACGACGGCGCGATACGCGTCGTAGTCGCAGTTGGAGCCTGGGAAGGTGACGATGCCGAATTTCATTGGCGCGACACCGAGGCGATCTCGAAGTCTTCCGTGACGGGATTGGCGAGCAGCTGCGCGCACATGCGATCGGTCTGCGTGCGTGCTTCGCTCTCGTCGCGCGCGTCGACTTCGAGGACGAGATGACGGCCGACGTGGACGCTGTGGATGCCGGCGAATCCAAGCGTGTGGAGCGCATCGGCGACCGCCTTGCCCTGCGGATCCAGCAGGCCTCGACGGGGAACCACGTGCACGGCGACGCGAAAGACGCTCATTCCGGATTGTCGGTGGGAGGACCTGGAAGTTCGCGCGGCAGTGGCGGAGGTGTCACCTGCGACGGCGGCGGCGCGAACGCAGGAGGCGCCGCGACGGAGTAGGGCGAACGCGATTCACTTTCGTCCGGCGCGTCGGGACCGCTCTCCGCGTCGTCCGACGAATCATCCGACGGCCCCGAAGCGGCGTCGCCGCCGGTACGCTCTTTCCGCTCGCCACGGCGACGCCGACGCTTGCGCTTCCGTGCCGGTGCGCCCTCTGTCAACGGCGACATCCCAGGTGCGTCGGCCGCGCCGGGAATACGCCCGATCACTTCCACGTCCGTGTCGGCAATGAGGAGCTCCCCAACACTGATCGCGTCGACGCCCGTGGGCGCTGCAGCCAACGCGTCGCCTTCCTCAGGCTCCGGCGGACGCGGACTGCGCTCCGCACGCGGAGGACGTTTTTCTCTCTTGTCACGCTTGTCCCGCTTCTCCCGGCGTGCGGCGCGGTCCGCGCGTTCCGCGTCCGTACTCGGTGCACGATCGGTGCGATCGGTGCGATCGGGACGCGGCGTGCGGAGTGGGCGCTCCTCCAAACGGCCCTTCGCTGCGGGCGGCGCATCGTCCCGCGGCAGCTTGGGCTGACTATCGCGTGCGGGGCGCTTCTCACGTTCGGCTTGGCGATAGGCGTGCACCTGCGACGAACCGAGCTCGAACTCTTCGTCTTCGTCGTCGTCTTCGCCCTCAGAGAGGTCGTACGGTATGGTCGGTTGGCGCCGCTCGAACAAGCCGGACAAAAGAAACCGGATGGGCCCGACCGCGATGTAGATGAGAGTGAGCGGAAAAAAGTACTCGAACTTTTTGGTCGCAAGGAGCGTCAGCGACCCGACGATCAGCAGCGACGCACCGATCGCGCGAAGGCTGCGAAACCCGGCGCGCGGAAACACGGGGTATGGGATGTTGCTGATCATCAGCGCGGCCAGAATCGCCATCAGATACCGCAGCAGCACATGCCAGGGCAGATTGTCGATCGCGCCGTACGTGTAGAGCCACGACTGGCTGAACCAGTAGTACGAGGCCAGCGTGATGCCGGCCGCCGGGCTAGGCAGACCCTGAAAATAGGTTTTCGCGGTGCCCGCCTGCTCGATGTTGAAGCGCGCGAGTCGCATCACGGCGCACGCCGCAAACAGAAACACGAAGATCCAGTCCCAGCCATCGCGGTTCAGCACCGCGAAGTACATGATCATTCCCGGTGCGAAGCCGAACGTGATCGCGTCGACAAGCGAGTCGAGCTCTTCACCGAATTGCGTGCCCGCGTTCGTTGCGCGCGCCACCTGCCCGTCGAGCACGTCGCAGATGCCGCCGAGGAGCACATACACGCCGGCCTGCCGAAAGTCGCCGCGCGCTGCGGCGATGATGGCGAACACCCCGAAGAACAGATTGCTGAGTGTCAATCCGCTTGGGAACAGAATCACAGCACGCCGCATGTTCGGACGGCGGGGTCGAAGCAGGCGAGGGGCACTCATTTCGGGGCCAGCTCCGCGATCACGGAAGTGCCGGCGACTGTCATCTCCCCGATCTTGGCCCGCACGGTCGCGCTCACCGGCACGAACACGTCGACGCGCGATCCAAACCTGATCAACCCCATGCGGTCTCCCTGCTGCACCGACTCGCCGGTTTTGCTGTAAGTGACGATGCGGCGGGCGATCAGGCCCGCGATCTGCCGCGTCAGAATGCGTCCGCGCGGCGTCTCGATGCCCACGGACATCTGCTCGTTCTCGAGACTCGATTTCTCCGCCGCGGCGTTGAGAAACTTGCCGGCATTGTACTGCACGTAGCGAACGACGCCGCTCACCGGATACCGATTCACGTGCACGTTGAACACGTTCATGAAGATCGAGATGCGATGCGCCCTTCCTCCCATGAAGGCCGGCTCGTCGACCTCGCTGATCAGGACGACCTTTCCGTCGGCCGGCGCAATGACCAGCTGCTCTCCCCGATCGCCCGTCCGCTCCGGATCGCGGAAGAAGTACGCGACCCACAGGGCGACCACCGTGAGCAGGAAGGCGAGAATCCAGAGCGGCCACGAGCGGCGATTGAGGGCCAGTGCGAACGTGCCGGCGGCAACCAGGGCGGCGATCGTAATGAAGATGAGTCCTTCGCGGGCGAAGCTCACGAGTGTTGGGTCAAGGGTTGATGCGATGGAGTGGCGCGCTGGTGAGCCGCTCGAATACGTTCAGATAGCGCGCGCTCGTTGCCTCGATCACGGATTCCGGCAGCTGCGGCGGCGGCGCGTCGCCGTTCCACCGACCGGCGCGACGCTCGGCGTCGAGATAGTCGCGAAGTGGCTGCTTGTCGAAACTGGGCTGCGGACCGCCCGGCGCATAGCGGTCGGCTGGCCAAAACCGTGAGCTGTCCGGCGTGAGCACCTCGTCGATGAGGAGGATGCTGCCGTCGCGATCGCGGCCAAACTCGAACTTCGTATCGGCGATGATGATTCCCCGCATGGCCGCCACGTCGCGCCCTCGCTCGTAGACCACGCGGCTGAGGCGCTCGAGTGTTTCACCAATGTCATCGCCGAGAAGGCGGCGCATCGTGTGGATGGGAATGTTCTCGTCGTGGCCGGTTTCCGCCTTTGTCGCGGGCGAAAACTGCGGCGGGTCGAAGCGATCGCTCTCGCGCAAGCCCGGTGGCAGCGGCTCGCCGGCCAATGTGCCGTGCGTGCGATACTCCTTCCATGCGGAGCCACTGAGATAGCCGCGCACCACGCACTCCACGGGAAACACCTCGGTGCGCCGGCACAGCATGGCGCGCCCCTCGATCGCCGCGCGATGGGGCTCGAGCATGGGAACCGCCGAGATGATGGCATCCGCGCCGGACGCGAGCATATGGTGCGCGACGTGTGGCTCGAGCTGCCGCAGCCACCACGCGGTGATCTGCGTGAGTACCGCGCCCTTGAAGGGCACGCGCTCAGCCATCACCACGTCGAAGGCACTCACGCGATCGCTGGCCACGAGCAGCAGGCGATCGGCATCGATCTCGTAGACATCGCGTACTTTGCCGCGCCGGAGCAAGGGAAGCGGCAACTGGGCTGGCTCCATGAGCGCGCTGCTCATACGCGGACCTCGTCGAGCACGGGCTCGTCGGTCGAACCGGCGGCGAGCAGCGGCTCTACGATCTCCGCCAGGAATTCGTCGACCTGCTCCGGCGCGCGTCCGACGAATCGCTTCGCGTCCATGGCGCCCTCCAGCTCGTCGCGCGAGACGGCAAACGCCGTGTCCGCGGCGATGCGATCCAACAGATCGTTGCGCGCCGCGCCGTCCTTGAGCGCTCGCGCCGACGCGAGGCTGTGTTGACGAATGCGCTCGTGTACTTCCTGCCGATTGCCACCCGACCGCACGGCGCGAACGATCAGCTCTTCCGTCGCCATGAAGGGAAGCTCGTCATCGAGGCGGCGCCGGATTCGCGCCGGATGCACCTCCAGGCCCGACGCCACGTTCTCCATCAGTCCGAGTATTGCGTCGGTCGCGAGAAACGACTCCGGAATGGCGAGCCGGCGATTGGCGCTGTCATCCAGCGTTCGTTCGAAGAACTGCACCGAATGCGTTTGATTGGCGTTCGGCTCGAGCGTTCCGACAAAGCGAGCGAGCGACGCGATGCGCTCGGATCGCATCGGATTCCGCTTGTACGCCATGGCCGACGACCCGATCTGCTCTGCCTCGAACGGCTCCTCGATCTCCCCGAACGCCTGCAGCATACGAATGTCAGCGCTGAACTTCGCGGCGCTCGCCGCAACGCCGTTCACGGCGCCGAGCACCTGCGCATCGAGCTTGCGAGAGTAGGTCTGTCCACTCACCGGAATGGAGTGCGCAAATCCGATTGCCGCGCTCACGAGGCGATCGAGCTCGCGCACTTTGGCGTGATCCCCCTCGAAGATCTCGAGAAAGCTCGCCTGTGTTCCCGTCGTTCCCTTCACGCCGCGACAGGGCAGCGTCGCAATGCGGTGATCGAGATCCGCGAGGTCGAGCACGAGATCCTGAATCCAGAGCGTCGCGCGCTTGCCAACCGTCGTTGGCTGCGCAGGCTGCAGATGCGTGTAGCCCAGCGTAGGCAGAGCGCGCCACTCGCGCGCGAACGCCGCAAGGGCGCGGATGACGCGCAGCACTTTGCCGCGCAGCAGCTGCAGCCCACGCCGCATGAGGATCAGGTCCGCGTTGTCGGTGACGAACGCACTCGTGGCGCCGAGATGGATGAACTTGTGCGCGGCCGGTGCGGCGTCGCCGTATGCGTGGATATGGGCCATCACGTCGTGCCGAAACCGCCGCTCGTACACCGCCACGGCCTCGAAGTCGATGTCGTCGAGGTGCGCGCGCAACTGGGTGATTGCCTCATCCGGAATGGCCACGCCGAGCTGCTGTTCCGCCTCTGCGAGCGCGAGCCACAGCCGACGCCACAGACCATGGCGCTTCTGCGGGGACCACAACTCCAGCATCGCGCGGGATGCGTAGCGCTCGGCGAGCGGAGAGGAGTAGCGGTCATGCGCCGTCATCGAATCACGAAGTCGCTGGCGAAGAGTTGACCCTCTCGTTCGTAGATGAGTCGAATCGGCCCCCGTCCCGCATAATAGTCGAGCGCGCGCGACGCGTCCTGCGCGCTGGTAACTCTCGTTCGATTGATGGCCACCACGACGTCGCCTGGCTGAATGCCCAGCTCCTGCATGATGCGATCGCTCGCGCGGTACACGAGTGCGCCGGCCTCCGAGCGGATGGTGCGTTCGGCGCGAATGGCGGGAGTGAGCGACACCAGTTCCAGCTCGCGGAGCACTTGCACCTTCTGCGCGCTCACCTCTGGCAGATCGGCGATGGTCACCGTCACGGGAACATCCGCCCCACCGCGCCGGACGACGAGTGGCACCTGATCGCCAACGCGGAGATCGAGCAGCGCGGCATCCCAGTCGAAGCGGTTGCGGACCGCCCGGCTGCGCGATCGCACGATCTGATCGCCCACGCGCACACCGGCACGCTCGGCCGGAGAGCCAGGCGTGATTGCTGCGACCCGCGCGCCGCGCGCGATCTGGTCGCGTGGGTTGTTCGTTCGCGGCTGCTCGAGACGCACGCCGATCCACGGGCGGCGCACGCGCCCGTGCTCCGCGAGATCTTCCGCGACGCGACGCGCCCGATTGATGGGAATCGCGAAGCCAAGGCCAATCGACCCGCCGGAGTTCGAGTAAATCGACGAGTTGACTCCGATCACCTCACCGGACGCGCTCACGAGCGGACCACCCGAGTTGCCCGGATTGATCGACGCGTCGGTCTGAATCATGTCGAAGTACGCCGACGATCCCTCGCCGCGGGCGACGAGATTTCGGCCCACACCGCTGATCACCCCAGCGGTGACACTCGGTTCCGAGTTGCCGAGCATGAAGCCGTAAGGATTGCCGATGGCGATCGCCCATTCGCCCACGAGCAGATCGTCTGAATCCCCGAGCGGTGCCACGGGCAGATTGTTCGCTTTCACCTGAAGGACCGCGAGGTCGTTGGTCTCATCGGTGCCGACGAGCTTGGCCGGGTACGTCGTTCCGTCCCGCAGCATGACGGAGATGTTGGTCGCGCCGGCCACGACATGCGCGTTGGTGACGATGAGACCGTCAGCGCGCATGATGAATCCGGTTCCCAGCCCCGACGACGTCTGCGTCCCTGGCCGGCCGCCAAAACCGAACAGCGATTCGAAGGGATCGACCTGCACGCGCTGAACGACTTCGGTCTGCACCGTAACGACAGCCGGCGCCACCTTCGTGACGGCGTCGGTGATGGCTGTGCGCCGCGTGGCGGCAATGGCGGACGGACGCGCCGCATCGTCGGTGCGTGCCACCTGCGCCGTGGAATCCGCGGCCGGCGCGCTGCACGCGACGACTACACCGATCGCGCTGACGCGAAGAAGTGAACGCATCAGACTGCGGGCCACGATCGCCGAAGTCTCCCGACGTCGCCCATGAACTGCTCGACGCCGCGGTCGGTGAGTGGATGGAGGAGCAGGGAACGGCATTGGTCGCCGGTGATTGCCGCGGCGTCCGCACCGGCCGTGGCGCAGGCGGCAAATTGCGTGGGCGACGCGGGGTTGAGCGCCACCACGTCACACTCGGCGTCCGAGCTGTCGAACGCGGCGCGGATCGCGCGCACGACACCGAGCGCGTCGTGACCCGCGGCGTCCAGCTGATCGAGCGCCGTGACGATGCTGGACGCACCGGCCCGCACCGCCAGCAGCGCCTGCGCGGCATTGTAGACGTGGGTGCTGGCAACGCGAATGCCGTCCGCCTGCATGCGGCGCATCGCGCCCAGTGTGTCTTCCACCAGTGGAATTTGCACGACGATCTGATCGCTGATCTTCGCCAGCTCCTTCCCGTCGCGGTACGCGCCGGCCATGTCCATGGATTGTACGGCGGCGAAGATGGGTCCGTGGACGGCGCGGCACAGCTCGAGCAGATGCGCGCGGGCGTCGGCGCCGCCCTCGTCCGCCAGAAGGCCGGGGCTCGTGAGCACACCGTCGAGCATCCCGTGCACCGCGCCCCAGCTGACGTCATCGAGGCTGGCAGTGGCGAGGAAAATTTTCATGTGTCGGCGCCGAGATAGAGGTCGGCCGGGTAGCGCACGTGCTGGAGGAACAGCGCATGTGCCGGTGCCGGCGGCGAAACAGTGTCGTTGCTGGAAGCGACGAGGAGCGCCGCGAGATCGGCCATCGGGCGCCGTCCACTCGCGATGTCCGTCATGGTCCCGACGAGAAATCTCACCATGTGATGCAGAAAGCGATTCGCTTCGATCTCGAATTCCAATCCTCCCGTCCGATCGCGCCAGTGTGCGTGCGTAATGGTGCAGCGGTGATCGTCGTCTTCCGGAGCGGTGCCGCGAACGGCGAACGCGCGGAAGACATGTTCGCCCAGAATGCGAGTGGCGGCGTCGTCGAGCGCGGTCCGATCGAGCGCGCGCGAGATTCCCCACTCGGTGGTGCGGCGAAATGGCGACGCCGCGGCATCATCGGTCCCGACGTAATAATGGTAGTTCCGTGCGGTTGCACTGTATCGTGCGTGGAAGTCATCTCGCATTGCGTGCACCGACGCGACCCAGATGTCGTGCGGCAGCACCGCGTTCAATGCGCGACGAAGTGAGGCGGATGTCCACCGCGTGGGCACGCGCACGCCGGCGGACTGGCCCCGCGCATGCACCCCCGCATCGGTTCGTCCGGCTCCGATTGCCACGACCGGCGCGTTGCAAAGCCGGCTCAATGCGGCTTCGAGCACTCCCTGCACGGTGCGTTGGTCCGGCTGCCGCTGCCATCCACTGAAGCCCGTGCCGTCATAGTGCAACACGAGCTGCAGCGTGCGAGTCGGCATCGATGTAAAAACTAGCCTGGACGAGGGGAGTGTCAAGCAATCCAGTGCGTGGAACGCCGTGTGGTGTGTCACGGCGCGAATCACCGCGTCCCGTCGTTATCTTCAATTGACATTGACGCGACGACGCGGCCACTTTTCACTTCCGCCGCGTCCCGCGGACGGTGCCCTCCCTCCCGCCGGATGCCCCCTCGCACGCTCGCTACGCTCGCTCACGCGCTCAGCGTCGCGCCGGATCTCGACGCGACGTTGATCGCGCTCGCCGACGCGTTGTCCGAGGTGGATCGCTTCGCGCAGATCGCGCTGGTGCGGTTCGATGCGCGTCGCGCCATGCTGGTGGACCGGCTGGTCCCGGCGGGCGACATCGTCACCTGCGAGCGGCTGGAAACGACCTTCGACCATCTCCCGACTCGAGAGCGCATCGCGGTCGCGGCGGGCGGCACATTCATCGACTTTGGCGACCACTCCGACGAATTCGCTCCGCTGTTCGCCCTGGCGAAACTGCCCGACGTCGGCTGGCTGTCGCTCCGCGGCATTCGCTTCGAAGGCCAGTTGGCCGCGGTGCTCGTGCTGTACGAAACGCGAAAATTCTTCGGCAGCCGGTCGTCGGAGCGACTCGGACCCGCTGCGGCGCTGTTCGATCTCGCGTTTGCACGATTCGCCGAGCGGGAAGCACGCGAGGAAGCCGTACGCACGCTCGAGGACGTGACGCAGCGCGTGCACTCCGAGTACGAGCGGAAGCTCGCCCACCTGGAAAAACAGCTCTTCCAGGCGGCCGGTGCGCAGCCCCCCAATGCGGAGCCCGAGCGTCTCGTGGCGCTCGAGCGTGAAGTCGCCAAAGCGATGGAAGACGCACGCCGTGCCGCGAAGCGGGCTGCCGCTGTCGAAGCGCAGGTCGGGGCTGCGGTGGAGCAGCTCGAGGCGGCGCACATCGAGCTGCATCGCCGCAGCGAATCCGTGCGGCAGAAGACGCGGACGATCTACCTCATCGATCGTGTGCTCACGCTCGACGCCGCCACCGATGATGCGCGCGAGATGGTGAACGGACTGCTCACACTCGTCGGGGACGACATGGGTGCGCAGCGCTGCTCCCTGCTCCTGCAGGCGCCCGACGAGCAATCGCTCTACCTCGCCGCCGCGCGGGGGCTCGCCCCCAACGTGCCCACCGGCCATCGCATCCAGTTCGGCCATGGTGTGGCGGGAAAGGTCGCGGCGACCCGGCAGCCGCTGCTCGTGCAGGACGTCGCGGAAGCGCGCAACCACCCGCTCCTCAGCGATGAGTTCTTCACCACTGGGTCCTTCATCAGCTTCCCACTCGTGTACCACGGCGCGCTCGTGGGAGTGGTGAACCTCACGAACCGCGCGATGCACGGCATCTTCGTAGAGGAGGACGTCGAACGGGTGCGGCTGCTCGGGCTCGTGATCGCGCTCGTCGCCACCCAGGCGCGTCTCGCCGATCGGATGCTCGAGACCCTCAGTGTCAGCTAGCGCTCCTGCTTCGATCCAGTACGCGATTCGCCAGCTCGCGATGGGCGCTTCGCTCACCGAGTCGGAGTCGCGCTCGGCGTTCGATGCGGTCATGCAGGGCGAGGCCACCCCCGCACAAGTCGCTGGCCTCTTGGTGGGCCTCCGCGTCAAAGGCGAAACGGCCGAGGAGGTCGCGGGCGCCGCGGATGCACTGCGACGGGCGATGGTGCGGCTTCCGTCGGAACGCGCGGCCGAGCTCGTGGACACCTGCGGCACCGGAGGCGGTGCTGTTGGCACATTCAATATTTCCACCGCTGCCGCCTTGCTTGCCGCCGGACTCGGTGTCCGCATCGCCAAGCATGGCAACCGATCGTTCACGTCACAGTGCGGCAGCGCCGATGTGCTCGAGGCCCTTGGCGTTCCCATCGATGTCACCCTGGACGTGATGGAGCGCGCCCTCCGCGATGCGGGAATTGTCTTCATGTTCGCGCCGCTCATGCACCCCGCGATGCGCCATGTCGGCCCGGTTCGCCGGGAGCTGGCAATTCCCACCGTGATGAACATCATCGGGCCGCTGGCAAATCCGGCGGGAGCCGGACGCCAGGTGGTCGGGGTGGCCGACGCGCGCCGGGTTCCCCTCATCGCCGGCGCGCTGAAGACGCTCGGCACCGTGCATGCGCTCATCGTCCACGGCGAGCCCGGCATGGACGAGATCTCGCCACTTGGGACGACGCACGTCGTGGAGCTGCGGGATGGCGCGATGACAGAGTGGACGATCGATCCCGCACGATTCGGCTTTCCGCCAGGTGAGGTGGCCGAACTAGCGGGCGGGCCGCCCGCGGAAAACGCAGCGGCGGTGCAGGCGGTGCTCGAAGGAACTGCTCCCGCGACGGCGACCGCAGCGGTGGTGCTCAATGCCGCGGCGGCGCTCTACGTTTCGGTGGAGGGGCCATCCGACTACGGGGACGCCATTTCCGCCGCGCGGGAAGGGCTGAGGAATGGGGCCGGCGTTCGGGCCCTCGACCGCCTTCGCTTAGCCCACCGGCGTTAGCCGCCGACGACTCAGTACCGTCGCATCACCCCAACCACGATGCCCTGGATAGTGATGTCGTTCTCGTGAACGTACATGGGTGCCATCGCCTCATTGGCCGGCTGGAGGCGAATGCGTCCGTCTTTTTCCCGATAGAATTTCTTGACCGTGGCGGAGTTTCCGTGAAGCATCGCGATGACCATCTCCCCGTTGTCGGCACGCTGGCGCTCGTTGACCACCACGAAATCCCCATCGCGAATCTGTTCTTCGATCATGGAGTTTCCGCGAACGCGCAGGACGTAGTGATTGCCCCCTCGCTGCACGAACGAATCCGGCACGGCGATCGATTCCTGATGGGCGATGGCTTCGATGGGTACGCCCGCCGCAACGGCACCGAGCAGTGGCAACTCGATCGCCTTGGGCATGATGTCGCTGGGGAGAATCTCGATCGCGCGACTCTCGTTGTACGATCGCTTGATGAACCCCTTTCGCTCGAGATTGCTCAAGTGCTCATGCACTGTCGCCAGCGAACTGTAGTTAAAATGCTCGGCGATCTCCTCGAAGCTCGGCGCATACCCGTTTTGCTCGGAGTAGAGCGTCAGATAGGTTAGAATTTCGCGCTGGCGCTTGGTGAGCGGCATACCGCCTCCTACCGTATGAGGGACACACGCTCCCGTGGTGACAGCGCGGCCCGAACAATCCCCGAATAGCTTAGCCGAATAGGCCCCGAAGTGCAAGCACATTCTTCCTGGACGCCACCCACCGGTACGCTCGGCAGCATCGTTGCGGAAGCGCGCGAGCGCGCGAATGCGCTGGAGTCGCATCGCGCCGCGCTCTCCGCGCGCGCGAACGACGTCGCTCGCGGCACGACGCTCGAGTTCGCCATCCGGCGCGGGCAGGACGTGGCCGTTATCGCCGAGGTGAAGCGGCGCAGCCCGTCGAAAGGAGTGATCGCTGCGGCGCTCGACGTCGTCGAGCTGGCGCGTGCATATGCGGAAGCGGGTGCCGCGGCGATCAGTGTGCTCACGGAGCCGACGCACTTTGGCGGGTCGAACGAAGATCTGCTTGCCGTGCGAGCCGTCGTTGCGATCCCCGTGCTCAAGAAGGACTTTCACGTTGCGCCCATCCAGTTGCTCGAGGCGCGTGCGCTGGGTGCGTCGACCGCACTGGTGATCGTCCGCGCCCTGTCGCCGGACCAGCTCCAGCAGATGCTGGAGGCTGGCCACGAGGTCGGCATCGAGCTCCTCCTGGAAGTGCGCACGCTGGACGAGTTCGAGCGCGTGATGCAATGCGACACCGGTGCGTCGCTCATCGGCGTGAACAACCGCGATTTGGAAACGCTGGTGATCGATCCCGGCAGCGCAGAGCGCGTCATTCCACAGTTGCCCGACTCGATCACCGCCGTGGCGGAAAGTGGCATCGCAGGGCGGAGCGACGTCGATCGCTACGCCCGCTGCGGTGCCGACGCCGTTCTGGTTGGCTCCCTGCTCTCGGGGGCGACCGATCCCCTCGCGGCGACACGCGCACTCGTGGGGAGCGCAAAGGTGAGTCGTGTCCACTGACGTGAAGATCTGCGGGCTCACTCGCGCCATCGACGCGGAGTTCGCCGACGCGGCGGGCGCGTCCTATCTGGGCGTCATCTTCGCTGGTGGTCCGCGCGAGCGGAGTGCTGCGGAGGCGCGCGCGACGCTGCTCGGTCGCCGCGCGCACAAGGTCGGTGTGTTCGCCAATCAGTCAGCGGAGGAGATCGCGTCGATCGCCGATGCGGTTGGCCTCGACGTCCTACAACTGCACGGGGGCGCCGACCGCGAACGCATTGCGGCGGTGCGTGCGGCCACCGGGCGCGAGATCTGGGTGGTGGTTCGCACGGCGTCCGGGGTTCTCCAG
>JANMAY010000234.1:0-6595 GCA_031360095.1 Gemmatimonadaceae bacterium
GTCGGCAGGGAGCGAGCTCGCCAACGGACGAGGACTCGGCGCGGTGCTCGGCGCAATACGAAAGGCGTCGTATTCCTGCGGTACTCCCGACTCGACGCGGAGCGTCGCGATGCTCGCCAAAGCGGGAGGTGCCACTGTCAACAACCGGCAAAATTCGTCGACGTGACCGCTCTCTCCTTCCACGTCGATGAAAACTCCACCTGCATCGTTTCGAACGAAGCCCCGGAGCACGTTGGCCGCAGCAAGCCGATGGACGTAGGGGCGAAACCCCACCCCTTGAACGACCCCCTCGACTGCGATCAGCCTGCGTTCAAGCATTGGCACCGCTCCGGTCGCTGTCGACCTAAAATGCTGTCGCTCAGCGGGACGCTACTATAGAGAGCGGCGCATGGCAAACTCACTTCGGTGAACCGAAGTAAGGCCATTTCTGGTTGGGTTTGCTAGGGCGCCTGGCCTAGAGTTCCTGGAGTAGCTGGCGAAGTCGGTTGAGCAGCTTCAGCCCCGAGTCCGTCAGTGCATAAATCGCAAATTGACTGTGGTCGAGGCCGGGGACGCGCCGGAGCAATTGCGCTGCCTCGAGGGCGCGCAACGTTTCTGCGAGCGTCGAACTGCTGATCCCCGGCAGCGCCGCCGCGATGTCGTGATAGCGCGGCGTTGATTGGCTGTGAATCGCGTTCATCACTGCGAGCGAGTACCGCCGCCGGATGATGCGCAGGAGATCTTCAACGCCGCAGTAGCAGGTGGATGCGCTGGCTTCGCCGGGACTGCCGCATCCGCATGGAGGAATGTCGCGGTTCGAGCGCTGCTGCGGCGTGTCCGACACTGAATCGTTACCCTCCGTTACGGCGCGCGCACGCGAATGGGCACCGTTGCTACGCTGCTCGTCGGCTTGCCCGCAAGTATAACGGTGGCGGCCAACGTGAAGGTGCCAGGCGTCGACGGAGTGAACTCGAAGTCGCGCGTCACGCCGGCCGCCGTGTTCTCTTGTGCGGCCTGCATCACGCTCCAGCTGGACGGTAGATCCCGTCCATCGCGCGCGAGCACCCGCCACGTGGCGAGGCCGCCGGGCCCACGCATGCTCACTGCGTGTGCTTCATTCGCCGAGATGTCGATCACACGCAGCCGATATGTCGTGCCCACGGTCATGGTTGCGGTATCCGCGACGGCTCGGCCATTGATAAAAGCCGGCGCATCAGCCTGCGGCCCACCAGTCGCAATCACGAAGATCCGGTCGGTCTGCGGCTCGAATGGGCGCCCGGGCTCGACCACGATCAGCGGCGCGTACAGGCCGGACGCGAGCTCGCCACCGCGTTCGTTGTGGACATGATACATGAACGTTCCCGCGCGCGGCGGGGTCATGCGCGCAACGAATGAATCTCCCGGCGCGATCATCGGCGCGATCCGCGATGCAAGGCCGCTAAAGCCACCGACTCCGTCATAGAAGCTCTCCAGCTCGATACCGTGCCAGTGCACGGTGATTGGAGTGGAGAGCCGGTTGTGAACGACGATCGCCACCGGCTCTCCGCGAGTCAGTATGAGAGGCGAGCCCGGGATGCGAATGGAATCGCGTGCCGGCTGCTGTGTGTCGTCCTGGAGGACGAACCCGTAGCCAGGACGGTCGCCAAATACTCCGCGACGAGTGTTCGCGAAAACATGCAGGACTCTCACACGGGCGAGGGCATTGCCTGCTGCGTGCGCCGACGCACGGCCCGGCCTGATCGTGACGCCAACGACAAGGCCCGCCATCGAATGCTCGCCATGCGCTTCAGCCGCGCGGCGATCGGGTGAGTGTGCAACGGCCGGGACGCTCGCGCCCGGTGCAGCATCGAGCCGTTGGTCAGCGCTCATGTGCGTGAGGATGTGACAGTGAAACAGCCAATTCCCTGCGCGTTCCGCCGCCCACGCAGCCGAGATCCATTCTCCTCGGCGAACGGCCGTTGTGACGACGGTCGGAGGCTGCGCGCGAGTGAGCGCGCTGTCGTGCGCGGCATCGCCACGCGTGCTCACCCGAAAATAGAATCCATGCAGGTGCATCATGTGCAGCTCATCCGATGCGTTGATCACGTGCCATCGAATCGAGTCGCCAACGGCGTAGGTCAATCGCTCGGTGTGCGGCCAGGACCTTCCGTTCACCGCATTCAGCTGAAAGCCGGTGTTCCCCGCGGTACCGGTCGGCGTCCAGCGCGTGAGAACGAGCACTCGGTCATTCGGGGCCTTTCGCTCACCGGCAACGATTTGTCGCGGCAGTGAATCGACCACCAATGCGCCGGTGAGTTGTCCGTTCTCTCCCGAGGTGGGGATGCCCGCGCCAACGTCGCCAGCCCAGTAGTACCAGGCGCCGTGCACCGTGGCGCGAAAGGTGAAAGCGCGCGTCGCACCAGGCGCGATCTCCATGGAGTCGAGCGTGCCGGTATCTCGATCCTGAAGTCCCCTCACCCACAGCGATGTCGGAAGCGCGTTTCGCACGCTCGCGCGCACATTCGTTCCCGCGTTCACCCGAATCAGCGGACCGGGAATCTGCGCCGCGCGTCCTTCCTCTGCGAACGCATTTACGCGGAGCGCGCATCCCGACGGGCCTTCGGGATACCAGACCGCAGCGCGCATCACGAGCCGAAGCGTGAGGGTGTCGTTCCTGAAGGTGCCGCTGGACGCTCTGTTTTCGTTAGCGACCGCGCGGTCACCGACGCCAGCGCGCGAATGACGACAGTCCGGCTGCTCCGCACCGAGCCGAGAGGCGGCGCTAAGCATCATGATGCCAAAACTTGCCTGCCTGATCCCGAATCTCATTCGAACCTCGGAGCTACGGGAGTGGACGCGCTGGTGCGGCGAGTCCGACACTGAAATCTCAGTCCCTGGTCACTGCCGCGTTCGCGCGGGCCGTCGAAGCACATCGACGACTTCTGGAAATGCCGGCCGATGTCGCTGGCGTCGATCATGTTGTGGCCAATTCCGAATCAGACGGTTGCGCTGGCAAGTGCCGACAATCGCATTTACCCTCGCAACGGACAGGGTGAACCTACGAACGGCGAAGGTACGGTTTCGTACCTTGTGGTCAAGCGGGAGGGCGGGCCCCGCAGTCCCGGATGCATCGACTTGCGCAGTGCGAACTCGCGTCACTATGGTATAGCGCCAAGTCCCAGTCGGCGCGCTCTCGAACACCAGGTTCCCCGATGGTCACGAGCGAGTTTAGCAACGCGAATGGGCCCGACCTTGGCAGCGTGCGTCCGCAGGTCGACTTGGCAACGGTCATCTCGACGGATCAGTTGCGCCAGCGGCCCGGGCGCCCGCCGAACCATGCCGCCGAAAACCGCGCATTGGTCGAGTTGGCGCGGGAGATGGCCCATGCTCCGGATAACGTGCTTCAGGCACTCGCTGAAACGGCGCTGAACCTGTGCCAGGCGGGATCGGCTGGAATCAGCCTGCTCGACTCGGATGGTACGCACTTCTACTGGCCCACCGTCGTGGGTGCGTTGGCTGCGCTCGTGGGCGGCGGTACGCCCCGCGGCTTCGGTCCGTGTGGAACGGTCCTCGATACGAACGCCGCCGTCATGATGACGCATCCGGAGCGACACTTCGACTACCTCGCCGCCGTGACGCCGGCCATCGAGGAGGTGTTGCTGATTCCGTTCTACGTCGATGGCGTGGCCGTTGGAACGATCTGGGTTGTTCACCACGACGAGCGGCACCGGTTCGACTCGGAAGATTTGCGCGTAGTGACGAACTTGTGCAGCCTCGCCGGTTTGTCGTACGCCGTTACGCGCGACACTGCGCGCCGTGCCGACGTGCAAGAGGCGCTGCGGCGCCGGACCGCTCAATTCGAGACGTTGCTAGCTGAGGCTCCGCTCGGCGTCTTCCTGATCGACAGGGATCTGCGCATTCTGGAGATCAACCCGACCGCGCTGCCCGCATTCGGAAACATGCCAGATCTCATCGGGAAAGATCTCGATGAGATGGTTCATATCCTCCGGCCAAAAGAGATTGCGGACGACGTCATCCGACGATTCCGTCACACACTCGATAGCGGCGAACCCTATGCCACGCCAGAGCGCACTGAGGAGCGTCGCGACCGTGACGTCACCGAATACTACGAGTGGCAGATCAACCGCATTCTGCTGCCGGAGGGAAGCTTCGGTGTGGTGTGCTACTTTCGCGACATCTCGGCGAAGGTCTTCGCGGACATCGAACGGGCAGAGTCCACGGAACGCCTGCGCTTCATGGCGGAGTCGATGCCGCAGAAGATCTTCACCGCGACGCCGAGCGGCGACGTCGACTACCTCAATCGCCGGTGGATGGAGTTCACCGGCCTGCAATTCGAGCAGGTATGCAATTGGGGCTGGCTTCAATTCATTCACCAGGATGATGTGGAAGAAAACATCCGCCGGTGGAAGCACTCGGTGGAAACAGGTGAGGTGTTTCAGCTCGAGCACCGATTTCTGCGACACGACGGAGAGCATCGCTGGCACTTGAGCCGCGCCGAACCGATGCGCGATGCGCACGGCGACATCACCATGTGGATTGGCTCCAGTACCGACATCCACGATCAGCGGCTGCTCGCGGAAGAGCGAGAAGGGCTCCTCGACCGAGAACGCTCGGCGCGTGCAGAGGCGGAGCTGGCGAACCGGGCCAAGTCACACTTCTTGAAAAGCATCAGTCACGAGCTGCGAACTCCACTCAATGCGATCGGCGGATACGTCGAGCTGATCCAGATTGGAATTCAAGGACCCGTCACTCCCGAGCAGCAGACGTCGCTTGCCCGGATCCGTGCAAGCGGACGCCATCTGCTCAGGCTGATCGACGGGCTGCTCGGCGTGGCACGCATCGAAGCGGCGCGCGACGAGTACACATTGAGGGACTTGAGCCTTGCCACCACCTTCGACTCGATCCGGCCGATGGTCGAGCCTCAGATTGCTGAACGGCGACTTGCCCTCACCGTGAGAATCGCGCCGGACCTGCGCGTGCACGGCGACAGGGACAAAATCCAGCAGATTCTCCTCAATCTGTTGAGCAACGCCATCAAGTTCACGCCGTCCGGCGGGTCGATCACTGTAGATACGGCGCGACGAGAGGGTGTTGACGCCGTCTTCGTTCGAGTCGAGGACACTGGGGTTGGACTGGATGAATACAGGCAGCGGGAGATCTTCACGCCATTCCACTCCAATCGAGATGCCATGAATCCGGATGGAGTGGGTCTCGGCCTGACACTTAGCCTGGAATACGCGCGCGGCATGGGCGGTGACCTGCGCGTGCGCAGCGAAGTCGGCAAGGGGTCCACGTTCACCCTCTCGCTGCCAGTTGCGCAGCCGGACGGTGCACCGGTGTCGACCGTAGCGAGCTAAGGATTCGCGGCTGAGGAGGACCGTGAGGGGACAATGACCGGCTCGGTTGTGCTCACGCCAGCCGCGGCGTAATGTCGCTGCCCACCCTTCACCCGCTGCAAATTACCGTGCACAAACTCCCAGTTCTGCTCTGCTTCGCCGCATCGCCGCTCCTCGCACAGCGCGCGAAACCCGCCGCGGTGCCGATCGCACAATTCATCACGCGCGCCGAGCGAATGCTCGACTCGCTGGGCATTCGCTCGAATCGCGCGAGCTGGGTGCAGGACACCTACATCACCGATGACACCGAGATCCTGAGCGCCGAGGCGGCTCGCGATTACGCGGTGGCGGTGCAGCGACTGGCGACAGAAGCCAAGCGGTACGAGCGATCGCCGATGACGGCGGAGCAGCGGCGCAAGCTCATGCTCCTGAAGCTCAATCTCTCCGCGCCGCCGCCCGCTGACCCGGCGAAGGCAAGCGAGCTCTCGACGCTCGGCGCGAGTCTCAGTGCGGACTATGGCAAAGGGAGATATTGTCGGCCGTCAGCGGCTGACCCGACAAAGCAGCAGTGCCTTCAGCAGCAGGAGCTCTCGGCCGTGCTCGCACAGAGTCGCGATCCGGCGGTGCTCCTCGACGCATGGACGGGCTGGCACGCGGTTGGCCGCCCGATGCGCACGCGGTATGCACGCTTCGTCGAGCTATCGAATGAAGGCGCACGCGGACTCGGATTCGCGGATGCCGGCGCAATGTGGCGCTCGGGCTACGACATGCCGCCCGACGCATTCGCCGCGGACATGGATCGCGCGTGGGCGCAGCTTCGGCCGCTGTACCTCTCACTGCACGCGTACGTGCGCGGCAAGCTCGTGGAGAAGTACGGCGCCGCAGCGGTCTCGCCCAGCGGTCCCATCCCCGCGCATCTGTTGGGCAACATGTGGGCGCAGGAATGGGGCAACGTGTATGACGTCGTCGCACCGGGCGGCAGTGCACCCACGGTCGACATCACGGCCCTGCTCAAGGCAAAGAATGTGGACGAGCTGGGCATGGTGCGCTACGGCGAGAGCTTCTTCACCTCGCTCGGCTTTGCGCCGCTGCCCAAGACGTTCTGGACTCGCTCCCTGCTCGTGAAGCCGAGGGATCGAGACGTGCTGTGTCATGCGAGTGCGTGGAACATCGACAACAAGGAGGACATTCGCATCAAGATGTGCATCGAGAAAACGGGCGAGTCCTTTCAGACGGTGCACCACGAGCTCGGCCACGACTTCTACTCGCGCGCGTACAAA
>JANMAY010000294.1:0-16814 GCA_031360095.1 Gemmatimonadaceae bacterium
GCGTGGACGTTGAAGTCGCTCTCGAGCTTCACGAGGCGGAACGCGAGTTCCGGATCGATCCCCTCCGCGCGGGCGACGTCGATGATGCTTCCTGCGAGTGCCGCGCTGATGCCGTACTGCGTCGAAAATCCAATGATGCGATTGGCCCGATCGAGCTGCGTGCGGACCAGATCCAGCTCGCCGCGTGCCGAGTCCAGCTGTGCGGCGACGGTGCGGTCAGTGCTGACGTCAATGCTGAATGCGCTCTTCGTAACCGGTGCGGCCTCAGCCGAAGTAGCCGCCGGTGTTCTGTTTCCGAGAACAAAGGCCGTAACGCTGAAGAAGCTCAGGGCGAGCACCGTGTGTTTAATCCGGGTGCGACGCCGCAAACGGTCCCCGCGATGCACGTACGTGCCTTGGAGATTTTTCATAAGTTGAACCCTGGTAAAGGGTTACGTACAGAGGTCCAGCTCGCTGCTTCTACACGATAAGGGGCAACCCGCATGCCATCAACCCCTTGCAAATGTGCCGCTCTGTCCACCCGTTTTCTCGGCTAACGATATATCGCCAAGTACCATGCTCCGGTCGATCGCCTTGGCCATGTCATAGACGGTCAACAGGGCCACACTGACGGCCGTCAGCGCCTCCATTTCCACTCCGGTCTTCCCAACCGTCCGTGCCACCGCCTCGGCCCGCACCCCGGGAAGGTCCGCGTCAGCGGTCAGAGTCACCGCCACGTCCGACAAGGAAATGGGATGGCAGAGAGGGATCAAATCAGCAGTTCGCTTGGCCGCCATGATACCGGCCAGGCGCGCCACGAGCAGGACGTCGCCTTTCGGGGTCGAGTTGGCCACGATCGCGGCCAGCGTTGCGGGCGCCATCGTGATCGATCCAGTCGCCCGGGCCATCCGGGCGGAGTCGGCTTTGCCGCTCACGTCCACCATGCGTGCCTCGCCGTCGGAGTCGATGTGGGTGAGCTTGCCGCGATCCGTCAAGCGATGAGCGCCTCGAGTTGTCGCAGGAGCTCGCTGGTGATGAGCTGCGGGTTGACGTTGCCAGTCGCTCGGGTCTTGGCCCGTTCAACGTGGTCAAGGGCGCACGCGGCGCTAGTGGCTGCTTCGGCATCGCCGTTCAGTGAAGCGGAGCGAACTTTCTCATGCAGAAGCACCGTGAGCGCGTCGAGCGAGGTACTGAAGGACCCCCGCGCCTTGTTGGTTCCCTGGGTGAGCGATGTGCGCATCTGCTCCGCGCGGTCGCGCTTCGTGGCGGCCTCCAGCATCCGGCGGGCGCGCTCCAACGCCTCCTCCCACTCGGCGTTCGCGAGGAGGGAGCCAGGTGCGCCGTTGGCGAGGCGGCGCTGTTCGTCTCGTTTTTTCGATCCGCCGGCCGAACTGATCGCCGCTTGCATCGCGGGCTCCGACAGCACGGCGTCGACCTCCGCGGCGGGTAGAGCCGGAACGCGAATGGCGACGACGCGGGACCGAATCGTTGGAATCAGCGCGCCCGGCTCGCTGGTGGTGAGGATGATGTTGGCGCGGGCCGGCGGCTCCTCGAGCAGTTTGAGAAACGCGCCCGCGGCGTCTTCGCTGCCCTCGCGGAGCACCATGCGCTCGGCGTCGCCCAGCACGTAGATCTTTCGCGACGCCAGCGCCGGTGACAGCGACGCAGAATGCACCATTGCGCGTATCGTGGAGACGTAGATGCCCTCGCCCGGCGGGGCCGGTGCATATGCGCCCGTCTTGATGCGCTCGGTCACGGCCTCTCGGAAGTCGTCAGCGATCTGCGCGGGAGAGGCGTCGGCATCCTTGGGCCGAGGACGCGGAAAAAACCAATGAATGTCGGGGTGAGTGCCAGCGAGCGCGTACCGGCAGTGTTGGCACTTCCCACACGGGCGCTCGGCTGCGCTCTCGCACAACAGGCGCTGCCCGAGCCACAGCGCGAGTCGCTGCTTGCCGATGCCAAGCGGACCGTGCAGCATCAGGGAGCCGGGAAGCGTGTCGCGATTGATCGCGTCGTGAAACCGCGCGCGAAGCATCGCATGACCGTAGAGAGGAAGGAGCGGCACGCACTCAAGGTAAGAGCCGCACGGCATTCTCGGGGAGTAGTGCAGGCAGCGAACGGCACGCTTCATGACGAAAAATTCTCCGTCACTACGCGAGGATTGTATGCAACTTCGATTGAGCGGGCGCACAGTCGCCATCCTGGCAACGGACGGCGTGGAGCAAATCGAGCTCGAGCAGCCTCGGCGTGCACTCGATTTGGCAGGCGCAACGACGCATCTGATCGCACCTCGAGGGGACTCCATCCAGGCGATGAATCACGACGAGAAAGGAGCGCGCCTTCCGGTGGACCGAACGCTCGACGCCATACGACCGAGTGACTACGATGCGCTCGTGCTTCCCGGCGGAGTGGCGAATCCCGACCGTCTGCGCATGGAGCAAGCAGCCGTACAATTTGTTCGCGAGTTCATGCTCGCGGAAAAACCGGTCGCGGCGATTTGCCACGCGCCGTGGCTGCTCGTCGAGGCCGGGGCCGTGTCGGGGCGAACGCTGACGTCGTGGCCATCGCTCGAGACGGATATCCGCAATGCCGGCGGGGAATGGGTGGATGAAGCGGTCCGTGTGGACGACAACCTCGTAACCAGCCGGAAGCCGGAGGATCTCGAGCAATTTTGCGCGACGATCGTGCGGGAATTCGCCGGCCGAACGACCGACGTGGCGGTGGACTCCGTGGGTGAGCAGAGCTATCCAGCGAGCGACCCACCGCCTGGCCACTCGGCGATTGAAGGAGACGGGGCGGCGCGAGGCTGAAGCAACAGCGACGGGTGGCATCCAACCACGTGTGCTTTGTAGTGCAAAGCACTTGACAGAAGTCGCGCATCGTTCCATTCTCCGACCATGACACGCGTCCTGCCGTTGCGCCCGACCGAATCGCCCGAGATCCATGCACGGGCGATGGACAACCTGCGCTTCATCCGCGAGACGATGGAGGCGGCAGCCACGTTTACCGCCGTATCGGGGTGGGGAACCGTGGCCATCGGCGCGACCGCGATTGGTGCGGCGGTCCTCTCGGCCATGACGCAGAGCGCGACGCGATGGGTGTTCATTTGGCTGTGCGAAGCCATGCTGTCCGTGCTCATCTCGGTGTACACGATGGCCATCAAGGCACGTAAGGCGCAGCAGCCATTGTGGTCGGTGTCGGCCCGAAAGATTCTGTTCAGCTTTGCGCCTCCGATGGCGGTGGGTGCGCTGCTGACGCTCGTGTTCTTCGAGCATGGGTTGCTCGCGCTGTTGCCGGGCACGTGGATGCTGCTCTATGGCGTGGGAGTGGTCGCGGCGGGAACGTTTTCCGTGCGGATCGTTCCGGTGATGGGTATCGCCTTCATGGCGGTGGGAACGGTCGCGATGTTCGTACCGCCGTCGTGGGCGACCGAGTGCATGGCGGCCGGCTTTGGCGGACTGCATCTCTTTTTTGGAACGCTGATTGCCCGGAGGCACGGTGGCTAAGCATGGAACGGCAGCGACGAATGCCGGTCAGCGAGCGGGTGCGCGACCGTCTGCGGCGCGAGCGCTTCAGTCAGTCAAGGGCGAAGCGGCATTGGCTGGCCCGGAAGTGGGGGCGCTCGCACTGGACCGGCTGATTCATGAGCGGATGCGATTGGGAATCGTGAGCGCGCTCGCGGTGAACGAGTCGCTCACGTTCAATGAGCTCAAGCGCCTCATGGTCACGACCGACGGCAACTTGAGCGTTCATGCGCGCAAGCTCGAGGATGCCGCGTACGTGACGTGTACCAAGTCGTTCGAGGGTCGTGTTCCCCGGTCGGAATATCGGATCACCCCCGCGGGCCGCCGCGCCCTGGAGCGCTATCTGGATCATATGGAAGCGCTCATCCGCGCCACACGGGAACGCTGATTCGCCAATGCCTACGTCACGCCACGCGGTGAGTCCAACGCACTCCGTGTTCGCGGGTCCTCACGTCGCGATGATCATGGACGGCAACGGGCGGTGGGCGACCGCGCACGGACTGTCTCGCAGCGCGGGGCACGATGCGGGTCTTCGCACGGCGCGCGAGATCGTGGAAGCGGCGGTCCGCGAAGGCGTGGGCACACTCTCTCTGTACGCTTTTTCGTCAGACAACTGGAAGCGACCGTCCGCCGAGGTCACGGCGCTGATGCGGCTGTTCCGCCGAGCGCTGCTTGGGGAGGCGAAGCGCTGTCTCGAGAACGGCGTGCGACTGACCATCCTCGGCCGCCGCGACAGACTACCCCCATCGCTGCGGGATACTGTGGAGCAGGTGGAAGCGCTCACGGCAACGGGCGCGCGGATGCATTTGCGCGTGGCGGTCGACTATTCATCGCGCGACGCGCTTCTCCGTGCATCTGCCAAGGTCCGTGGTGAAGCACTCACGCGCGAAGCCTTCACTGAATTGTTGGCACGGGTCGACCACGACCTCGTACCGGCGCGCGAGGTGGATCTGCTGGTTCGCACAGGGGGAGAGCAGCGGCTGAGCGACTTTCTTTTGTGGGAGTGCGCATACGCCGAACTGCTCTTCGTGCAGAAGATGTGGCCGGACTTCGGTTCGGCCGATCTGGCGGAAGCGCTGGCGGATTTCAGGAGTCGGAATCGCCGGTTCGGCCTCGCTCCGGAGCAGGTCGCGTCCTGATCGCGTTCGAGCGGAGCTGATCGAGCGGGACCGAGCTGATTCAATTCCCATCGCGTTCGGCCGATACTCCAGCCCGACTCCCACTCGGTCGCGATGTCCATGACTTCATCACACCGTGCGCTTGTCGTCGACTCGAACACCGAGCGCGCGCGCACACTCAAACAGCTCCTGGCCTCCAGCGGATACCAGGCAACGTACAGCGTCAGTTTTGCACACGCCGTCGAGCGGTTGGCGCGCGGTGCGACCGACGTGATCGTTGTTGCCGCGTCGAGCGCCAGCGAGGTCGCCCCGCTCATTCAGGCAGCCGATGCTGCGGCAGTCGTCGTGCGGTTCGAGCGCGGCGCTTCACATGCGGTGCCCGACTCGTCGTGGGGTGCGCACGAACTCGTCGCCGCTGACAGCAGCCACGAGGTGTTGTTGTCGGCGATCGAGCGCGCGACGCGCGAGACGCGGACCAGACGCGAGCTGGCGCTTCTCCGCGCCCGCTCCGCTGCGGCCGTGTCGAGCACGTTGATCGGCCGCTCGAGCGCCGTGCGGCAACTGCGTGAACTGATCGGTCGCGCCGCGGCGTCGCAACGCGCGGTGTTGATCACCGGTGAAGCGGGGGTCGGCAAGGACGTCGTCGCACGGTTGATTCACGATCTCTCGGATCGCGCCTCGCGCCCATTCATCCGTGTGCAGTGTTCCTCCATCCATCCCGACCTTCTCGAGGCGGAGCTCTTCGGAGCGGCACGCCGGCCCAACGCGATGGCGCAGGCGGGTGTCCTGGAGATGGCGCGCGGCGGCACTGTGGTGCTCGACGAATATGTCGTGGTTCCGGCAGAGCTTCGCGCACGGATTGGTCAGGCGATGATCCAGCGCGCGGCGCAGCGGATCGGAGAGGACGAGCCGGCGCAATTCGAAGCGCGGCTCATGCTGGTCGCGCGCGATGCGCGCACGCATGGCGCAGTCGGTGAGGACTCTGAGATCGAAGGACTCTCGGTGCTGCCCATCATCGTACCGCCCCTGCGTGAGCGGCGAAGTGACATTCCACTTCTGGTGCAGCACTTCCGCGCGAGACTGGCCGATGAACGTGCCGTCGCGTGCCAGGCGCTGGCGCCGGACACGGTGATGTCGCTGATGGCGCAGGATTGGCCCGGCAACATTCGTGAGCTCGAGGCGTGGGTGGACACCGACGCCGACGGCACCGCCCACGTAGGACACCCTGCGCCGCGACTCCAACCCGCCGGCCTTTCGATTCCGAACAGCGCACCCTGGACGCTCGATCAACTCGAGCGTCGATACATCGTGCACGTGCTCGCGCAGGAGAAGGGCAACCAGAGCCGCGCCGCCGAGCGACTCGGAATCGATCGGCGCACGCTGTATCGAAAGCTGAAAGAGTATCGCGACGACGGCGCGTCGCTGCGACAAGTGGTGTGAGTCAGCGCGTCAGATCTTCATCAACCGCACGCTGCCCGAGCCCGACTCGATCTTGATCCGGCCGCGACCGGTGCCGATCGTTCCGCGCAGTGCGCGGCGCTCGATGCGCGTCAGCTTTACATCAAAGTCGGTGTCGATGCCTCCGCTTCCAGTTTCGATATCGACGGATGCGCTGGTGCTGGCCGGCATGCGGATCGTGACGCTTCCGGATCCCGCTTCGATGGAGACATCGTCCGGCGGCGATACCAGCTCGAGGTCCGTGCCGCCGCTTCCCGTCTCCAAGTGCACTTTGGGTGATTTCACACCGCTCAGCCGGACACCACCCGAGCCCACCTCGGCCATGATCTCCGAGACGTCCAGCGAACGGCCGCGCAACGAGCCGGAGCCCACCTCCAGGTTGATCTTCCCGCCGCGAATACCGTCGAGCGTTGCCCCGCCCGATCCGCTCTCGAGGGTCAGATCACCGGTGACGTCCGTGACCTCGACACCACCGGATCCCGTGTCGATCGAGAGATTGCCCCTGACGTGATTGACGCGGACGTGCGACGCCGCGACGTCCACGAAAAGTTCACCCTCGACGTTGTCGATGGTCGTCTCGCCGACACCCTGCCGAAGAAACAGGCGCTTGCCCTTTGGCACGATCACCCGCAAGTCCGCATGCGCGTCGACACCATCTCGACTGCTCACCTCGATGCGTCGGCGATCCCCGTTGCCGCGATCGTTGTCGCCGAACGTGCCATCGTCGGAGATGGAAAACGAGGAGCGTCCGTTCCATTGCCGCTCCGAATACTGAATCCGGTCTTCGGGATACCGCACGCGCAGCGTCATGCGACCACGCACCATTCCCGTCTCGAGCTTCAGTCGGGCCCCCTCGCGACCGGCGCGCGTCACCTCGACCGTGATGTTGTCGCCCGATCCGCCCTCGACCTTCAGCGTCCCGACAAGGTTGTAGACGGCGACCTCGTGCCCAGCGAGCGAAACGCGTTCGGTCTGCGCGGAGAGGAGCGATGAAGCGGCGAACAACAGCGCGGTGGCGATGAGACGCATGGAGAGCCCTCAGTGGGATGGAACAGACGAGCACCGGTCGGCGCGTCTGAGGTACGACAGCAGGGACGGGGCATGGGTTTGAATCGGCGGAAAACGACTACGGAACCGGGCTGGACGGACGTGGTCCGAGATGCCAGCTTGGCCCCGGGGATCTACGTGTGGCGTCGCGATCCCGTTTCGTACTATCGGCCCCAAATCAATGAGGATGGGTTGTATGAAGAGGTGGTTAAAAGGGCTCGGGTATGCAGTGGGTGCGCTCGTCATCATTGTGGTGCTCGCCGGAGCGGGCGTGTACGGGTTCTCTGAATCGCGCCTGCGCAGGACGGTGGAGGTCAACCCCGCTCCGCTGACGATTCCAACCGATGCCGTCTCGCTGGCGCGTGGCGAGCACCTCGCGCGCTCGGTGGGCGGGTGCGTGGGCTGCCATGGTGAGAACCTTGCCGGCGGCGCAGTGGTCGATGACGCGGTCTTTGCGCGCGTGTTCGCGAGAAACCTGACTCGGGGGAAGGGTGGAGTCGGCGATTCGTTGAATGACGCGGATTTCGTGCGCGCGATCCGCTACGGTCGCGCGCCCGATGGCCGTGCACTCAAGATCATGCCCTCTGGCGACTATGCGCACTTCAGCGATTCGGACCTGGCCGCGGTGATTGCGTATGTGAAATCCGTGCCGGCGGTCGATCGAACCACGCCCTCGATGTCAGTCGGACCGATCGGACGTACGCTCCTGGTTGCGGGCAAGTTGCCGCTCCTGCCGGCTGAGGAGCTTACCCGAGCGCCAGTGACCCCCGCCGCGGGGACCCCAGGCCCGACGGTAGAGTATGGCAACTACCTCGCGAGCATCGGCTGCAAGGGGTGTCATGGACTTAGTCTGGCAGGCGGGCCCATCGCTGCCGGCCCCCCGGACTGGCCGCCCGCGGCGAACCTCACCCCGGCGGGCAATCTCAAGTCCTGGACGGAAGAGAACTTCAAGCAACTGCTCCGCACGGGCAAGCGGCCCAACGGTGTGGCGGTCAACGAAGCCATGCCGTGGCCGGTAATGGGGCGCATGACCGACGACGAGCTACACGCGATCTGGCTCTACCTTGCCTCGATACCCGCCGCGCCGAGCGCGAAATAGACGATCGACGCGCGCGCCACTCACTTCATGTTGTGGATCGCCCAGGTCCAGAAGATGGCATCTTCCGCCGACATGCCACCGCGGGGGACGAGCCGCGCGTCGGCGTAACCATACTGGCCGATGTCGATCAGATATTGTGCACGGCTCACCAGCGTACCCTGACAGACGCGGTCACCCGGCGGCGTCGACCGTAACGCGGCGTGGCGTTGCGCGAAGTCGTCGAGCACCTCCGCGGGCACTCTCGCTACTTCACCGGGATAGATGAAGGTGAACAGAACGAGATAACTGTAGAGCAGCGGCCAGCGCGCACCGAAACGTTCGGACAGACGCCGCCAATCGAGCTCCGCGCCACGCGCACGGAGAATGTGCATGAGGTCTGCACCATCGAATCGCTCGCGCTCCATGACGAAAGACTTTTGCCAGAGCAGCTCTTCGCACGGCACGATCTTCACCGGCATGCCAAGCACCTGCGTTTCGACCGCGTGCTCGAACCAGGCGTCGTCTACCGTGCAGATGCCGTTGCCGGAATTGAACACCAGGTCGACGAAGTCATCTTGCTGCCATGCCTTTCCCAACCAGTGCGGAAACGTCAACTCGGTGCGGTACCCTGCAGCATTCAGGGCGTCCAGCGCGCGATCCATGTCGGTGCGACGCAGGAAGAGGTCGAAGTCCTTGGTGTTGCGGACGATACCCGTGTACTCGAGAAACGCATGCGAACCGCCAACAAGAAATGGCACCGCCGCATCGCTGAGCACATGCAGTGTGCGCCGGTAAAACGTGTTGGTGTCCTTGACGGACTCGTCGAGTGTAGACTGGCTAGTCATGCGCTTAGGGTAGTGTGGATCCGCATCGTCGCGACACTGGATTGCAAGACCGAGGCTAGCTTCCGCCCGTCTCAAACGCTGGCCCGAAACTCTCAGTGGTGTTCCACGCGCCGTCATCCCGCCGTCCTCATGCGACGCGACGGGTGTGAGCGCGAGCAGCTCGACTTACACCAACGCACCGCATCATGCCGCAGAACGATGTGATCCGCATCGCCGCCGTGAGCGACATTCACTACGCGAAGAACTCGCAGGGCTCGCTTCAGCCGCTCTTCGCTCAAATCACCGAAAGTGCGGACATTCTCGTCATTCCGGGCGATCTCACCGACTACGGGCTCGCCGAGGAGGCGCGGATTCTCGCGCGGGATCTGACCGCGTCGGTGAAAATTCCTATCGTGGCCGTACTCGGCAATCACGACTATGAATCGGATCAGATTGACGAAGTGCGCGCGATCATCATTGACGCCGGTGTGCACCTGCTCGATGGCGATGCGGTGGAGATTCACGGCATCGGCTTCGCCGGCGTGAAGGGATTCGCCGGTGGATTTGGACGAGGGGCGCTGGGACCGTGGGGCGAGCACACGATCAAGCACTTTGTCCAGGAAGCCGTGAACGAAGCGCTCAAGTTGGAGTCCGCGCTTGCCCGTCTCACGACGGAGCGGCGCATTGCCGTACTCCACTACGCTCCCATTCGCGAGACAGTGGAAGGCGAACCGGTGGAGATCTATCCCTGGCTGGGCTCGAGCCGATTGGAAGAGCCGCTCACCCGGTTCGAGGTCGACGCTGTTTTTCACGGCCACGCGCACAAAGGCGCCCCCGAGGGTCGAACGAGCACCGGCATTCCCGTTTACAACGTCTCCATCTCGGTATTGAAGGAGCGGTATCCCGACCAACCCCCCTTTCGCATCGTCGAATTGGCGCGTGACGGACGGGGAGCGGACGGCCTCATTCCCGAACGCCGCCGACAGGGGCGCCGCGCGAGCGACCGAATCGATACGCCGCGCGGCGTCGCGGTGGTTTCAAGCGACGCGCAATCCTGACTCAGCCCGCGGCGGCGACGTCCGATTCCGCGGGCGACGGAGGCAAAGACGCGAGGTAGCTTTCTATGCGCCGAATATCAGTCGCGAGCTCGCGCGAGCGACGTGGTGTTGCGAGTGCGGCAAGTGCGTCGATCATGCTGCCCTCCCGCACGCGATAGCTCAGGGAGACTTTCACGCACGTGCGTCCTTCCTCGGGCTTAAAGCGGATCAGCCCCTTTGTCTCGACTGGAGCGCGCGCAACGCTGCGCCATCCAATGACGGAGTTGGTCACATACTTCGTGACGACCGCATCCCATTCGATCTCGCCACCGCTCGGCGTCGAGACGCACCAGTGCGAGCGGCCATCCCCTGTATCGCGAACCTCGCGCAGCGCACCGATGAACCGCGGAAAATTCTCGAAATCGGCGCAGAAGGCGAATACCTGCTCGACCGGACGCGCGATGACGAACGACATCTCGATGTCCGCGGCGCGCCGTCGCGTACCCGCGCGTCGCAAGGCCTCGCCGAGTCCCCGATGCGCGGCAACACCGAGCAACGTGACGCCGGCAAGCGTGACGAGCTGTCGCGCCGCCGTGTCGCGTTGGGGGCGCGCGCCGAGCAGCATGCCCCCGCCGACGGCCGCGATGAGACAGGCCAACGGTGGCGCGTACGGTTCGGAACGGATGAGTGCGGGAGCGATGGAGGGAGCCATGTCGCGGGAATGGAGGCAAGTGGGGTGCCGCGCGCCCCGACCGTATTAAATCAGTGCAGCGGCGCGGCGGACTCGCTCGAGCGCCTCGGCCACCGTTGAACCGATCGCTGCGAGGTGTCCCATCTTGCGTCCAGGCCGGGCCCCGGTCTTCCCGTAGAGAAACAAGCGTGTGCCGGGCACGGCGAGCGCGCGGGAAAAGTCAGGTGGATGTGCGACAGTCCACAAGTCCCCGAACAAATTCAGGATTGCCGCTGGACGCACAGGCTCCACCGCGCCGAGCGGAAGATCGCAGACGGCGCGTACGAGTTGCTCGAATTGGCTGGTGGGGCAGGCGAGCTCCGAGGCGTGATACGAGTTGTGCGGACGCGGTGCGAGCTCGTTCACGAGCAGGCGTCCATCCTCGACGAGAAACATCTCGACGGCAAGAATGCCTTCGAGGGAAAGCGCATGTGCGATGTCGATTGCGATCTGTTGCGCGTGACGCACGATGCTGGGATCGAGCTCGCCCGGAAGCACGCTCCACGCGAGCTGCTGCCGCTCGTGATGATTGACGGCGGGCGGATACACGACTGTCTCTCCCGATGGACGACGCGCGACAAGCACGCTCAGCTCGAGCGCGAGCGAGAGTCCTTGTTCCGCGACCGAACGCCGCCCGTCGAGCGACGTGAATGCGGCGGCGGCGTCGTCGTCGGCGGACATTCGGATTTGGCTCCGTCCGTCGTAGCCGCCGCGACATGTCTTGACGAAGAGCGACGTCCCGAGCGCACGCTGAGCATCTGCGAGCTGCTGGGCAGACTCCACCACGCGATACGCGCCGATGGGAATGCCCTGTGAGGCGAGCCAGTCTTTCTGGCGCGCGCGATCCTGCACCATGCGCAGAATGTTTGCGCCGGGTCGCATCGGGGCATGCGCGCCAGCCGCCTCCATCGCTTCAGGCGCGATGTGCTCGATCTCGATGGTAATCACATTGCAGTCGCGCGCGAGGAGCGCCGCCGCCACGGGGTCATCGAACGATGCCGTCACGACGCGATCGACGACGGGACGCGCGGCGCAGTCAGCCGATGGATCGAGGACCTGGACACCGTAACCGAGCGACCGCGCCGCGAGTGCCGTCATCCGGCCCAACTGTCCGCCGCCGAGAATACCGATGGTCGCAGGCGGAAGGATGGCCATCAGCGCGGCGGCGCAGACAGGTCGGTGTCCGCGAGCACTTCGGCGGTTCGCGCCGCGCGCCACGCGCGAAGGCGCTCGCGCAGCTCGGGCCGAGTGGCGGAGATGATCGCCGCGGCCAGCAGTGCCGCATTCGCTGCACCGGCTTCGCCGATCGCGAGCGTGCCCACCGGGACCCCCTTCGGCATCTGCACGATGGAGAGCAGCGCATCGACACCGTTGAGCGCCGTCGCGGGAATAGGGACGCCGAGCACGGGAAGGAGGGTCGACGCGGCGATCATCCCCGGGAGGTGTGCGGCGCCGCCAGCGGCGGCGATGATCACCTCGAGTCCGCGCGCCTCGGCAGTGCTGGCGTACTCGAACATCCATTCGGGTGTCCGATGCGCGGATACGACGCGCATCTCGTGCGGGACGCCGAGCGCTGTGAGCATGTCGGCCGCGTGCGACATGACGCGCAGATCGCTGCGGCTGCCCATGATCACGCCGACAATGGCAGTGCTCGAGGTGCGTCTTGAGGGAGATGTCGCTGTGCGGGCCATGCGCGGTGCGGGCAAAAGACGGCGGAGTCGGCGCGCGAAAGATAGCCTGCTCCGCGCCGTCCGATCACCAGGGGCGCGTCTCCAACATGCGCGTGACCACGGAGGCTTCGACCGCGGAGGAGAACAACGGTCCCTGGCCATGCGTGCATCCGATGTCCTGGAGGACGGTCAGATGCCCGGCGGAGGAAATGCCCTCCGCGACGACGTCCAGCCCGAACTCGCGAGCCAATCCCACGACCGACCGCACCAACCGGAGTGCGCGATCCTCCCGGTCCATCAGGTTGACGAGGAGGTGATCGATCTTCACACCATCCAACGGAAGCCGCTGGAGAAAGCCGAGCGGAGAGTTGCCACTTCCGAAGTCGTCCATATGGATTTTGACGCCGAGCGTGCGCAGCGCGGTCATGACGCCCACGGCGCGTGATACGTCCTGTTCCACCACGCGCTCGTTCACCTCGAGAACAAGCGCCGCCGCAGAGAGCCCGTTGCTTCTGATCGTGCGGGACACGGTGTCGAGAAAGCCCGTCGCGTTGAACTGCCGCGCCGAAAGATTCACGGCGATCGTGAGAGGAACGTTGCGCGGAACATCGCGGTTCCACGCGCCGACCTGCCGGCAGGCTTCGTTGAGCACCCAGCGGCCCACTTCTGAAATGACGTCCGCTTCTTCCGCTGCGCCGAGGAACTCGAATGGCGAGAGCAGGCCGCGAGCCGGGTGGTTCCAGCGCACCAGCGCCTCAGCGCCTTCGATTTCGCCGGTGGCGAGGCGCATGATCGGCATATAGTGCAATACCAGCTGATCCTCGCTGACGGCGCGTCGCAGCTCGTCCTGCAAGCGCCGCTTGGCGCGTGCCTCAGACGCGATCTTCCAATCGAAGATGACGGGCTTCGGTGCGGAATCGCCTCGGGTCGCGCGCTTGGCGCGCGCCATCGCGAGATCGGCGCCGCGCAGCACGTGCTCCGCGAGCTCGGCCGACGTCGTGCTCAGCGCAATGCCGACGCTCACCGTGAGCGCGATTTCTTCGTTCCCCACCGTTGTGGGCTGCGAGAGCACGTCGCGAAAGCGCTCGGCCATTCCTTCGGCGACGTCGGCGGCGTCGACGCGCTCTACGAGCACGGCGAACTCGTCGCCGCCCAGCCGTGCGACGGTGGCATGCTGACCGGCGGCCTGCCGCAGACGCTTGCCGATGGAGGCGAGCAGTTGATCGCCCACGCGATGTCCGAACCGCTCGTTCACGGTGCGGAAATCATTGACGTCGAGAAAGAACACCGCCACGAGATCCTCGGGGGGCACCTGGAGCGCGAGCCCGGAATCGCCGTTGTTGGATTTGTTGAGGAGCGTGGGTCGATCGAGGGCGAAGCGCAGCCGATCGAGCAGAACGGCACGATTGGCAAGGCCGGTGAGGACGTCGTGGTTGCTGTAGAAACCCATTCGACGCTCATTGGCCTCGTGCTCCGCCAGCGAATGACGCAGCTCCCAATCGGTGGCCGCGGCGGACGCGAATCGCTGGAGCATCTCGAGATCGTCGTCGCTCCATTCGGTGGCGAGCGAATCGCCCGCGCACAACACTCCAACCAGTTCTCCGACGCCCGAGCGGATCGGAACGGCGAGAAGGGACCGCATGCCCAGCTCGCGCGCCGCCACCTGGTGCGGGGTGGCCTCCTGATGGCCGAGGTCCCGGATCTGTACGGGGCCCGCGTTGACGAGGTCGCCGATGCCTGACCGCCAGAAGGCGCCAGCGTCGTGCGCGGCCCATTGGGGCAGGTCCGGCCCAGCGCCGAAGCACCGGCGGTCTTCGCCCGTGAGAATGATGAACGCGAACGGGGCGCGCACGGCGGACGCCGCGAGGCCGACGAGGCGCTCCATCGCTTCGGCGAGGGGGCCGTGCACGGGCAGAGCGGCGCTCGGGACGGGCGCATCAGGCGCGCTGCGCACCGACTGCTGTGTGGCGAACGGCTGCGAGGACATTGTCGAGGTTGACTGCCAAGGAGGGCCGATTGTAACCGGGCTCGGCATGGTTGTTCCCCGGAGGTCGCTCGCGGCCACATGCGGACAAAGCGACACGTAACGCAAAGAGCTTACGGGGGTTGGCCGTAAGCTCTCGAACGCTGTGGTGTGGGTCCGCGTCGCGGACGGCTCGAGCTCCCCAGGTAGGACTTGAACCTACGACCCTCCGATTAACAGTCGGATGCTCTGACCAACTGAGCTACTGGGGAATGAAATTCAGGAGACCGCGAAAGCTAGCCATGGCGCCGGGGGAGGTCAATTGCAGTGCTGCAACGGACTTAGGCTATGACGCGCGCGCGCGTTTCCGGTTCGTGGCGGTCGCGATATCGGTTCGTCCTCCATGCGCCGCGCGCCGAGTTCCCGACGGTTGGTCCCAATCCGGCAACACCGTTCGCAGCCAGACTCCCGTGTGCGATGCCTCGACGCGCGCGACCTCTTCGGGACGACCCATCGCGACCACTTCGCCGCCTGCGTCGCCCGCTTCGGGTCCGAGGTCAATTACCCAGTCCGCGAGCTTGATGACGTCGAGGTTGTGCTCGATGAGCACGAGGGTGTGGCCCGCATCGACGAGTCGGTCAAAGACGAGAGCGAGCTTCCGAATGTCGTCGAGATGCAGGCCCGTCGTCGGCTCATCCATGATGTAGATCTTGCGCCCCGATTTTTTGGCGCCGAACACCAGCTCGCGCGCGATTTTGAGTCGCTGCGCCTCTCCGCCGGAAAGAGTCGTCGCGGGTTGCCCGAGTCGCAGGTATCCGAGCCCAACCTGCTGGAGCTGCCAGAGCGCTTGGCCGAGCTTCTCCTCGTACGGAAAGAATCGAATCGCTTCGTCGACGGTGAGCTCGAGCACGTCGGTGACGCTGCGGCCGAAATACTTGACGTCGAGCACTTCAGGACGAAAGCGCTTGCCGGCGCAGTCGTCACACGGGACGAACACGTCCGCCATGAACACCATCTCGACCTCGAGATAGCCCGCGCCTTCGCACGTTTCGCAGCGTCCGCCGGCGACATTGAAGCTGAACGTGCCCGCGGTGTAGCCGCGCTCCCTCGACAGCGGAAGCGCCGCGTAGATGCGGCGGATCTCGTCGAACGCCTTCACGTACGTGACCGGATTGGAGCGCGGCGATTTCCCAATGGGGCTTTGATCCACGAGCACGACATCGTCGAGCGCTTCGTAGCCCGTGATGGTGTCGAACGCCCCAACGCGCTCACCCAAATGCTGCTTTGCAGAATGCTCACCGGTGAGCTTCGTCTCGAGCGCGCGCATCAGGACGTCGTGGATCAACGTGCTCTTGCCGCTGCCGGAGACGCCAGTCACCACGGTGACGGCGGAGAGGGGAACACGAATGTCGACACGCTTCAGATTGTGCTCGCGCGCACCCGTGAGCGTGAGCCACTGCGGACCGATGCGGCGCCGCGTACTGGGCACCGGAATTTCACGCTTTCCAGACAGGTATTCGCCGGTGAGCGGACTCTCGCTCACGCGTGACATCGGGCCGGCGAAGACGAGCTGCCCGCCCTTCTCACCGCTTCCTGGCCCAAGCTCCACCATGTAGTCCGCCGCGCGGATGGCCTCCATGTCGTGCTCGACGACGAGCACGGTGTTACCGCCGTCGCGGAGGCGCAGCAGCAGCGTGAGCAGCCGATCCATGTCGCGCGAATGCAATCCGATCGACGGCTCATCGAGCACATACAGGGTGTCGACGAGGCGCGAGCCGAGCGAATTCGCGAGTCCGATGCGCTGTGCTTCGCCGCCCGAGAGCGTGCGCGTCGCGCGGTTGAGCGACAGATACGTCAGGCCCACGTCGCAGAGAAAACGTACCCGGTCCTGTGCTTCCTTGAGGATGTGCGCCGCGATGTCTCGATCGAATGGCGACAAGACGAGACCATCCAGCCATTCCGTCAGCCGCCCGATCGCCAGGTCGCACACCTCGGCGATGTTTCGGCCGCCGACCTTCACCTGCAGCGATTCCTGTTGAAGCTTGGATCCATGGCAGGTTGGACATTCCTGCGCGGTTTGATACTGCCGCAGGAACACGCGGATGTACTGCTTGTAGCGCTTGTCCTCGAGATCGCGGAGAAAGGGAAAGATTCCCTTGAAGCCGCGCACGTTGGCGTGAAGGAGGCGCTCGCGATGCTTCGCCGACAGCAGCTGCCACGGCACATCCAGTGGAATGGCTTCTCTCTTGGCATATTCAGCCAGGGCTCTGCGCTTGTTCTCGTAGCGCGGCTTTGTCCATGGATCGATTGCACCGTCGCGAAGCGCGCGCTCGGGATATGGAACGATCAGCAGCTCATCGTACTCCAGAATCGCGCCGAACCCGTT
>JANMAY010000329.1:0-7446 GCA_031360095.1 Gemmatimonadaceae bacterium
CTCGGCACCGAGGATCATCTCGGCGACATGGATTTCAAGGTTGCGGGCACGGCGAACGGCATCACGTCCATCCAGATGGACATCAAGATCGAAGGGCTCGACCTCCAGATCATGAAGGAAGCCCTCGCCCAGGCCAAGGAAGGGCGCTTGCACATCCTCGGGGAGATGAACAAGGCGCTCGCGACGCATCGTGAGGACCTGAGCACCTACGCTCCGCGCATCGTCACGCTGATGATCAATCCCGAAAAGATCGGCGATCTCATCGGACCGAAGGGCAAGACCATCCGCGGCATTCAGGACGAGACGGGCGCAGAGCTCACGGTTGATGACACCGGCCTCGTCACGATTGCGGCTGTGGGCGGCGACGCAATGCAGCGCGCGCGGCAGATGGTGCAGGCCATCACTGCCGAGCCCGAGATTGGCGCCACGTACGAAGGCACGGTGAAGACGACGACGGCATTCGGGGCGTTCGTCGAGATCATGCCAGGCACGGAAGGCTTGGTGCACATCTCCGAGCTCAAGCACGGTCGCACCGATAAGTCGGAAGACGTCGTGAACAAGGGCGACCGCGTGACGGTGTAGCTGCTCGATCGCGATGAGCGAGGTCGCCTGCGACTCTCCATCAAGGCGCTCGTGCCGCGTCCTGAAGGGATGCCGGAAGAGGAGCCCCGTCCACCGCGTCCAGAGGGCGACCGTCCTCCGCGCGAAGACGGCGATCGGCCGCGTCGCAGTGGCGGCGGTAGTGGCGGGGGACGTCCGCGCCGTTGAACCGGAGTGACGGGTCGGCGGAAGGATTTCGCCGAACAGTCTTATCGAATGGCCTGACCGTACTCTCGGAGCGAATGCCGGGAGTGCGGTCTGTGGCGTTCGGGGCGTGGGTGCGCGCCGCTTCGCTCCACGAGCCGCGAGACAAGATGGGAGTGTCGCACCTGCTCGAGCACATGGTCTTCAAGGGCACCGCGAAGCGATCGGCCAAACAGATCGCGCTGGAGCTCGAAGCGCTTGGCGGCTCGCTCGACGCGTACACATCGCGCGAGCACACCGTGTATCAGGCCCGCGTGCTCGACGAGCATCTCGACATCGCAGCCGACGTCATCGGTGACTTCGTGTTCAATCCGCTCCTGCGGAAGAGCGACCTGGAGCTCGAGCGGAAGGTGGTGCTCGAGGAGATCGGCATGGTCGACGACACGCCGGATGATCTCGTCTTCGAGCTGCACAACGAGGTGCTGTGGGGCGCGCATCCGTATGGCTACTCGATCCTGGGTACGCGCGATACCGTGTCATCGCTGCGCACGGACGATCTCCAGGCGCTGCATGCGCGCGCGTATCATCCGTCGCAACTCATCGTGGCGGCGTCGGGCAACGTGGAGCACGAGGAGTTGCTGGCGTCGCTCGAGCGGACTGGATGGCACGCGCCCAGGACTGGCGACAGTACGCGGCTCGTCGTCCCGCCCGCGGTCGCGCAGCCTCCTCGCCGACAACACGTGCCGCGCGATGGCGTGCAGACGCACATCGTGGTCGGAAGTCCCGCGGTGTCGCACAGCGATCCCCGTCGGCATGCCGCGGTGCTGCTGAGCGTGCTCCTCGGCGGCGGGATGAGCTCGCGACTGTTTCAGCGCGTGCGCGAAGAACTCGGCCTCGCGTATGCGGTATACACCTTTCAATCGTTTCACGCGGACGTCGGGATGCACGGCGTGTACGTGGGCACGGGGCCGGAGACGGCGCTCGAGGCTCTCGCGGCCATTGAGGCAGAACTTGCATCGGTGGCTGCGGCCGGGCTGCCGGCCGACGAGCTGGCGATGGGAAAGAGTCAACTGAAGGGACAGATTACGCTCTCGCTCGAGAGTGTGAGCGCGCGGATGTATCGCTGTGCCGCGGTTGAGCTCTACGGTGAGCCCTATCGCACGCTCGACGAGATGCTGGCGCTGGTCGACGGTGTCACGGAGGAGCAGATCGCCGAAGTTGCACGGGATTTGTTTGCGCCGGAGCGGCAAACCGTCGTGTCGCTGGGACCTGGGGAGCTCTGACGGAAGTAGGGGCAGGCCCCAAGACTTTGCTCGGGTGACAAAGAAGCACCCTTACATTCGATCCAAAGCGAATGAAAATCGGCGTTCCGAAGGAGATCAAGACGAACGAAAACCGGATCGCCCTCGTCCCGGCGGGCGCGGAGTCGCTCGTTGGCGCCGGACACTCGGTGCTCATCGAAACCGGAGCGGGCCTCGGCAGCGGATTCATTGACGAGGACTACACGGGTGTTGGCGCCTCCATCGGAGCGAGCGCCGCGGCGGTCTGGAAGGACAGTGACATGATCATGAAGGTGAAGGAGCCCATCGAGGCCGAGTGGCCGCACCTGCGACAGGGCCAGCTCATCTTCACCTATTTTCATTTCGCGGCGGATGAGAAGCTGACACGGGCGCACCTGAAAAGTGGCGCTGTCTGCGTTGCGTACGAAACCGTTGAGCTTCCCACGCGCGAGCTTCCGCTGCTCACGCCGATGTCCGAAGTGGCAGGCCGGATGGCGGTGCAGGAGGGCGCGAAGTACCTCGAGAAGCTCTACGGCGGTCGCGGAGTGCTGCTCGGGGGAGTGCCCGGTGTGACACCGGCCAAGGTGGTGATTCTGGGCGGCGGGATCGTGGGCATCAATGCGGCAAAGATCGCCGCGGGGATGGGGGCGAACGTCGTCATCCTCGACATTTCGCTCGAGCGGTTGCGCTATCTGAGCGACGTGATGCCAGCCAACGTCCAGCTGATCTTCTCGAATCGGCACAACATCCTGGAGCAGATTGCCACCGCGGATCTGGTAATCGGTGGCGTGCTCATCCCTGGAGCGAAGGCGCCCAAGTTGATTCGACGGGAGGATCTTTCGCGCATGCGTCCCGGCGCGGTGATCGTCGACGTCGCGATCGATCAAGGGGGATGTGTCGAGACCATCAAGGCCACGACGCACGAGAACCCGACGTATGTCGTCGATGGCGTCATTCACTACGGCGTCGCGAACATGCCGGGCGGCGTGCCTCGCACGTCGACCTTGGCGCTCACGAACGCCACGCTGCCGTACGCGCTGCAACTCGCGAACAAGGGCTGGAAGAAGGCGCTCACGGCCAATCCTGCGCTCCTGCGCGGGCTGAACGTGGTGGATGGCAAGGTGACGTACGAGGGCGTCGCGGAGGCGTTTGGAATGGACTTTCACGAGCCCTCGCAATTCCTGGCGTGACTCTGTGCGGCAGATCACGTCGACAGAGCGTAGGTTGTGGTGAGACAACGCCTTGTCTGCACTTTGGACGAGGGGTAGCTTTCAGCGTTTTCGACCTTGCACCACCGTGCACCACGTACGGCTCGTTCCCTGCAAGCGGTACGAGCGACCCAACCCCGGATTGATGCGCTGGCCTTTTTTCAAGGCGGGAAGTCTCTTCCCCGCGAACGCGATTGGTGTCGACCTCGGCACGGCGAATACGCTGATCTACGTGAAGGGCGAAGGCATCGTCCTCAACGAGCCGTCGGTCGTCGCGATTGATCGGGAGACGAAGCAGATAAAAGGGGTTGGGCTCGAGGCCAAGCGCATGCTTGGCCGCACCCCCGAAGGTGTGATCGCCGTGCGCCCGATGAAGGACGGTGTGATCGCCGACTTTGACGTGACCGAAAAGATGCTGCGCTATTTTCTCAAGCTCATCATCGACAATCACGTCTTCAAGGTGAAGCCGCGGGTCATCGTGTGTGTGCCGAGCGGCATCACCGAAGTGGAGAAGCGCGCCGTGCGCGATTCCGCGCTGGGTGCGGGCGCGAAGGAAGTCTTCATGGTCGCCGAGCCAATGGCGGCGGCGATCGGTGTGGGACTGCCCGTGGAGACGCCGACCGGCAACATGGTCATCGACATCGGCGGTGGCACCACCGAGATCGCCGTGATCGCGCTGTCAGGCATCGTGAGCGATACGTCCATTCGCACGGGCGGCGACGAGCTCGACATGTCGATCGTGCAGTTCATGCGCAAGAACTACAATCTCCTGATCGGTGAGCCGACGGCGGAGCAGATCAAGATTCAGATTGGCAGCGCCGCGCCCATCGGCGACGAGCGCGAGATGGAAGTGAAGGGCCGCGATCTGGTGAGCGGCATTCCCAAGACTGTGCGAGTGCATTCGAGTGAGATACGCGAGGCGATTCAGGAACCCATACAGCAAATCGTCGACGCGGTGCGTCGCGCACTCGAGATTACGCCGCCCGAGCTGGCGAGCGACATCGTGGATCGTGGCATCGTGATGACCGGTGGCGGTGCGCTCATTCGCGGGCTCGACCTCCTGCTGAGTCAGGAAACGGGGTTGCCGATCCATGTCGACGAGGATCCGCTCACCTGCGTGGTACGCGGGACGGGCCGTATTCTCGACGATGAGGAGAAGTACTGGTCCGTCCTGAGCACCTGAGGCACGGGTGGCGCGAACCGCTCGATTCTCCGGTCGTCTCGACATCGTCATCTTTGGCGCGTGCGTGCTGCTGTCGCTGATCGCGACGGTGCTTCCAGCCAACTTGCGCGAGCCGGTGGCAGGAACGCTGCGCCGGTCACTCGTGGCGCCCCTCATTCGCCTGCAGAAAGGCGCCGAGCGCTGGCGGTCCGCGTATTTGAGCTCCGAACGGATCGAGCTGCGCCGCGACACGCTCGCTCTGGCCGCTGCACGCGTTCCGACGCTCGAGACGGAGAATGACAGGCTGCGCAAGCTCCTTGGGCTCGGCGCGAAACTTCAGTGGGGATTCATCCCGGCCGAAGCGCTGCAGGGCCGCGGCCGCGCCGAGGATTTCACCGTCACCCTGAGCGCAGGCTCGAAGGCTGGGGTCCGCGATCGCAGCCTCGTCGTTGCACCCGAGGGGGTCGTGGGCGTGGTGCAAACGGTCGATCCGTCGATGAGCCTCGCGATCCTGTTCGCACATCCTGACTTTCGTGTGAGCGCGATGTCGGCGGACGGGAGCGCGTTCGGCATCGTGCAGCCACACGTGTCCACGTCGAGCACGACATCAGAGCCCGCATTCCTTCGCTCGGAACGGTATCTCCTCGAGATGCGTGGGGTCCCATTTCGCGCGACGATGAAGCCAGGCGCCGTCGTCTATAGCTCGGGACTTGGTGGCGTCTATCCAAAGGGAATTCCTGTTGGTGTGGTGCTCGCGGAAATTCGCACGGCCGAAGCGTGGGCGCGCACGTATCTGTTGCGGCCCGCGGTGAATCCCGCCGAGCTCACCTCGGTGATGATTTTGACGCCGGCGCGCGCTGCGGCGGGCCTGGTCAATGTGTGGGCCGACATCGGGCCGATTGATTCGGCGACGAAGAGCATCGTCGCTGCGGGCGACTCCCTGGCGCGACAGTCCGCCGCGCAGGAAGCGGCCGCTCGCCGGCTCGCCATCGATTCGGCGGCTCGGCTGTTCGCCGATTCACTGCGCCGCGATACCACCGCGCGCCCCGGGGCCCCCGCACCAGGGGCGATTCCTGGTGTGACGCCGGCGCCTGCTGATTCAGCCGCTCTCGCTCGTGCACGTCGCGACAGCATCGCTGCCGCCCGCGTGCGTCGCGCGCGTCGGGACAGCGTCGCCGCCGCACGTGCGGCGGATAGTGTCCGGCGCGATACCACAGGTCGGGTGCGGCCATGAACTGGGGCGCCACTGTCCGCACGATCGTGCTGTGCGCGATCCTGATTTTCCTGCACTACACGCTGCGTCCACTGCTGGCGTGGCGCGCGTCGGCTGACTTCCTCATCATCGCGCTGCTGCTGGCGTCGGTGCGGGTCCGGCCCGGCGTCGCGGCAATTTTCGGATTCATCCTCGGTCTTGCATCGGACTCGCTCGCGCTCGGTGCCTTCGGGGCCGGAGCGCTGGCGATGACGCTCATCGGCTTTTCGTGGTCCAGATTGAAGGCGGTCTTCTTCGCCGACCACGTGCTGTTGAACGGATTTTTCCTCTTTCTCGGCAAGTGGGCCTACGAGGTCGTCATGAACCTCGTGGAACACAGAATGCGCGGGGCAGAGCTGTTGATGCAGATTCTCGTTTGGTCGTCGCTCTCGGCTGCGGTCACGGCGGTTGCCGGTGTGCTCGCGCTGATGTTGCTGCGCCCAGTGATGGAGACGCGCGCCTCATGAGCTTTCATCCGAACGACATCGCGAAGCGCGGACGCGTCGCGAACTTCATCATCGCGGGGGTAGCGCTTTTTCTGCTCGGCGGGTTCTTTCGCAGCCAGGTGCTCCAACATCAGAAGTATGCGCTTCAGTCCGAGACGAACCGTCTGCGCGAGATTCCGCTGCCGGCGCCTCGCGGCGTGATCTTCGATCGCAACAAGAAGGTGATCGCGGACAACGTGATCGGATACTCGGTCTCGGTGCTCGCGCAGAAGGAGGATACGCTTCGCGCGGTGTTGCAGCGTTTGAGCGGGACCATCAACATCACACCGCAGCAGATCGAGCAGTCGGTGCGTCGCTACCGGCGCGGTCCGACGCGTCCGACCGTGATCATTCCCGACGCGTCCTTCGACGTCGTGAGCGTACTGGAGGAGCATCGCACGCAGTTTCCTGGCTTGATCATTCAGAGCGCGCCGCGCCGGTTCTATCCCGATGGGCCCGTGGTGTCGTCGTTCGTGGGATATGTGGGGGAGGTGAGCGAGAACGAGCTCTCGCAGCCGGGATTCACCGACTACAAAGCCGGACAGCAGGTCGGGAAGCAGGGACTCGAGAAAGAGTACGAGTCGATTCTGCGCGGGAAGGAAGGGAGCCAGTTCGTGGAAGTCGATGCGCGCGGGCGCATCGTGAAGAACGCCGGGGCGCGGCAGGATCTCGTGCCGGTCGCCGCACCGGACATGTACACCAACATCGACATGGACCTGCAGCGATTCGTCGCGGGGATCTTTGGCGATTCGCTGCAGGGTGGTGCGGTCGCCATCGATCCGCAGACTGGGGGCGTGCTCGCGCTATACAGCGCACCGGGATACGACGGCAACCGCTTCATCGGCGGTGTGCCGGTTCAGTATTACGACTCGCTGCGCAATGATCCGCGCCGCCCGCTGTACAACAAGGCGCTACAGGGGACGTATCCGCCGGGCTCCACCTGGAAGCTCGCGACGACGTCGATTGGACTGGAGACCGGCACCGTCCAGATGACGGACAAGATGCCGATCCCCTGCTCGGGCGGCATGCAATACGGCTCGCGGTATTTCCGCTGCTGGGACAAGCGCGGACACGGCTATCTCGATCTCAAGGGCGCGATCGCCAAGTCGTGCGACGTGTATTTCTATCAGCTCGGGCTCAAGCTCGGGTTGGCTCGCCTGATCGCCGGTGGCGTCGAGATCGGTTTTGCGAGTAAGTCCGGCATCGATCTGCCCGAGGAGAAGCGGCCGCGCTTCCCGCAAAACCTGGACTATTTCGACCGAAAGTACGGCAAGGCGGGGTGGACGAAATCGCTCGTGCTGAGCATGGCGATTGG
>JANMAY010000353.1:0-30340 GCA_031360095.1 Gemmatimonadaceae bacterium
TCAGCCGCGGCTCCAGCCGAATGCTGGGCGCGCAGCGCGGGATCGTGTGGGGAGTGCCGATCGGACTCGCCGCGGGCCTCCTCACCTATGCTGTCGCGCCCCAATGCACACGCTGCAATCCCGATGACCTGAATCCGCACAGTGCAGAATTCATCGTGTGGAGCGCCGTGAGCGGACTAGTGTACGGTGCCGCCATCGGCGCATTGGTGGGTCGGGAAAAGTGGGAGCGCTTCGACATCCATCCGCGCGCGGCGTTCAAGGTGCGTGATGGTCGTATGCTGATCGGTCTCGCGCTCGACGACTGACGCATGGGCGAGGTAGGCTCGCACGCGGAGAGCTCTGCCGGCGAGACGGTCTCGAAAACCGTGCTCATTACCGGCGCATCTGGCGTGCTCGGTACGAGCCTGCTCGCGCACCCGGCGGCGCGCGCCCATAGTCTTCGTGGCATGAGCCATCGAGCGGTGGCTTCTACCGCCCCGGCGTCGACAGTCCAGTGGGTGCGGGCAGATCTTGCAACGGGCGACGGCCTCGACTCCGCACTCCACGGCGTCGACGTGATCATCCACGCAGCCACCGATCCGCGTGACGGCTGGCGCGTCGACGTGGAAGGCACGGATCGCCTCACGGATGCCGCTCAGCGCGCGAACGTGAAGCACCTGGTCTACGTCTCCATCGTCGGCATCGATCGCATTCCATTCGCGTACTATCAGATCAAGACCTACGCCGAACAGTTGGTGCATGGGAATCGTGTTCCGTATTCCATCGTGCGTGGTACACAGTTCCACGATTTCATCGACACGCTCGCGCGCAAGATGGCGCGCTTTCCCATCGCGTTCGCACCGGCTGGATTCCTCTCGCAGCCCATTCACGTCGACGAGTTCGCGGGAGCGCTGTGGCATCGCGTGGAGGCGGGCCCCGTGGGGCGCGCGCGCGATGTCGCCGGTCCAGAGGTGCTGTCGATGCGGCGGATGGTCCGCAGTTGGCTCGTCGCGCAGCATCGGCGCGCGATAGTCATTCCCATTCCGCTCCCGGGCCGATTTGCCGCTGCCATGCGAAGTGGTGAGGCCACGGCGCCGGCGCGCGCCGTCGGGCAGCTCACCTGGGACGCGTGGCTACAGCAGCGGTATCGCGGCGCGCCGACCTCGCTCAGTCAGCCCTGAGAAACGAAGTACCGTCGAGCACAGCGGGTGGGTGAACGCCGAGGGCGGCCATGGTGCTGGCGAAGACGTCGGTGGTTCGGCGCGGCATGTGTGCAGTGGGCCGGTTGGTGAGCAGCGGCACCACCATGTGATCGCGATGCAGCGCGCCGTGCGCGCTGCGGTGCGGAATCGGTTCGTATCGCGAGCGGAAATCCCATCCTGGTGTGGCCGAGAGAATCATGTCGCCCGCGCGCGCCGAGCCGGCGAGCGCGATGATCTGGACGAGCGCATCGGGATAATCGCCATCGCGACTTGCGTCATGCGTCTCGTCCGCGGTGCCTTCGACGTCCGCCCCCAGGCGCAGCGGATCCCCACCCGTGCGCTCATACCGGTAGCGCGCACCATCTCGAGAGACGACCGCCGAACCGCGCGACTCGCTGCGGATCTCGCATCGCTCGGACGAATGTGGAAGCAGCAGGAGATCCACTGACGGCCGACGAAGAAGCATGTCGGCGAGGCTGTACCACGATCCCTCGAGCGACGGCCACCAGCGCCGCGTTGTCTCGTGAACGTCGAGATAGAGGAGCGCCATGGCGTTTCCGCTCACCATCACCGCCACCTGCTATCCTAACCCAGCCGACCACGGATGCGCGACCGTGCGCACGCCCGTGTCCGCGACGACGCCGGCGAGATCCTCGTGCGCGCTCACCGGCGAGTGCCCGTGGTCGCTCACGATCCAGAGGTGCATGTCGCTCCACCGTCCGTCGCGTTCAGCGTCCGCGCGCAGGCGAGCGGCCGCGTCATCCACGATGCGCAGCGCCTCGTGCACCAGCGGGCTCGCGTGTCCACGCGCATGCGAGCCCTTGTCGACTCCAACGAAGGCGCCGAACAGGTAGTCGGGTCGTTCATCGCGCGAGCGCCGCACGATCGCGTCTGCTGCCTCACGGTCCACATCGAGCCAGGTCTCCGCGTTGCCGCGAAAATGCGTGACCGCGACGCGCGCCACGGATCGCATCGTCAGCGTGCCCATTCGCCGCGAGCGCGGGAGTCCGCGCGTGATCACGCTCAACGCGGCGATGCTGTCGGGCACGAGCTCGAACACCGTCGGCGCGTCGGGTGCGAGATCGCTGTTGATGCGCCCGAACTGAATGCCGACGTAGCTCCGCGCATAGTCCGGCCAGCTGCACGTCTCGCGCACTCGGTCGTACCAGCGCAGACCGGGTATGCCGACCGCTCCGGGAAAGCGGCCGAGCAGAAACGGTGTGTAGGCGGGGCCCGTGACGGATGGAAAGACGGTCGTCACCGGGTAGAGCCCGCCTTCGTCGCGCAGCTGCTGCAGCGCGGGAAGATCGGAGAGGTCTCCGCTGAAGGCGTCGAAGCGCGCGCCATCCGCGACCAGAACGACTACCGGCACGCAATTCCCGAGTGTGGCATCGGCGAACAAAAGCGAGCCGCACCGTGCGGGGCAAGCAGCGCCCGCATCGCTGGCGCGGCAGCCAGTCGCCTGACTACACTCCCGCATGGCAACTCGCAAAAAGACGTCGACGTCGCCCAAGTCGCGCGCCCCACGGACCGCGACGGGAAAGCGCGGCAACCCGGCGCAGCTCGCCGCCGCGCAGGCGGAGTCGCAGGAAGGGTTGCGCGAGCGCACGGAAGAGGGACATCGCGCCGCCGGCCGAACGCCGCCATCGCAGGTCACCAACAAACGCAGCTCCGGCGCGGCGCGAAAGATCGACGACGACATCCGCGACTTTATCTCGCCGGTCACCGAGGACGAAAAGCTTCTCCAGCAGCCCGGCCAGGAGGCGCCGGGCAACGTGCTGAGTGATTTTACGCGCACCGACACCTGGCGCGTCATGCGCATCATGGGAGAGTTCATCGAAGGGTTCGACAACCTCGCCACCGTCGAGCGCGGCGTGTCGGTCTTCGGCTCCGCACGCACGGCCCCCGACGATCCGCAGTATCTCGCCGCGCAGGAAACCGCGCGGCTACTTGCAGTCGCCGGTTTCTCCATCATCACCGGTGCCGGTCCGGGAATCATGGAGGCGGCCAACAAAGGCGCAAAGGAAGGCGGCGGACGGTCGATCGGCTGCAACATCGAGCTTCCATTCGAGCAGGGCGCCAACCCGTACGTCGACACGCTCGTGAACTTCCGGTACTTCTTCGTCCGAAAGACGATGTTCATCAAGTACTCGAGCGCGTTCATCATCTTTCCCGGCGGATTTGGCACGCTCGACGAAGCGTTCGAAGCGCTCACGCTCATTCAAACGGGGAAGATCTATCAGTTCCCCATCATTCTCTTCGGCCGCCACTACTGGGCCGGCCTGTTGCGCTGGCTCCAGTCGCGCGTGCTCGCGGAGAAAAAGATCTCGCCAGGCGACATGGACCTCCTCCTCCTCACCGACGACCCGGCCGAGGCGGCGCACGCGGTGATCGAGGCGTACAACGCGGTGAACACGCGGTAGTCACACACAAGCCATTAAATGCCGAGCAAGAAAAAGAACGGGGACGGCGACGAGCGCCCACGCGGCGGCTTCAAGGCCTCGCGTCACGGCACGGGAAAAACCAAAGCGTCAGCCGCGGGCAACAAGAGTGAGCAGAAGCGCGCCGCAGAAGATCGCGAGCGCGCGGGCGAAGCTCACACCGCCCACGAAGGCTCCAAATTCCTTCAGGGCGGCAAGATCGCTCCCCGCCGCATCGATGGCAGCGAATCCGCGGCGGACCTGATCGACGGAACCTTCCTGGCGTACAACGCGGCGCGTCTCCGAGAAGCCTGCCAACTGTACACGAAGAAGATGCTCGAACCCGACGTCACCGTCGGCATGACGCTCACCGGTGCGCTGACACCGGCCGGACTCGGCATGGCCGCGCTCATCCCGCTCATCGAGGCGGGATTCGTGGACTGGATCATCTCCACGGGCGCGAATCTCTATCACGACGCGCACTTCGGTCTCGGCCTTTCGATGCATCGCGGCAATCCGACCCAAAGCGACACCGTGCTGCGCGAAGAGGGCATCGTCCGCATCTACGACATCTTCTTCGACTACGACGTCCTCCTCAGCACCGACGCATTTTTCCGGAAGATCGTGCAGGGCCCGGAATTCCAGCGCGCGATGAGCAGTGCGGAGTTCCACGCGCTGTGCGGCAAATACATTCGGGAGCGCGAAAAGGCCCTCGACATCGGCAATAAGTCCCTGCTCGGCGTCGCCTACGAATGCGGCGTGCCGATCTATACGTCGTCGCCGGGCGATTCATCGATCGGCATGAACGTCGCCGCGCTGTCGCTCGAGGGAAACAAGTGCGTGATCGATCCGAATGCCGACGTCAACGAAACGGCGTCCATCGTGCTCGCGGCCAAGCGGGGCGGCGGCAAGAGCGCCATCCTGATCTGCGGCGGCGGCAGCCCCAAGAACTTCGCGCTCCAGACCGAGCCGCAGATTCAGGAAGTGCTGGGCATCGATGAGAAAGGGCACGACTACTTCCTGCAAATCACCGACGCTCGGCCCGACACCGGTGGGCTCTCCGGCGCAACGCCGGCCGAGGCGGTGAGTTGGGGCAAGATCGATCCCGACCGTCTGCCCGATGCGGTGGTGTGCTATCTCGATACGACGGTCGCGCTTCCGCTGCTCACGGCCTACGCACATGCGCGGCACAAACCGCGCAAACTCAAGCGGCTGCTCGACAAGCGCGCGGCGAACATGCAGCGCCTCCGCGATGAATTCGCCAAAGCGACCGGCGCGCCACGTGAACCCGCGGAGACCGACTCGAAGCTTCCCATGCATCGCTAGCGAGGGAACGAGAGTGGTTCTCATCCGTTCAGGTCCGTTTTCTCCGTTGGTGTCCGTTATAACTCGTTAGTGCTGAGCCGGTGAGTTGGACCACGCCTCCCGCAACACCCCCCGCACGAACGCGCGTTTCGAATATTCGAATCCGCTCACCCACCCCACAAACGCCTCGCGCCCCAGCACGCGCCGCGTGATCTCCCGCTCGTGAACACCCTCGCGCGCCAGCGACTCGATCTGCCCCACCGTCGCCTCCATCCAGTCGACCTTCGCTTGCAGCCTCGACGTTGCATTCGCCACCACGCCGCGATGCGCGTCGAGTAAAATGCGCGGCTCGAGCACGATCACACGTCGCAGACTTTGGAGCACCAGCGATGGCATCTCGTGCAAATGCGCCACGCGCACCTTCACGCCGAGGAACAGATCGCCGCTGGCGAGGATGCGCCGCTCTGGATCCCACACCACTTGATGGTCGCCGCTGTGTCCCGGCGTGTCGATCACGATGAGCGGCGCGGGATCAAAGCTCACGAGCGGCGCTTCCAATCGCGGCGCCTGGGCCCACACCATGCGCCGATACAGTCGGATGGCCGGCTGGGTGCGCAGCGTGGCTTCGCATCGTGGATGCATCCGCACCGGAACGCCGATCGCGGCGAGCGCCGGCGCGTTGCCCGCGTGGTCTTCGTGCCAGTGCGTCACCACCACACCGCGCGGCGCGAGTGGCAGTACGGCGGCGAGAAGATCGTCGCGCGCTCCTGGGAACCCGGTGTCGACCAGCACCCCGCGGAGCAGAAACGCGCTGACGTCGTACCCCACGGCGCGTCCCCGCCAACTGCTCATGCGAAACCGCACCACGTCCGGCTCAGCACGCTCGACGATGATCGTCACGTGAAGCGAGTGAGAATTGCCCCACGCACCGGCGCGCGATAGAATGCATGCATGCGGCGCCCGACCCTATGTCGGGCGTCACCTTTTTGTGCCGCCTCGCAGTCCAGTACTCTCATGATCGAAGCACTCAAGACCAAGCTCGGAGACGAAGTCGAGAAGCTGCAGTTCGAGCTCAACGTCACGCTGCCGGGCGAGATCCGCCGAGCCGTGGAGATGGGCGATCTCCGGGAGAACAGCGAGTACAAGGCGGCCCTCGAGCGGCAGCAGTTCGTCCGGGCGCGCCTCAGCCAGCTTCGCGAGCGCCTGAGCAAGCTCTCGTCCATCGACGTCACGCAGATCCCGCACGACCGCGTAGGCCTGGGCTCACGCGTCGTGGTGACAGACGAAAAGTCCGGCCTGAAGGAGACGTACCAGCTCGTCTTCGGCGATGCCGTGGAGTTCGACGAAGGACACGTCACCATGTCGTCGCCAATCGGTCGCGCACTCCTCGGCAAGGAAGTGGGTGAGATCGCGTATCTCCGGCTGCCGACGATCGTTCGCCAGCTCAAGGTGACGGAACTCCAGACCATCCACGAGCTGAAGCAAGACGCGGGTTGATTCGCGCTCGGGCTGTCATCCCGAGCGAGCGTGGCGAGTCGAGAGACCTGCACCTGCACCATCAATCGATCGTGAACATTCGGGCGACGTCCGAGTCATAGGCAGCGAGTGCCGCCTCAGTCTCAGCCGCGCTCCACTCGAGCCACTCTGCCACACGTGGCGCTACGTGCCGAGCTGCCTCCCGTCCGTGATCGGGCGTCTCGAAGGCGATTGGCGTGCGCCTGATGAGTAGATCCGCCAGCGTGCGCGCCATCTCGTGCACCACACCATAGCGTAGTTCGGCGAGCACGTATGGGCGGTCCGGAGCAATGCGCTGGACGAGCGTCGGGTCGCTGCCGGTAAGATTCCACACATCACGCCATTCCGATCCGAACGCGTGCACGAGCCGCTCCGCGACGACGCCGTCGCCAATGGTGCTCGTGGCATCGTCCATCGCGCGGCGCACGTCGCCGATTTCGCCGCCGACGAGCGGTGTGGTCGCCGTTCCGCTACCGCGATGCCGCACGCCGAGAATCCGCTCGGCGTGATTCACCACCTCTTCGGCCATCGCGCGGTAGGTTGTGAGCTTACCGCCCGTGATACGCAGCAGCCCGGGTGCCGTTTCTACGATCGCGTGCTCGCGCGACGCACCGCCGGGACCATTGCCATCCTTGCCCGTCGATGCCAGCGGTCGCAGGCCAGCCCACGCACTCACGATGTCGGACTCCGTAAGGTGCGCGTCATGAAAGAAGTGATTCGCCGTGCGCAGCAGATACTGAATGTCGGCGTGCGAGGCGCGAACATCCTCCGGTGCAACCTGATCGTACGTATCGGTGGTGCCGATGATCGTGAACGCGCCGGCGGGAAGCACGAACATGACCCGTCCATCCTGCGGCGCCACGAGCGTGAGTGCCGACGCGTTGCCCACGCGCGATCGCGGCACCATCACATGTGAACCCTTGCTGCCGCGGACCGCTGCGGCGGCAGTCGGATTCGCCAGACGCTCGACCCGATCGCTCCACGCGCCTGTCGCGTTCACGACCAGGCGCGCATCGATGTCGATGCTCGAGCCGGTCTCGATGTTCACCACCGTGGCGCCGGCAATGCGCCCGCCGATTCGCCGCAACCCCTCCACGCGAGCATGGTTGGCCACGACGGCGCCCGACTGCCGTGCCGACAACACCGTGGCGAGCGTGAGCCGGGCATCGTTGGTTGCCGCGTCCCAGTAACGTGCGCCGCCGCGCAGGCCGGTCTGTGACAACCGCGGCTCGTGCGACTGAACGCCGTGTGCGTCCAGACGCTGATGACGCTCGACATTTCGGAACAGCGACAACGCGTCGTACAGGGTCAACCCGAGACGAAGCTTCCATCCGGGCACGCGAGCTCGGTGATAGAGCGGCCACACGAACGAGAGCGGTCGCACCAGGTGTGGCGCGATGCGCAGCAGCGTCCGGCGCTCGCGGCTCGATTCGAACACGAGGCCCAATTGGCCGTGCTCCAGGTAGCGCAGTCCGCCGTGGACGAGTCGCGACGAGCGGCTCGACGTCCCGCTGGCGAAATCGTCCTGCTCCACGAGCGCCACACGAAGCCCGCGCATCGCGGCGTCGCGAGCAACACCTGCCCCCGTTATTCCGCCGCCGATGACGAGCACGTCGAACGACTCGGACGAGAGTCGAGCGAGCTGGTGTTCGCGATCGGTCGGCGCTGATGAAGAGTCGGCCATGCGAGTGTGAACTTACCCAGGGGCGGTCATCCCGAGCGAAGTCGAGACCTGCACCGCCCAACGGGTAGTGGCCCCCGAGGCCCAGGCGTAGCTTCCTGCCATGCCCACCTTTGGCTCACCCGGCCGGCGCGTCGCGATCGTTGCGGGGCTGCGCACTCCCTTCGCCCGTTCTGGCACGACGCTCAAACGCCTCTCCGCCCAGGATCTCGGGAAGCGCTGCGTCGCAGAGCTCATTCAGCGCACCCAGCTCGATGGCTCGCTTGTGGAGGCAATCGTCTACGGCACCGTCGTTCCCTCGGTGCTCGCACCGAATATCGCGCGGGAAGTGTCCCTGCTTCCGATGCTGCCGAAGGGCGTTCAGTCGTTCACCGTCAGCCGAGCCTGCGCGTCGGCGAATCAGGCCATTACCGATGCGGCGGACCAGATCGCGCTCGGCCACGCGGATGTCATCATTGCCGGCGGTGCGGAATCGCTTTCGAACGTGCCGATTCTCCACTCGCGCGGCATGACCGACGCACTCGTCAGCGCGTCCAAGGCGAAAACACTCGGCGGGCGCGTCCGAGCGCTCGCCAAGGTTCGTCCACGCGACCTCGTCCCCATCACCCCCGCGATCGCCGAGCCCTCGACCGGTGAGTCGATGGGCGAGTCCGCGGAGAAGATGGCGAAGCTCAATCACATTCCGCGCGAGGAGCAAGACCAATTCGCGCTCCGCTCGCATCGGCTCGCCGCGGCTGGAACGCAGGATGGGCGCCTCCTCTCGGAAATCGCCTCCGTCTGGGTGCCTCCAGCATTCGAGGCCATGACGAGCGACAACGGCATTCGCGCCGACAGTACGATCGACGCACTGCGTGCACTCAAGCCCGTCTTCGACCGGAAGTATGGCTCGGTCACGGCGGGGAATGCCTCGCCACTCACGGACGGCGCCAGCGCCGTGCTTCTCATGAGTGAAGAGCGTGCTGCGTCACTCGGCTATCGGCCCCTCGCCTACATCCGGAGCTACAGCTACGCCGCACTGGATCCCGGCGAACAGCTCCTCATGGGCCCCGTGCTCGCCGCGCCGGTGGCGTTGATGCGCGCCGGTTTGTCGCTTGCCGACATGGATCTCATCGAGATGCACGAAGCATTCGCCGCCCAGGTTCTGTGCAATCTCAAGGGGTTCGAGTCCAAGGAATGGGCGGAGCGCGCCGGCTTCACCGAGCCGGTTGGGGAAGTCGATCGGGCGAGGCTCAACGTCATGGGCGGATCGCTCTCGATCGGACATCCCTTTGGCGCCACGGGCGGTCGCATTCTCACCACGCTGTGCAACGAGCTCGTTCGCCGCGACGGACAGTTCGGGCTCATGACCGTGTGCGCGGCCGGCGGAATGGGTCACGCCATGGTCGTCGAGAGACGCTGATGAACGCCCTCACAGTCGAGCACATCGACGGCGTCGCCGTGGTCACCATCGACCTCCCTGGCGAGCCGGTGAACAAAGTCACGGCGACTCTCCGCGCCGAGTTCGCCGCGCTCTTCGGGCAACTCGAAATTGATTCTACCATCCGCGGCATCGTGCTCGCGAGCGGCAAGCGCGACACGTGGCTCGCTGGGGCCGACATCAACGAATTTCTCACCCTCACGTCGGTGGCCGACGCGCAGGCGCTGAGTCTCGGCGGACAAGCCCTGCTTGCTCGTCTCGAATCGCTGAAGATCCCCGTCGTCGCGGCCATTCACGGTGCCTGTCTCGGAGGCGGGCTGGAGACGGCCCTCGCATGCAGATATCGCATCGCGAGCGATCATCCCAAAACCGTTCTCGCGCTCCCTGAAGTGCAGCTCGGACTCGTGCCGGGTGCTGGCGGCACCCAGCGGCTTCCGCGCGTCGTCGGTTTGCAGCGCGCGCTCGACATGATCCTCACTGGCCGCAACGTGCGCGCGAAGAAGGCATATCAGATGGGCCTCGTGGACGAGCTCGTGCATCCGTCCATCCTGCGCGAGGTCGCCATCGATCGCGCGCGCAAGCTCGCCGATGGCAAGCTGGGATCGCAGCGGTCGCCCAAGGGACGCGGTGCCACCGGAGTGCTCCTCGAGGACAATCCGTTCGGCCGCGCGGTCGTGTTCAAGAAGGCGCGCGAAGGCGTTCTCGAGAAGACGCAGGGGCACTATCCGGCGCCGCTCGCCGCGCTGCGCGCCGTGCAGGCCGGCTACGCCAAGGGAAGCGCCGCGGGCTATCTCGAAGAGGCGCATGCCTTCGGCGAGATGGCGGCCAGCGAAGAGTCGAAGGAGCTGATCTTCCTTTTCTTCGCGACGAACGCACTGAAGAAGGACCCGGGCGTTCCGGATCCCGCGCCGCCCCCCGCGGCCGTGACCACGCTCGGGGTGTTGGGGGCGGGCTTCATGGGGGCCGGCATCGCGTCGGTGTCCGTACAGCAGGGCACACCCGTTCGCCTGAAGGACACGGACGCCGCCCGCGTGGGAAAAGGCATCGCCGCGGTGAGCGAGGTGCTCATGGAGCGGCTCAAGAAGAAGCAGATCACCCGACTTCAATACGAGGATCAGTTGCTTCTCGTCGGTGGGACGACGGACTACAGCGGCTTCGGTACCGCGACGCTCGTCATCGAGGCCGTGTTCGAAGATCTTGGCCTCAAACACCGCGTGTTGCGCGAGGTCGAGCCGATACTGAGCATGGACGCGATCTACGCCTCGAATACCAGCACCATCCCGATCAGCCAGATTGCCGAGGCATCGGAGCGTCCCACACGCGTGCTCGGCATGCACTTCTTTTCGCCGGTGCACAAAATGCCGCTCCTCGAAATCATCGTTACCGAGGATACGGATAGCGATGCAACGGTGACCGCCGTGGCGTACGGCAAGCGGCTCGGGAAAACCGTGATCGTCGTCAACGACTCCCCCGGCTTCTACACGACGCGGGCGCTGTCGGCATATATGAACGAAGCCGGGCGGCTGCTCGATGAAGGCGCCGCGATCGACGCAGTCGATGGCGCGCTCACCGGTTTCGGATTTCCAGTTGGTCCCATCACACTGCTCGACGAAGTCGGCATCGACGTCGGTGGGAAGGTTGGCCAGGTGATGGCTGAGGCATTTGGCGCGCGCATGGCGCCAAGCGAGTCGCTGCGGCGGGTGGTGGAGTCGGGACGGACGGGCCGAAAGGGCAAGCTCGGCTTCTATCGGTACGGCGAGGATGGGAAGAAGAACGGTGTCGATCCGACGGTGTATGAGTTGTTGCCGCACGGCGCCCAGCGTCGGCCGATCGAAGCGGAGGAGATGAGGCAACGCTGCGTACTGGCGATGGTGAACGAGTCTGCGCGGTGCCTGGAGGAGGGGGTGCTTCGCTCACCGCGTGATGGGGACGTCGGCGCCGTATTTGGGATTGGCTTTCCGCCGTTCCGCGGAGGTCCGTTTCGCTACGTCGACCGTGTTGGTGCGGCGACGGTCGTGGAGGAGCTGGAGCAGCTAAACGGCCGTTTCCCAGGCCGGTTTGCCCCGTCGGAACTGCTGGTCGACTACGCCCGGGCGCGCAAGCGGTTTTACCCGGCGCATGGGGCGCCGCTTCCGTAGATTGCCGGAGTGGCAGGGCTCGGAGAGGACGCGATGGATCGTCCGTATGTGCAGTTCGTTGCACGCGTTATCACTGTGACCGCGGGTATCGATGTTGGGTCTTGAGGGCATGGAGAGCTCGGATGCAGCACTCGTTGCGAGAGTGTTGCACGGCGATGTGAACGCATACGGTGAGCTGGTCTCTCGGTACCGAGACCGGTACGCACGGTACGCGGTGCACATGCTAGGCAACCGGGAGGATGCCGAGGAGGCGTTGCAGGACGCTTTCACTCGGGCTTACCGCTCGCTCGCGCGCTGCGAGGATCCGGAGCGCTTTGGTGCTTGGTTGTTTCGGATTCTCGTGAACAGGTGTCGAACGAGTGGGGCACGGCGCGTGCGTCGCGGGCAGACATTTGTGCATGACGAAGGTGCGCTGATGAATGCGTCGCAGGAGCATCCTGCGGAGCAAACGATGTGGCGCGAGGAAATCGAGCGCGCCGTTGGCGAGCTCAGCCCTGACCAACGGGAAGCGTTCTTGTTGAAGTACGTCGAAGAGTTGGGATACGATGAGATGTCGGAGATCACCGGTGTAGGTGTCTCGGCTCTTAAAATGCGAGTGATGCGCGCCTGCGATCGGCTGCGCACTTTGTTGCGGGAGGTTCACAGTGGCTGATTGGGGTCGGACGACGCTCGAGCTGATCGTCGAGGAATTGCAGCAGCCCGTGAAGCTCGATGCATCGTTCGAGCGTCGCGTGATGGTGCGCGTGCGCCGGTTGTATGCCGCGCAGCGGAAGCATCGTGGGCGCTGGTTCGGCGCGGCCGCGGCAATCGTCGAACGTCCAGCCTGGGCGGCCGCCTTGGCCGCTGGAGTTGTCGCCATCGCCACCATCGGCATCCTCCGCGTTCGCCCCTGGGCAGATCGTGCCGTCGCCGCCAATGGAAGGGAGCCAGTGCAATTCGTGCTCGTGGCTCCAGCCGCACATAGCGTCGCCGTCGTGGGCGACTTCAATAACTGGGGCCTTGGCGACTCTGCGCTGGTGGCGACCAACCATCAGGGTGTGTGGAGCGTCACAGCAGCCGTTCCAGCTGGGGTGCACCGTTATGCCTTCGTCGTGAACGGCAAGCAGTGGGTTGCCGATCCAACAGCACCGCGGTCGTCGGGCGACGATTTCGGCATGCCAAGCAGTGCGCTGGTCGTGGAGGACAGCATCAAGTGAGCAATCGCAAGACTCGCAGTCTCATGTTGGTTGTCGGTCTCGCCGCGTCGGTCGCGACGGCGGGTGCACAGGATCCTCGCGCGGGGCTCAAGCTCGATGCGACGACGAGTGCGGCCATTCGCGCCGTCGTCGACTCGGCGAAGGCGCAGGGCATTCCCGTCGAGCCGCTCATGGAAAAAATGTACGAGGGCCTCGGCAAGGGCGCGGACGGGCCGCGCATCGTCGCCGCAGTGCGATCCCTCGCCGCCGAAATGGCGTCGGCACATCGCGCCCTCGGGACAGTGGCCTCGGCTGACGAGATCAAGGCCGGCGCCTCAGCGGTGCACGCGGGCGTGCCGGCCGTGGAGCTCGGAAAGATGAAGAAGCAGAGTGGCCTGCGCCGCTCGCTCACGCTTCCCTTTACCGTGCTCGCCGACATCGTCTCCCGCGGCGTTCCGGTCAGCACGGCGGCAAATGCCATCCGCGCGCTCGTCGGCGCCGGCGCGAAAGACAAAGAGATCAACGAGTTCCAGCGCAACGTGAAGGTGGACATCGAGCAGGGCGCTCCGCCCGCCGCAGCTGCCGAGACGCGCGCGAAGGGCGCAACGCCGAGTGCCAAACCGGATGGAGGGAGCGAGATCGACGGCTGAGCTTTCCTCATCGCGGTAAACGACGGGCCGGCGATTAATGCCGGCCCGTCTGTTTTTTTTGGAGTAATGCGTGCCCTGCACAGTTCGCACAGGACCCCCGCAAGCACGAGTTTCGACGCTGATGCAGCGGATCGCGCTAATGCTGCCGATAAATTTCATCTCTTGTTCGATGACACCAATCGAAAGAACTTGGGCTCGGGGCCAAAGTGAAATAATAGGCCGACTTCCAGCCTCGTTGCCTTGAGGTAGTTGAACAGTTGGCGAGGCGCAGTTTTCGGCAGTTCGTGTGTCGATTTGATCTCTAAGACCACGGCCTTGTCTACCAACATGTCGAGCCGCTGCCATGCGATCTCTCGTCCTCTAAAATGCACACAGATGGCAACTTCTCTTGAAACCGTGTGGCCGCGGCTTCCGAGTATGTCGGCTAGCGCTGCAGCGTAGACGCTCTCCAGAAATCCATATCCCAACTCATTGTAAACTTCGTAGAATGCACCGATGATATCGTGTGTCAGTTCCTCGTGCAGAAAACCATCAACACGTTTCGTCATGGTCCAGCATCGGCTTCATCAGCCGGATCGGCGTCATCATTTCGTCTCAATGAGAATCACGCGAGGGCTTTCTCGGGCGAGCTGCGCGCTCGTCGCGCTCCTCGCCTCCACGTCGGCCTGTGCGACCGCGGCACGCCCGTCTCTTCAAACTCGCCCAGAGCGAACGAGCTACCGGGAAACGTCCCACTACGCCGACGTCGTCGCATTTCTGGACTCCCTGCGAAACGCAGGCGCTCCATACGCCTTTGGCAACATCGGAACGACCAGCGAAGGGCGAGCGATTCCCTACGTCGTCGCCTCTCGCCCGCTCGTCCGCACAGCCGCGGAGGCACGCGCCACCGGCAAGCTGATCGTCTACGTCCAGGCCAACATCCACGCTGGTGAGATCGAAGGCAAAGACGCCCTGCTCGCCCTTCTGCGCGACCTCGCGTTCGCGCGCACGCCAAACGTCCTCGACTCCATCGTGCTGATCGCCATTCCGATCTACAATGCCGATGGCAATGAACGATTCGCTCCACAGGCTCGGCAGCGCACGGAGCAGAACGGCCCCGAGCTCGTAGGGCAGCGGCCCAACGCCCAAGGGCTCGACCTCAACCGCGACTATGTGAAGACCGAGGCGCCGGAGACTCGGGCGTCGCTGGCGATGTTCAATGCGTGGGATCCCGACGTGTTCATCGACCTGCACACGACGGATGGAAGCTTTCACGGCTACGCGCTGACCTACGCGCCCTCCCTCAATCCTGCATCGCCTCTCGGCGACTACACACGCACGCTCCTCCGCGAGGTGCGCGCGCGCGTGCGCTCGCGCGAGGGATTCGAGATCTTCGACTACGGAAACTTCGAGGATGCATTCGGCAATGAGGTGAGCACGGATACATCGCACGCGGCGTGGCTGACCTACGATCACCGTCCAAGGTTCGGCACGAATTACTATGGCCTTCGCAACCGCGTCGGCATTCTCAGCGAGGCATTCTCGCACGACCCGCTGGAGCGCCGCATCAAGTCCACGTATGCGTTCGTGAAGCAGACGCTTTCGCTCGTGGCGGAACGCAGTGCGGAGCTGAAGGCAAAGGAGCACGACGCGGATAGTGATCTCACGAGCCGCATGCGACGCGAGATCGCGCTTCGGTCCGCATTGCCGAAAACGGCACAGCTCGCACCTGTGGCGTTCGAGATTCTCGCCAAGACGCTTGATTCCTCGCAGACTGAGCCGGGAGTGCCGCGCGGCATGCGCCGCACCGGTGAGATTCGCGTTCGACCAATGCCCGTGTTCGACCGGTTCGTGCCCACGCTCACGCGCTCGCTTCCGACGGCGTACGTCATCAACGCCACGGACACCGCTTTGCTCGCACGACTCCGGATGCACGGTGTGCGGTATCTCAGACCGTCCGCGCCCTCCATGGTTCGCGTGGAGCACTTCGTCGTCGATACGCTCACCCGCGAAGCACGAGCGTTTCAGGGTCACCACGAGATCAGACTCGCCGGACACTGGGAAGCCGCGCCGGCGAGTACCGAGAGCGTGATATTCGTCCCGACGGCGGATCCACTGGGCGGATTAGCGGCGTACCTGCTCGATCCGGAATCCGATGATGGCTTCGCCACCTGGAACGTCTTCGACGCGTCGCTTGCCGTCGGGCGGCCCTATCCCGTGCGCCGCGTGCGCACCGACCCCTGACTTCCCTCTCATCCGCCTGACCCACTTCACGACGGCGATTACATTTCTCCCTCCACGGAGTCGGGCGTCGCCGTACTGAGGTGTCATGATTCGCAATCTCCTGTTGTACCTCTCCAACCAGCCGAACGTGTTCAAGTTCGTGCGCAAGAACCGGCTGGCGAAGCATTTCGCGAGCCGGTTCGTGGCTGGAGAGACGGTGACGGAGGCGCTCGCCGCGGTGCGCGAGCTCAATGCAAAAGGCATCACCGCATCACTCGACTTGCTTGGCGAAAGCGTGTCGAACGAGCGAGAGGCTCGCGTGGCGCGGGACGCGTATCTCCAGATGCTCGATCGCATTCAGGAGGCGAAGGCGAACGCAAATGTCTCGGTCAAGCTCACCGCCATGGGGCTCGACATCGACCAGGAACTCTGCATCGCCATCATGCAGGACATCCTGACACGCGCGCAGACTTACAATTCCTTCGTGCGGATCGACATGGAGTCGAGCGCGTACACCGATACCACGCTGCGCATGTTCGAGGATCGCCTGTACCCGACGTTCAAGGCGAATGTAGGGGTGGTGCTACAGAGCTACCTGTACCGCACGTTCGCCGACGTAGAACACATGAATGCGATGCGCGCGCGGGTTCGCATTTGCAAAGGCGCGTACAAGGAGCCGCCCGCTGTCGCCTATCCCGACAAGAAGGATGTCGACGCGAATTACGTGAAATGCATGCACGCGCTGATGTCGAGCGGGAACTATCCGGGCATCGCCACACACGACCCGGCGATGATCACTGAGGCGAAGCGATTTGCGAAGGAGCACGCCATCACGTCCGATCGCTACGAGTTCCAGATGCTCTACGGGGTGCGCCGTGATCTCCAGGAAGGGCTGGTGAAGGAGGGATACCGCGTTCGCTGCTACGTGCCGTTCGGCACGCAGTGGTATCCCTATCTCATGCGCCGCCTCGCCGAGCGACCCGCCAACGTTGCATTCATCACGGGCAATGTCGTCCGTGAGGCGTTCCACGGACACCGGTAGCGACGGCGCATGCCTGGACAACATCTTCCCGCCGATCATTCGCGTGGCGACACCAACACGATTGGCGGGTATGCCGCCGTCCACGGGCGGCCGGCGGCGTTCGAGGGAGTCGACGGTCTCTCGTACAGCGTGGAGATCCTCACCGCACCAACGGGGCACGCCGAACATCCGTGGGGCGCGTACCTGTTGTTCGTGCAATGGGCGCGCGTCGGCGCAGCATCGCCCAGCGGACATCTCGAGAGCGATTTTCTCGCCGAATCCGACAGCGAAAACGAAGCACGCGGCGTGGTGGGCGCGCTGTCGCTCGGCCAGGTACGCACGGTGCTGCACGCGCTCATTGCGGCGCAGTCGTCCGGCGCGCCCTCGCGCCGTTGGTGGGACGTGATGCACGACGACACCGAGGGCGGCATGCGCGGAGCGGAATGACAACCGAGAGCGCCAATCTTGGCGTCGTCCTCAGTGGCACCGGGGGCATCTGGCGTGTGCGACAGGACGATGACGTCGTCGTCGACGCGTCGCTCCGTGGGCGCGTGAAGAAGTCGAACGCGGGTCGTCGCGCCGACGGCTCGTTGCGCCGCGACACTGTCTCCTCTTCGGCAAGTACGCTCAAGCTCGCCGTCGGTGACCGCGTTCGCCTCGAGCGAGATGACGGCGACGGCGCGTGGTCGATTGCCGAGATTCTGCCGCGACGCTCGAAGTTGGCGCGCCGTGCACCTGGTGGAGGGCGCGGCGAACGCGTCGTGGCAGCGAACGTGGACCAGGTGGTGGTGGTGTTCGCTGCGGCGAATCCCGAGCCGCATCCACGCATGCTCGATCGTTTTCTCGTCATTGCCGAAGCGAACGAGCTCTCGGCGCGCGTGGTCATCAACAAGGTGGAGCTGGTTGGAGGCGCCGACGCCGCACGCGAGCGGTGGCGGGACTATGAGCGCGCCGGCTACGCGGTCCACCTCACGAGCGTGAAACAGCACGAAGGTCTCGAGCCGCTGCGCGACGCCCTTTCCGGTGTGGTGAGTGTGCTCACCGGACCATCCGGTGTTGGAAAATCATCGCTGCTCAACACGATGTTCCCGGGCCTCGATTTGCGCGTCGGCGAGATCAGCGAGTCAGTGAACAAAGGTCGTCACACGACGGTGGGCGGATTCCTTCATCCACTGCCGGGCTCCGACGGCGGCTACGTCGCGGACACGCCTGGGTTGCGGGAGGTCGGCATGTGGGCACTGGCGCCGACGGAGCTCGACAACTGCTTCCCGGAATTTCGCCCGTACCTGGAACAGTGTCGCTTTGCCGACTGCAAGCACAGCGTTGAGCCGCACTGCGCGGTGCGCGAGGCGGTTTTGAAAGGCGCGGTCAGTCGCGCACGGTACGAGAGCTACGTCAAGCTCAGAGAGGAGCTCGAGGAGAGCAAGCCGGGCTGGTAGTGACATTGAGCCAGAGCATGGACGGCTACCAGCTCCCGCGTTCGCCCGCCACTTCGATCACCTTGCCGATCCTGTCGGCCGCGTGGCGCCAGTTCGTCTGCACCGCCGCCTGTGCATCGTCGGCGTGACCGTCGCCGATGGCATCGATGATCGCGTCATGCTCGGCGACCGATGCCTTGAGATCGCTCGTGAGCAGGCTGATGTACATGCGGATGTAACGCTCTGCCTGCGGCTTCACGCTGTCGTGGAGCGCAATGAGCCGCGGTCCCGCGCAGGCTTCCACGATCTTGCGGTGCAGACGCTCGTCCGCCTCGTACAACCCGCCGTGATCGATCGGCGTCGCGCGACCCGTCCGATGGAATTCCGCATTCAGCCCCTTGAGCTCCTTGGCGAGCGCGTGGCGCTGGGAGTTCGGAAGGCCCGCCGCCCACCGCGCGCCCAATCCCTCCAGCTCGCCGACGATGTTGAGCAGCTCGTGCACGTCGGCCCGCGTCAGTGGAGCTACGGTGAGCCGGGCCTGTTGTGCTCCCGGCGCTCCCACGACGAACCCCTCCTGCTGCAGCCGCTGAAGCGCTTCGCGAACCGGAGTGCGACTCACCCCCAGCCGCGACGCGACTTCCGTTTCCACCACTCGGCTTCCCGGCGCAAGCAATCCCTGCACGATCAGATCGCGCAGCCGCTGATACACCTGCTCTGGTCGCGAGCCGTGCGGTGCGTCCGAGGCAGACTCGTCCGACGTCCGCGCACCACGTGCGCCGCGTGAGGCGGTAGGGCGAGAACTGTCGGGGGAGCGTCGTACGGGCATGGGCAGGTGGACGGGGGCTGCCCCAAATATATACGGCGACCGCCGCGCTGAACGCCTATGTCACGCGGCCCGACGAACGGCGTGTGTGCAAGCGCGGCGGCACCCGGCGTCTCCCCTGCGAGGCTCACTCCAGGAGATCGTCATGCACCGCATTCTACCCATCGTTTTCTCCGCACCGCTGGCCGCCATGAGCGTGCTATTGCTCGCCGCCGCGCACCGCCCCATGCCGCCGGAACAACAAACAGTCGTCACAGGACTGGTGTCGGGACACAACGGCCAGTCGCTCGACGCGGCGAGTATCTCCGCAGCGGGTCGCAATGTGACAGCCGTCACCGGTCCGGACGGCCGCTTTCGTCTTCGCGTCTCTCGCTCCGCCGACTACGAGCGCGCGACGCTCCACGTGCAACGCGCCGGTTATGACTCGCGCGACGTACGTGTCGTGCTCCACGGAGACAGCATGGAGGTGAATGTGTCCCTCACCCCCGCCGCAGTCCGGAAGGACGCGCCACCAGTTGCCGAGCAAAGCATCGCGGCGACGGGGGCGGCGGTCGCGACGCGCATGTCGCTGGGCGCGGACGTCGGCAGGAGAACACGTATCGCAGCGCCGGCCGCGAACCGCCAGAGCGATCTTCGCTGGCGCCGCGGCCATCCCGATAGCGGAAACACCGAGGCGTACGACCGAATCACGGAGAATGCATTTCGATCGCCGCGCGTTGCGCCGCTCTCCACCTTCTCGGCCGACGTCGACCGCGCGTCGTACAGCAACGTGCGCCGGTTCCTCTCGCTCGGAACGCTGCCGCCGGTCGACGCAGTGCGGGTGGAAGAGCTGGTGAACTACTTCCGCTATGCGGATCCCACGCCGGGCGCCAATGAACCACCACTTCGCATCAGCACCGAGGTCGCTGCCGCTCCGTGGAATCCGCGTCACGAATTGGTGCGCATCGCGCTGCGCGCACGCGACGTCGACATGCGCCGCGCGCCAGCGAACAATCTCGTGTTTCTCGTCGACGTATCGGGCTCCATGCAGGGACCTACGCGCCTTCCGCTCGTAAAAGAATCGCTGCGCCTGCTCGTGAACCAGCTCCGCGACGAAGATCGGGTGGCCATCGTCGTGTATGCCGGCAACGCAGGACTCGTCCTGCCCTCCACGGGCGGCGGTGAGAAGCAGCGCATTCTCGCCGCGTTGGACGGCTTGGAAGCAGGCGGCTCGACCGCGGGAGGCGCGGGAATCAAACTCGCCTACGACGTTGCCCGCGCGAACGTCATTCGCGGCGGAAACAATCGCGTGATTCTCTGCACGGATGGCGACTTCAACGTCGGCCAGTCGAGCGACGGCGAGCTCGTTCGCCTCATCGAAGATCGGAGAAGGGAAGGCGCGTTCCTCACGATCCTCGGCTTTGGCATGGGCAACTACAAAGATGCGAAGATGGAGAAGCTCGCCGGCGCCGGAAACGGAAACTACGGCTACATCGACGATCTGCTCGAGGCGCGCAAGATACTCGTGCAGGAGATGGGTGGTACGCTGCTGACTGTCGCGAAGGACGTGAAGCTCCAGGTCGAGTTCAATCCAGACCGCGTGCAGGCATACCGGCTGCTCGGCTACGAGGATCGTCTGCTCCGCGACGAAGACTTTGCGAACGACGCCAAAGACGCCGGTGACATCGGTGCGGGGCACACCGTCACCGTGCTCTACGAGATCGTCCCGTCCAACGTACCGCTCGACGTGTCGCTGCCGGGCGTCTCACCACTGCGGTATCAGGCGCTACCGAAATCCGCGTCGCGCGACGATGAGTTGCTGCACGTTGCGATGCGGTACAAGGCACCAGATGGTGAAGAGAGCAGGCTCGTCACGCACCCGGTACGCGCCGGCCGAGGCAACGCATCGGAGTCGATGCGCTTTGCGAGTGCGGTGGCCGGATTCGGAATGCTTCTCCGGCAGTCGCCCAACGCGGGCGCCCTCACCTGGCCGGATGTGCTCACGCTCGCGCGAGGGGCGCGCGGTCACGACGAGGATGGCTACCGCTCGGAGTTCATTCGCCTCGCCGAGGTCGCGGCATCGCTGCAGCATCGCGGCGAGGTGGGAGTCGTGCGCGATCGGTAGCGATCGGCTGCCAACCCGAGCCAAGCTGTTGTCATCTCCAGCGAAGGCGAGGGATCTGTACCATCATTACCCCATGACAGACTACGCGCATCTTCGTCTCGACACGACGCCAGACGGTGTCCGCACCATCACACTCGACCGTCCGGACAAGCTCAATGCCGTGAATGGCGCGCTCGCGTCGTCGCTGCCCGCCGCCCTCGAGGAGGCAGGCGCCGACGACGCGATTCGTGTGGTGGTGATCACCGGCGCAGGCCGCGGCTTCTGCGCGGGGCTCGACCTGAGTGAGCCTCCCACCCTGCCGTCAGCCACGCGCGCCGAGCGGCTCGACGCATACGCGTGGGTCGGCGCATGGGTCAACGCCGTGACCAACTGTCCGAAGCCGGTGATCGCTGCCGTGAATGGCGTCGCTGCCGGCGCTGGCTTCGGGCTCGCGCTCGCGTGCGACCTTCGGCTCGTCGCGACGTCAGCAATGCTCACGGCAGGCTACTCGCGACGCGGGCTCAGTCCCGATGCCGGCGTGAGCTATTTTCTGCCGCGACACGTCGGTCTCGGACGCGCGGCCGACATTCTCCTGACCGGGCGCGACGTCGACTCCGCCGAATCCGAGCGCATCGGCCTGGCCACGCAGGTGATTCCCGACGTGGACTTCGCGAGCACCGTGGGGTCCTACGCCGCGCGGCTCGCGGGCGGGGCGCCCGTGGCGCACGTGCTCACGAAGCGCCTCCTGCTCGAAACATTCAATCGTCCGCTCGACGCCGCGCTGCGCGATGAGCTGGCGAACATCAAGGCGTGTTTTGCGACGAACGACGTTGCAGAAGCGATCCTGGCATTCCGTGAAAAACGCCGGCCGGTTTTCCAGGGGCGATAGCGCCCTCGTTCACATCACTCGCCCCACCGCGAGCACATTCCACGTACTGTCCGACGCCGGCGCGCTCTCCGTGCCGAATGCGCGCAGCTGCACCAGCTCTATCCCCGCCGTCTGGAACAACAGCGCAAGCTCCTGCGGAAAAAAGAACCGAACGCGGTGGGTCTCGCGCGTCTCGGCGACGACGATGTCTTCGCGCAGACGCTGCATCCGATAGTGCACATCGGCGCAGTGTGCCTCGATGTCGAGCGTGGTATGGACACTTCGGTTGACCTGGCCATCCAGGGCGGGCACGACTTTCGTCCGATCGCTCGGACGCTGCTGCAGCACCGCCGGACCATACCACACGTCGCACACGAAAATGCCTCCCTCGCGCACATGCACGCGCACTGTCTTCAGCGCGGCGCGCACGGCCTCGCTCGAGGTCTGATACCCGAGCACGGCAAACATCATCAGCGCCGCATCGAATGGAGCGCCGCCGAGCCGCACCGTGGTGATGTCTCCCTCCACGAAGCGTAGCGGCGAAATCGGCGGATCAACAATCTCGGCTGCGCGCACTCGCGCGATCGACAGCATCGCCGGAGAACGATCCACGCCGGTGACGTCATGCCCGAGCCGGGCAAGACGAACCGCGTGCTGTCCGGTGCCACATCCCAGGTCGAGCACGCGACACACGCGCGGCAACGCATACTCGCGAAAGATCTGCTCGATCAGCTCCGCCTCGGCGTTGTAGTCCTTGTCCTGATACAGCAGGTCGTACTGCTGCGCGTATGCCGCGCCGAACACTTCGCTCACCCGAGCACCGCGTTCACAGCGTCCACCACCCGCTCGAGTTGAATGTCGGTGAGCCCAACGCCGGACGGCAGGTAGAGTCCACGCTTCGCGAGCCGCTCCGCGACGGGATACACCTCACCGTGAAACAGACCGCGCTCGCGCAGTGCGGGTTGTTCATGCATGCCGAGGAAGAACGGACGCGTTTCCACGCCCTTGATCGCCAGGCGAGTCGCAAGCTCCGCCGCATCGAAGGGAGCGCTCTCTCGGAGCACAACGCCATACATCCAATACGACGGCCGTGCCCATGACTTCACCGTCTGGACCTCGAGCGCGGGATGCTGACCCAAACGTTCGGTGTACGCAGCTCCGAGCCACCGCTTTCTCGCCAACAGCTCGTTGACACGTGCGATCTGCGTTACGCCGAGCGCTGCTTGCACATTCGTCAGCCTGTACTGGTGACCGAGCTCCGTGTGATAGAACCGCCGATCCGACCGAAACCCGAGGTTGCGACGTGACCGCGTGCGCGCCGCGATCTCCTCGTCGTCCGTGACCACCATCCCGCCCTCGCCTGTCGTGATCAACTTGTTCGCGTAAAAGCTGAATGCGCTCGCCCGGCCAAACGACCCGCACCGCTGCCAGCAGGGTTCACCCGTACGCTGGGTCTCGTATTCCGCACCGTGCGCTTCCGCCGCGTCCTCGATGATCGAGAGACTGTGGGCCTCAGCGAGCTCGAGGAGCGCATCCATGGCGCATGGGTGCCCATAGATGTGCACGGGCATGATGGCGCGCGTTCGAGTGTTGATTCGCGCAGCAACATGCGCAGCATCGAGGCACCACGTCTCCGGATCGGCATCCACGAGGACCGGCGTGGCGCCGGCGCGCAACACTGCAAGCACACACGAGATGATCGTGAAGGTCGGGACGATCACCTCGTCGCCGGGTTGCAGATCGAGCGCTTCAACCGCCAGCTCGAGCGCGGTCGTGCCGCTCGTGACCGCGATGCCATGCGCGCGGCCGCAGTACGCGGCCCAGCTGCGCTCGAACGCATCGAGGTGACGTCCCGCCGACGAGATCCATCCCGAGTGCAGCGCGTCGCTCACCGAGGCGATGTCGGCGTCGGTAATTCGCGGCTCACTCACGGGAATGTGCACGGGATTGCGCATCAGAAGAGCGTTTTCTCGTCATCACCCGTGTAGGGTCCCTGCTTCACTTCGAGCAGCACGGTGTCGTCGAGCATGCGAAACCCGTGGCCGCCTCCCACCATCAGCATCACGTCGCCCACATGCAGTTCGCGAGTCGCCACCAATGCGCGATCGTCGTCGTAGACGTCCAACTCGCACCTTCCGCTCCGCACCACGATCACCTCGGACGTGCCACCAACCCGTCGCTCCAGCGGCACGTGCGTGTGACGTGCGATCACCCCACCAGCGCGGTAGACGACGAATCCCACCTGCTGTTCGAGCGCTGGCGGTGTGAGAAACGTCGTGGTGGATGGCGCGAGCGCGGCGCGCACAATGAAGGCGAGTGTCCGTCCATTGGACATGATCTGCTCGACGTGATCCATGGCCCTCCAATTGTGCATCGTGGCGAAGGCGCGAAGCGTCGGCCGTCGCTCCTGTTATGCCGCCGCGCGCTTTTCCGATGACTGCGACGCGCTCGTGTCCCGCGCCACCGTGATGATCGCGACGCCGGCGAGGATGACGACGGCCGCGAGCAGCGTCCGCGTGGTGACCTCTTCGTGCGCGAGCGCCCACCCAAGGAGCACTGCCACGACAGGGTTCACGTACGCATACGTCGATGCCTTCGCCGCCGTCGTGTGCGCAAGCAAATACACGTACGCCGTGAACCCGATCAGCGAACCGAACGTGACGAGATAAAAGAATCCAAGCAGCGATCGGCGTGACGCATGCGCGAGATCGAGCGTCGCGGGCTCTCCCAACACCACCGCGACGAGCAGCAGACACAGTCCACCCGACACCATCTGCGTCGCCGCGCCATGCAGGCCCGTGCTCGCCTTGGCTGCGTGTTTGGTATAGAGCGAGCCAGCCGCCCACAGCAGCGAGGCGATCATCAGTCCGATCACTCCGGCGTTGTCGATGGCGCCGCGGCCGCGAAACGCATCCGCTCCAACGAGCAAGCCGAGCCCGGCCAGACCCAGCGCCAACCCGGCAAACACGAGCGCGGGTGGGCGACGGCCGTCGCGACGCGCCCAGTCGAGCAACACCATCCACAGCGGAACGACGGCCACCAGCAGCGCCGCGAGTCCGGAGGGCACGCGTTGCTCCGCCCACACGACGAGACCGTTTCCGCCGAGAAGCAAAAGTGCTCCGCTCACGAATCCGATCCTCCAATCCCTCCGCGTGGGGGTTCCCGTTCGATCGTGAAAACGGGACCACGCGAGCAAAATCGCCCCGGCGATGAGGAAGCGCGCACCCGCCATCAACAGCGGAGGCAGGGTTTCGACAGCGAATCGGATCGCCAGGTACGTCGACCCCCAGATGATGTAGACGGCCGCGAAGGCGGCGATCAGACGTGCACGCATCGCCCAAACATAGTGAGCGCGACGACCAATCCATTTCCCTTGACATTCGGTTCGGCTAATGTATGGTTCATATATCAACTACCTGAGGCATCATGACGACGGCCACCCTTGCCCGTGTTTCCCTTCTGCCGGACGACAACGAGAACGGCACGCTGGTGCGCACCACGAGCGTTGTCGCGGAACCGGTGGGGAATGCACGTCGCGACGCGGAATTCGAGCGCGATGCGCTGCCGTGGCTCGACGACGTCTACCGGTTCGCGCTCTCGCTCACGCGCGACGATTCCGACGCGGACGACGTGGTGCAAGAGACCTATTTGCGCGCCTATCGGTCATGGCACACGTTTATGCCGGGCACTGATTGTCGCCGCTGGTTGTTCACGATTTGTCGCAATGTGTTTCTCCGTTCGCGCGAGCGTCAGCGCGCGACCGTCGATCTGGAGGACGGCGAGCAGGATGCTGTCGCCGCCGGCGCGGTGTATGCCGCTGCACGAGAGAAGGGATACGAGGATCTCTATGCGACACTCGACCTTGCGCCAGCACTCCGTGAAGCGCTCGACGACCTCGTCGAGCCGTTTCGCTCCGCGGTCATTCTCGTGGACGTCGAGGACATGACGTACGAGACGGCCGCGGAAGTGATGGGCGTTCCGATCGGCACCGTGCGCTCACGACTCTTTCGCGGACGGCGTCTGCTTCAGGAGAAGCTGCTCACCGTTGCAGAAGACCTGGGCTTCGTTCCCGCGTCAGCCGGCGGAACGACGCGATGAATGCGCCGGCTCGGGCTCAACTCGAGGATCTGGGGCTCTCGTCGGCGTGCGCCGACGTGCTCCGGCATCTGTGGGACTACCTCGACGAGGAGATTACGCCAACGGGTGCCGAACGGCTGCGCGCGCACATCGAACGCTGCGCCCAGTGCAAGGAGTTCGAGGGATTTCAGACGTGCTTTCTCGACTCGCTCGCGCGGCTCCGACGCGAGCTCGAAACGCCGCAGACGGTGCGTGAGCGGATTGCCGACCAGTTGCGTGCGGAAGGATGCCGCTGCTGGGAGCAGGCGCGCCGGCAGAAGTGACAGCGGCGCGCTAGGGCTGAAACATCGGTTGGCGAATGAACGCGCCTGTGTTGCCGTTCAGAACCACCATTGCGTCCACCGCGATGTCCGGCGCGAGCGATGCGGCCACGGTGCAATACTTCTCGAAGGCGAGATGCACCGCGCGCTCGGCGTGCACGCGCTCGATCCCCTCTCCGACGACCACGAACGTCAGCCGGATGTGCTCGAAGCGCCGCGGCGGCGTCGTGCGTCGATTGCCTTCCACATCGATCGTCAACCGCTCCACGGGAGTCCGACGCTTCGCGAGGATGTCGATGAGGTCGACGCCCGAACAGGTTGCGAGCGCGCTGAGCAGCGCGTCGGGGGGACTCTGCCCCATGATGGAGTCGCCGTCGATGTGAGCAGTGGGCACTCCTGGGTGCCCCGCGTCGAAGCGGCGATCGCCCACCCATTCGGTGCGAACGTGCGAGGGCGGGCGCGGGGAGGTGGAGGACGCATCGTCAGTCATCAGTGGCCTCTGTCGTGGACCGTGCGCTATTCGGCGTGTGTGTCCGGCTCCGCCCAGGCCGGTCGCACGCGTGGCTCGGCGCCGGGATCGCGAATCACGCGTGGCAATGCATCGATCCAGTCGAGAATCACCGTCGCGGTTTGCTGCCAGTTTTCTTCGGCGAACAGGAAGTGACCGTGGCGCGGTGCGAGGTAGAGCGGCGCATCGAGCGCCCGTGCGACGCGCTGCGCGACGCGAAACGGAATGAACTCGTCCCGTTCCGCTCCCACGACGAACACGGGAGCGCGAATCGCGCGGGCCGGCACTTTGAACACTCCAATCGCCATCTGGCGAGCGGCGCGACCGCTGTCCGCGACGAACCGGGCCCGCAGCGCGGCGCGCCGGTGCTCCGGAACACAATTGAGCACCAGTGCGTCGAGGTCCGCATCCGTTGGAAGAAACGCGCGCGAGAACAGCATGGCGGGGAGATAGCGCCACATGCGCAGCACGAGTTGGGGACTCAGTACTGTGATGCCGCGCGGCGGAGCAGGGGAGACCAGCACCACCGCGCGCGCCAGATTGCGGCCTGCAAGGAGCATCGCAATCAAGCCACCCATCGAGTGGCCAATCACGATTGGTCTGTCCAGCGCGCGCGCCGCGGCACTCGCCTCCGCGGCATAATCGGTTACCGAGATGGATCCGACGGACCCGAGCGGAGCATTGGGTGGATGGCCACGGAACGACAGCGCTGCCGCCGGGTAGCCGCGTTGCGCGATGAGCGGCAGGAGGTTCTCGAACACCCAGCTTCCGGCGAACATGCCGTGCAGGCAGAGCACCGGCGCACCGATGGGATTGTCGACATCGATCATGTCGAGGTGCAGGGAGTCGATCGTGCGCGCGGGCATGTTGCCGCAGTATCGGCTGCGCGCGCCCGCGCTGCAATGCCCAGCGCGACGGCGAGTTCGCGCGCTGCGTCGAAACGGCGCTGGCATCATCGCGATCGATCGCGCATCGTTCGTCAATGATTCTCCCCGCGCCCGAGATGGAACCCTATGCGCGCCACGTCCTCGTGTGCGTCGGCGGGTATTGCAGTCCGCATCGCGAAGGGCGGAAGCTCTATGCGGAGCTCGCCCGGCTGCTGCAGCGTGAAGGGCTTCTGTTCGGCCCACGACGCGTCAAGCGCGGCGAGACTCCCTGCCTCGGCGTTTGCGCGGGCGGGCCGATCGTCGTGGTGTATCCGGAAGGGGTGTGGTACGCGGAAGTGACGACAACCCTGCTCGAGCGCATCGTCGTCGAACATTTGCGCGATGGCCGTGTCGTCGTTGACGCGGTGTTCCATCGTCTGGGGGACACGTCGTCGTAGCGGCAGGGCGGTACGGCGCACACTTGCGACGACGTGCAGCACCCGCCAGAATCACGATGTGCAAGATGCAAGCATTCTCTATTCTCGGCGTCTCCCGCACGGGCCTGCGGTGCGCGTACGTCGCACGAGCGAGCCCGGGTCGGCACCCGTGACCGCCGTGCTCGAGGTCGATCGACGAGCGGGTACCCCGCGGGAGCTGGAAGGCGGCTATCCACCGCCACTGATGTTCGCCGAAGGCGCGTCAGATATGGATGTCCTGGCGACACTCGAGCCTCACGCCAAGGACGACCGGATGATCGCCGGCCTCATGCGCTCCAAAGGGCTGCGCTAGCGGATACAATGAATCTTCTCCCGTCACGCCGCAATTTGCTCACGGCCGCGCAGCGCTATCTCCTCGATCCGTCGGAGGCGCAGCTCGAGAACGCCGCCGGCGAGCCTCCGCGCCTCACTTCCCACGCCATCCAGAAGGTCGGCATGTCCCGCTCCCGCGATCGTATTCTCGCCAATCTCGATGACATGTACCGCGAAGCCTTCGAGCGCGCCAAGGTCACTGGTGACGATTCCCAGATGGCGTCGCTCGATTTCGCGTACCGCCGCGAACAGCTGTACTTCGAGATCCTGCTCGACGTGCGCGATGCCGTGGAACGGCGATAGACCTCTGAACGCCGCTACGGCGACGAATCCGATCGGCCGAACAGCGACCCCGTCTTCCCCTCCGATGCTTGCTTGCTCTGCGGCCACACGAGGGACGCGATGATCGATCCCGCGAGCACGGTCACGACGATGCCAAGCGACAGCAGGATCGGGATGTGGATCCACGTCTCCAGCAGCATCTTCGCGCCCACGAACGTGAGGATTACCGCCAGGCCGTAGCGCAGCAGGTGGAACTTCGTGACGACGGACGCCAGCAGGAAGAACAGCGAGCGCAGGCCGAGTACCGCGAAGATGTTCGAGGTGAAGACGAGGAACGGGTCGCGCGTGATGCCGAAGATCGCCGGGATCGAATCGATCGCGAAGATGAGATCGGTTGTCTCGACGAGCACCAGCACGAGGAGAAGCGGCGTCGCGTAACGCTTCCCGTTCTCCACGGCGAAGAAATGCTTGCCGTGGTACGTCGTCGTGAGCGGGAAGATCCGTCGCACGAAGCGCACGACGCCGTTCTGCTCCCCGTCGAACTCCTCATCCTGCTTCACCGCCATGCGGATGCCGGTGATCACGAGCAGCGCGCCGAAGAGGTAGATGATCCACTCAAAGCGCGCGAGCAACGCCGCGCCGATGCCGATGAAGAGTCCGCGCATCAGCAGCGCGCCCAGAATTCCCCAGAACAGCACGCGGTGCTGGTACTGCGCCGGGACGGCGAAGTACTGGAAGATGAGCACGATGACGAAGATGTTGTCGACGCTCAGCGACTCTTCGATCACGTAGCCGGTGAGAAACGTGAGTGCGGCCGCTTGATTCACGAAAAACGCGAGCCCGGCGGCAAACACCAGTGCGAGTCCAACCCACACGGCCGTCCAGATCAGCGCCTCGCGCGCACGCACGACGTGCGGCGTTCGATTGAAGACGCCCAGATCGATCGCGAGCACCGTGAGCACGAAGACGATGAACCCGACCCAGAACCAGATGTTGGTAGCGATCATGATGGGAATGAGTAGAGGAGAGTCCCCGACATACCATGGGCGAGCCACTACGGCACGCTCGGTGTCGTAGTGGTCTCGCCCAGGGACTCCATCCTCCCTTCAGCCGACCGGAAGCACTCGCATGCTTCGTCTTGACGATCGGCTGTTCCAGCGTCGCAGCGCTGGCCGGCTACTCCCCACTCTCCTGAAGGCTGGCCTGCGACACCTACCGCGTCAAGCCTCCTAGGCAGGAAAGGAATCGTCAGCCATATTCTCGGCGCGCATCCTGCGATCTTGACCGACGTACGGGAGCACGGGGAGCACCATGAATGTCATCGCACGACTGCTCATCCAGACCGCGGGCTTGGCGCTGATCCCCGCCGTGTCCTGCAAGGCGCCTGGCCCCAATACGGATACCGTCGGAATCGAGAGCCCAATTGCGGAGCTCGAAGCGGAAGCGCTCGCGCTGGCGCATACAGACGGTTGCAACCGGCCAGATCAGCTGCGTACCGCTCCGCTTGGCACGCGGCCCTGCGGCGGCCCACGCGTGTACATCACGTATTGTGCGGCCACGACGGACTCCGTGGCGCTGTTC
>JANMAY010000462.1:0-1781 GCA_031360095.1 Gemmatimonadaceae bacterium
CGCGGTGCACACGAGTTCGCCTGGCTCGCCAACGAGCTGGCGTCCATCGTCGCTCCACACTTCGACGCGCATGCCGAGGCCGCGCGTCTGCAACTCGCCCCGATAGACCGCACGCGTAGGGTCGCCAAGCGCGAAGCACGAAATGATGTCGGTGCCGCCGCTGATGCTGCTGAGCTGCACGTCGTCCTTCACTTTGTCGTACACGTAGTCGTAACTGTGCTCGGCGAGCGGACTTCCCGTCGACAGGATTGTGCGCAGCGATGACAGATCGTGCGTCTCGCGCGGATTGCTCCCCTGTTTCTCCGCGAGCGCGAGCCACTTGGCGCTCGTCCCGAAGACGGTCACTCCTTCCGCCGCGACGAGATCCCACAACACGGGACGGTTTCGAAGAATGGGTGCGCCGTCGTACAACACGACGGTGGCACCCACCGCAAGTGACGACACGAGCCAGTTCCACATCATCCAGCCGCAGGTGGTGAAGTAGAAGATGCGATCGGCGTGCGTGAGATTCGTGTGCAGCACGAGCTCTTTGAGATGCTGGAGCAGCGTTCCACCTGCACCGTGCACCATGCACTTCGGCAGACCCGTCGTTCCCGACGAGTACATCACGTACAGTGGATGATCGAACGGCAGCCGCTCGAAGCGGATCGGCACGCCCGCGCCTTGTTTGAGCGCGTCCGGCCATGCGATCGCGCGCGGGACATCGTCGATTGCGACAGCGCTTTCCCCAGCGTTCGATACCACGACGACACGCACGACACTCGGTAGTGCTGCCGCGATCTCGCGCACGCGGTCAAGCGAATCGATGCTCTTGCCCGCGTACCGATATCCATCCGCCGCAACGAGGACCTTCGGCTCGATCTGTCCGAGTCGGTCGAGCACGCCGGCAATCCCGAAGTCCGGCGAACACGAGGACCACACGGCACCGAGCGATGCCGTCGCAAGCATGGCGACGACCGCTTCGGGAATGTTGGGAACGAACGCCGCGACGCGGTCTCCCACTCCAACGCCGGAGCGACGAAGAAACGCTGCAAAGTGTGCGACCTCGTCCGCCAGCTGGGAAAAGGTGAGCCGGCGCGAAGGGCCGTCCTCGGTCCACAAAACGAGCGCGTCGTGATCATCGCGACGGCGCAGCAGATTCTCAGCGAAGTTGAGCCGAGCACCGGAGAACCAGCGGGGGCCGAGTGCGGGATCCGGGGGTGCAACACGGCCGGGGCCGATGAGGACGTCGTCCCACGCGCTACCGTCGGCGCGTTCGTCCGCGATGACGGAGTGAAATCTCCAGATCGCTGGCCAGAACAGCTCGGGTGATTGGATCGACCAGCGGTACAGCGACTCCGAATCGGATACGCCGGCGACGTCGATCTCGCGAATGAATCTCGTGAGGTTGGCCGCAGCGATTGCGGCGACGGATGGACGCCAGATGGGGAGGTCAGTCACGATCACAATCTGGGCGGGCGGACGAGGAGCGGCTACACGGCACATCTAGCAACGGACGGTCGGAAGGTTTGCTACGGAGCACGGCGACGTCCGTTATCAGACCTCAGAAGTTGCCACGCTAATCCTCAGCGAGCCGAATAGCGGCTGGTGGCGATGGGATGTCAGAGGCGGAGGTCCGCTGCCGGACATCGGACTCCGAGATCAGACCCACCACGAAATGATGACGCCTGCGGAGTTGGGATGACGTAACCGATTTCCGAAACTGCTAGGATCGCCCAGGAGGAAATCATGGGCGACTTCAAGAATCGGAAGCAATTGGTCCTTACGGCAAGTGGGTGGCG
>JANMAY010000521.1:0-14467 GCA_031360095.1 Gemmatimonadaceae bacterium
GCCGCTTTCGCATAGCTTGAACGCGAGCGTGGACTACCAGATCGCGTCGCACGACGTGCTTTCGTCCAACCTCATCGCCAGCAAGCGCGATGTCACGCGCAACAACAGCAACCTGTATCGCGAGCTCGATGCGGCACGCACGCTCACGGCGCGCTCGCTCCGCTCCAGCACGCAAACCAGCGACGATCTCTCCTTCGACTATTCGCTGACGCACAAGCGGACGACCGAGCATCAAGGCGATGGGCTGGCAACCGAGTTCAGGGTCAACCGCTCGCGCGGCGACGGAAGCATTCTTCGCACCGCTCGCGCACTCGATGTGGTCACCTCCGCGCCAGCTCCCGCAGCCGGCATGGAAACCAATGGCACCGGCGAGCTCACCCGGAACTGGAGTCTCAAAACAGACTTCACTAAAACGTTCTCCGGGCGCACCAAGCTCGAGAGCGGCTACAAGGGAACGCTACGCCAGCTCGAGAATGACTTCGCCATGGCGAACTTCTCGGATGTCCTTGGCGCGTACGTCCCCAACCTCGCCCGCAGCAACGCGTTCAACTACAACGAGCAGGTGCATGCGGTGTACGGAGTGCTGAGCCAGGGCGCCGGCAAGTTCGATCTACAGGCTGGCCTTCGAGCCGAGCAGGCGGTGACGCGCTTCGACCTCGCCACTACGGGCGAGCGGTTCGATAATGACTACCGGAGCCTGTATCCGAGCGCGCTCGTGGCGTTCAACGTGAACGACGCGCGTCAGCTCAAGGTGAGCTACTCGAAGCGCGTGACGCGCCCCGACACGCGGCAGCTGAACCCATTCGGCTTTCGCGAGGACGCGCTCAACGTGTTCCGTGGCAACCCGGCACTCCGGCCCGAGTACACCCACGCCTTCGAGCTGGGCTATCAAGAATCGTTCGCAAAGGGCACGCTGCAGCTCACGCCATTCGCACGGCACACGGTGAATGCTGTGCGCTTCATTCGCAGCATCGACGCCGCCGGCGTGTCGACCACCACCTTCCAGAACGTCGCCACGAGCGACTCGTATGGCGCGGATGCGAGCGGGTCGCTACGCCTCGGACGGCTCAGCGGGTTCGGTGGGGTGAGCGCCTTCAAGCAAATCACCGACGGCAGCAATCTCAGCACGGACGTGTCAAACAACGCATTCGGCTGGTCGGCGCGCGGCAACGCGACGGTAAAAGTCACTCCGACGCTCGACGTGCAGGGCTTCCTGATGTATCGCGCTCCGATGACGACGGAACAGGGTCGCATGTCCGGCATGACGATGACCAATCTCGCCGTGCGGCAGAAGCTCCTGGGCGACCAGGCGAGCGTGACGCTGCGCATCATGGACCCGTTCAACGCGATGGGCTTCGGCTTCGTCACGGACGATGGACGCTTTTCCCAGGCCACGCGGCGCCACTTCGGCGCGCGCGGAGCCTTCCTCAACTTCAGCTACTCCGTTGGACAGCAGCCACGCGTGCGGACGCGTGCGACCGATCAGCCCGAGCAGTCACAGCCCTCGGTTGACGGGCAGATCCGCTGAACACCTCCAACACTCACTCGCCATTCGCACTGAGGAGATTGACATGACAGGACGACACATCACGTTCGCGCTGTGCTTGCTGGCGACGGCTGGCGTTTCGGCAGAAGCTCAAAAAAAGAAAGCGCCGAAAAAGGCGAAGGTCGTTGCACCCGCGCCGCCGCTGCGGTTCCTCGTGGCGCCAACGGGCAACGAAGCGCGGTATCGCGTGCGCGAGCAGCTCGTCGGCGTAGACCTGCCCAACGACGCGGTCGGCGTGACCCGCGACATCGCGGGATTTCTCGTGGTCGATTCGAAGGGCATCGTGGTTGGCGACAGCTCGCGCATCATCGTCAGCCTCACGAACCTCAAGAGCGACAAGGATCGGCGCGATGGGTTCATCAAAGGCCGCACCATGGAGACGGACAAGTATCCTACGGTCGAGCTGGCGCCAAGGACGTTCGCGGGTCTCGCCGCCAAACCTGGCGCGACTCCGCGCGCATTTACACTCATCGGCGATCTTACGGTGCATGGCGTGACGCATCCCACGACATGGCAGGTGCAGGCGCGCAGCGAGGGCGCCGACGTCGTCGGCACTGCGACCACGGCATTCACTTTCAAGGATTTCGCACTGCAACAGCCCCGGGTACCGGTGGTGCTCAGCGTGGCAGATACCATCAAACTCGAGTACGACTTCCGTTTCTCTCCGGCACCGAAGGCCAAGTAAGCACCTGCCCGCGGTGATTCTGCATCACGCGTGTCCGTCGGCGATCATCTCCAGCTCCTCCCAACGCCCGGTGGCCGCAACGATCTCGCGTTCCAGCTCGGCGATGCGCGCCTTGGCGGCGATCATCGCCGCGCCATCGCGGGTGAACTCGGGGTCGCTGAGCGACATGTACAAGGCGTCACGCTCCCGCTCGAGCTGATCGATCTCGTCCGGGAGAGCCGCGAGCTCCCCCGTTTCCTTAAAGTTCAGCTTTCTCTTTTTCTTGTCAGTCCGCGCCGGCATGCCTACAACGGCTGCCGGCGCGCGGGCCATCGTCGCCGGTGCGGCAGGCCTGCGTTGCCGCATCCAGTCGGTGTAGCCGCCGGCGTACTCGCCCACCTGACCGCCGGGCTCGAACACGAGCGTGCTCGTTACGATGTTGTCCAGAAATGCACGGTCGTGGCTGACGAGCAGCAATGTTCCTGAAAAATCGAGCAGCAGACTCTCGAGCAGATCCAGTGTCTCGATGTCGAGGTCGTTTGTCGGCTCATCGAGCACCAGAAGGTTGAAGCGGCGCGTGAACAGTCGCGCCAGGAGCAGTCGATTGCGCTCCCCGCCGGACAGGGCGCGCACAGGGGTGCGCGCGCGATCCGGAGCGAACAGGAAGTCCTGCAAATAACCGCTCACATGCTTGCGGCCGCTGCTCACGTCGATGAAGTCGGCGCCGTCGGCGATGCTGTCGAACACTGTCGCATCCAGGTCGAGTTGCTCGCGCAGTTGATCGAAGTAAGCGATCTCCAGACCGGTGCCCATGCGGATCGAGCCACGATCAGGCGCGAGCTCACCGAGGAGAAGGCGAATCAGCGTTGTCTTTCCCGAACCGTTGGGCCCGATGAGCCCCACGCGCTCCCCGCGCATGATCGTTGTGGTGAGATCGCGCACGATATGCCGGTCGCCGCGGGAGAAGCTCACGTCGCGTGCTTCGACCACCAGCTTTCCCGAGCGTTCCGCCTCTTGCGTCTGTAGGCGTGCAGTGCCCACGCGGTCGCGCCGAGCGCTCCGCTCTACGCGCAAGGCTTCGAGCCCGCGCACGCGACCTTCGTTTCGTGTGCGGCGCGCCTGGATGCCCGTTCGGATCCACACCTCCTCCTTCGCCAGCTTCTTATCGAACTCCGACCACTCGCGCGCCTCGGTCGACAGGCTCGCATCCTTTCGCTCGAGATAGGTGTCGTAGTCTGCGCCCCAATCGACCAACTGACCCCGATCCAGCTCCACGATGCGCGTCGCGAGACGGCGCAGAAACGTACGATCGTGCGTCACGAAGAGCAGCGTCGCGCCTCGGCCCACGAGAAACTCCTCCATCCATTCCACGGCATCGATGTCGAGGTGGTTGGTGGGCTCGTCGAGGAGGAGGAGGTCGGGCTCGCACACGAGCGCGCGCGCGAGCAGCGTCTGTCGCTTGCGTCCACCTGATGCGTTGCCGAATGGAGCATCGGCGTCGAGACCGAGGTGTAACAACACTGCCTCGACACGCGATTGCATCGCCCATCCACCGGCGGCGTCGAGCGCATGATGCAGGCGGTCCATTTCGCGCAGCGCCGCGTCATGATTGCCGGTGCCCACGAGATGGCTCACGTGGTGATACCGGCCGAGCAAGCGGCCGGGCTCGCCCAATCCTTCCGCGACGACGTCGAACGTCGTGCCCTCGATGTGCTCGGGCACTTCCTGCTCCAGCCGCGCGACGGTGAGCCCCGTCTGCCGGACGATCTCTCCGGAGTCGGGGGCAAGCGTACCGGCAATGAGATTCATGATGGTGCTCTTGCCGGCACCATTGCGGCCGAGCAGGCAGACGCGCTCGCCGCGCTCGATGGCGAAGAATGCGTGGTCGAGCACCGGTGGGCCGCCGAAGGCGATGCCAACGTCCTGCATTCCCAACAACGCCATTCACATCTCCGCGTCGGCGGCGGGGACGATGCGCCAGTCAGTGAGCTTGCCCGACGCGTCCACGGGTAGTGCGTCCCCAAATGAGAATGCCTTGGGACGCTCCGGAGCCGACAGCCGTGTGTCGACCCACCGCTCGAGCTCTGCGTGGAGGACTGCAAGGTCTGCTCGACCATCGCGCGGAACGATGAATGCCTTCAGTCTGCTCAGCTCGTCCGAGTGCACTCGGCGGACAGTCGCATCGAGAACCTGCGGATGCTCCAGCAGAACGCGCCGAACATTCGCCGCGTAGACGTTGACTCCAGCAACCTGCACTCCGGTGTCGATGCGACCACTGGGACGAAAGGCGCGATCGCCCGTCCATTCCAGATGGTCCTGGAGTGAGTACGAAGTGCGGCGCCCGTCTGGAGAGTGGCGCACGATCTCGTTGGGACGCTCGGTGGATCGCTGCCAGTACGAGAAGAGCGAATACGGCTGCCCTGGATCTGTTCGCGCACCAACGCCGCCTGTTTCGGAGCTTCCATACACCTGCACCATCGCATCGAGTCCCGCATGGATGAGATCGCGCACGATCTCGTCAGGACAGTGCGCAGTCGACGTCACACCCACTACGCCTGGTGGAATAACCGGGGCCACTCGCGCGACCATCCGCCAGAAATCCGGATAGCCGACAACGAGGTCGCCCTCGCGCAGTTCGGCGCGAAGCGCGGACGGAGAGCGGTTTCGCACGTCGATGAGCGTGGCTCCGTGCAACTCGAAGCGGCGCGGCAACAGCACCGTGAAGAGGAAACCGTAGATGTGATGACTGCGGACCGCGGACAACACTCGGCGGCGACCGGCAACGAGCGGAGCCAGCTCCTCGATTTCCTGCGCGAGGGTCACCAGTGTGTGCTCGCAGCGCTTTGGCATGTCGGAGCTGCCCGACGTTCGAAATGTCATCGTGGCGGAATACGTTTCGAGACCAGCCTGCGCGATGGCGGCCCAATCGCCGATCGTGGCGCGAACGAGAAGGCCGTCCTCGATGCCCGATTCGTGCAAATGGATCGATTCGGTCAACGCGCTGGCGAGGGCAACGAGCTCGAGGGAATCAACGCCACAATCGTGAACGAGGTGCAGCGTCGCGCTCCACGGTGGTGGAGGCGCGCTGCGGCTGGTCGGACGCAACGCAGCCAACTCCGCCGCGATCACATCGCACACGAAGCGATGGATCACGGCGTCGTCCCGCCACCATGCCATTTCAGTCGTCGACATCAGACTGGCGTCACGTGCTCTGCCGCTCAGAGGCGTTTGACGAAGATCCAGTAGGAACCGCCATGGATCGAGCGCTTCATGTGGACTTTCACCTTGGTCGGCGTCATCTGATAGTCGAACATGTACTCGAACAGCGTGTTCAAATCGTCGGCCTTCACACCCGCGAGAAACACTCCTTCGAACGCGGGGGTCTTGGTGCACGGCGCGATATCGCGGAAGAAATTCTTGCCAATGACCGAGCGCGGGTCGCGTCCGGTCATCGTTCCCTCTGCGGCGTTGTACCGGAGAATGGTGCCCGAGGCGTCCAATTCGATCGCGCCGAACGCGAGGCCGTCGATCTGCTCGTTGGACATCTTCCCGATCACATTCTCGATGTCGGACTTTCCGAACTTCACCTGCTCCAACGGTTTCATGTGCGTTCAAGGATGTGAGTATGCGCCGCACGGTCTACGACACAATCCGCCGGTCGGACTGCGGCAGCGCGTTGTGAACACAGTGAAGATACGCCAGGAGCGGATAAACAGTTCGTGACGGCTCAGCGCAGCGGAATCAGTCGGACTCTGCCCACAATGCCGTCTCCGCCCCACCCTCCGGTAGCCGCAGCGCCCACATCGCCGCGACGAACGCGAGCGTGCTCGACACGAGCAGCGCGGTGCGGAAGTCCCCGACCGGGGCGAACCAACCGAAGACGATCGACGCGAACGCCGCCGCGAGTCGGCCGATGTTATAGGAAAACCCCGCTCCCGTCGTGCGCAGCAACGTGGGGAATAGCGGCGGGAGATACATCGTAAACAGTCCGAACACGCCGGAAAAGAGCCCCACGAGCGGGATCCAGAACCACGCGAGAGCACCGAAGCTTCGCGGCACGATGAACGCGCCGGCCATGCTCACGAAGAAGCAGGCGAACAGCAGCGCGATCGCTCGCCGGTTGCCAAGCCGGTTCGCAAGCCAGCCCGCGACGAAGTTCCCCCCAGTCGACACGCAGATCATCAGAAAGAATGCCGCCGACACCTGCTGCGTGATGACCGCACGGTCGACGCCGGCGTCGGTCAGCAGCGTCCGCAAGTGCTGCGTGCTCCAGAAGAGAAACAGCCACCACGCCGAGAGCCCGAACGCGCAGACTCCGGTGACATTCAGCGTGATGCGCGCGACGGCGCCGCGAAACAGATCGCGGAGTCCGGGCCGAACGACGGATGCATCGTGCGCCCGCTGCCACGCGTCCGGCTCCGGGACATTGCGCCGAATCCAGAACACGGCGAGCGCAGGCAGCACGCCAATGAGGAACACGTAGCGCTCCGGCGGCGGGTTGGGGACTCGCGAGAAGAGCCACACGGCGGCCGCCGCGAGGAGCACGCCGAAGTTCACCGCGCTCTGCAGCACGGCGGCGATCCACGGGCGCCAGGCCTTGGGCCATGTTTCCGACAACAGGGATGCGCCAACCGCCCATTCGCCGCCGATCCCAAGCGCCGCGATGAAGCGCAACAGCATCAACTGCCACCACGTTTGCGCGAAGGCGCACAGGCCAGTACACACCGCATACGTCAGCACCGTCAGCGCGAGCGCTCGGCTGCGACCGATGCGGTCGCCAAGCCGGCCAAAGAACGCACCACCCAGCGCCCACCCAACCAGAAATGCTCCCTGGATGAACGCGCTCTTCTCCTTGACGGCGGGATCCGCGGCGCTGGCGACACCGAGCAGCTGCACCACGAGTGGTACGGCGATCAGGGTGTAGAGGTGCATTTCGAGTCCGTCGAACAACCACCCGAGCCACGCGGCGATCCCCGATTTCCACTGCCGCGCAGTGATCTCGCGCAGATGCGTTGCGTCGGCGCTCACGAAGTCAGCGCGTCGCGATCAACGTGGTGAAGCTTGCCGCATCGAGCGTGATCCGTGCACGGCCCGATTGCACATGGATGCGCGCTCCTTCGCGCATCGCCTGCTGCGCGTCGGTCGTCCACAGGCGCAGCGACGCGATGCCGCGAGGAATTCCGGTGAGCGTCGCGGGACGAGAGGCGCCGGTGTTCACCACATGCGCGGCGAAGGTCCTCTCACGCGCATTGCCAAACGCGGCGCATCGCACCGGTGCGCTACAGCGAATGGGAAGGTGTGCGACGCGCTCCGGCGTGGACGCCAGCTGCTTGATGTTCCAGTAGCGCTGCGTGGGCCGAAGCGCGGAGCTGTCGCCGTAGACGCCGCCCCCAGCGAGGAGCGAGTAGTCCGAGGTGAGTTGCCACTGGAGGATCGACTTGGGTTGCGACAGCGCGAGCATTCGCACGTACAGCTCGATCTCCTGGAGCGCGAAGTCGGGCTCGAGAAAGATCGCGGGATATCGGTGCGCACCGGCATCGGTGCTGCCTTCACCCACGAACAGCGGCACACCGAGTCGCGTCGCGGCGGCGAGCCAGAAGGTGAGCAGCGAGTCGCTCCAACCGCGCCACGAGTGATACGACACGGCGCCGATGTAGGGATACGTCGCCGGATCGCGCATCGCCTCGTCAATGAACCAGATGGGGGTGGCGTCGGAGACATCGCCGAGGAGCATCGTGGTCGCGAGCCCCTTCCCCTTCATGTACGCGCCCAGGCCCTTGATCAGATCGGCGTGCTCCTGTCCCGTCTGGCGCACGTCGATGCCGAGGTCGGATTCGTTGAACGAGAACATGACGGCTTCGACGCCGTAGTTCCGCTTCAGATACAGCAGATACGACGAAAGGGATGCATAGATCTTCCCAGTTTTCGCGGGATCGAGCTGGCTGCCCCACCGACCATCAGGCGCACGCCCGCCGCGCGGAAGCGGGCCAATCACCGCCCACTGCGGCGGGAACCACGCACTCACGATGACGTGCGCGCCCTTGGCCGCCGCGGTGCGCGCCATTGCCATGGATGCGCGCACCCTCGGCTCGAGCTGCGCCGTGTCCTTTGCGGCAGGATCCACCAATGTGTCGGGGTCCCACAACCGCCACGGCATCTCCACGCGTGCCCATGCGACGCGCAAATTGGCGAGGTTGTAGGCGATCACGCCGGGATCGACCCGCGGATTCTGGATTCGAAAGTTCCCGCCCATCCCGTCGAACGTACGCCCTGGCTTCGACGCGTCGATCGCCAGGGTGATAGGACTGTGATCCACCGTGCCCGATGCCTTCACCACGAAGGTGACACGCGCCGCGCGTCCGGCCTCTGATGATGCCGAGATGACGGGAATCAGCACGCGGTACATGTCACGGCCAGTCTGGCGTTCTGCTTCAGCGGGCGCTTGGATGGGCGAGCGCGCGGTGATCTCCACCCGACGTCCCGCGGAGCCAGTCAGCGCCTCGAGCACCACCGCGTCGTCAGTCACTCGCACTCCAGCGTACGACGCGAGTGGCGCGTCGATGCAGAGAGCACCTCGCGTGGTCGTGGCACTGTCCGCCGTGAACTTGACGTCGATCGCCGCCTCGCCTCGCCCGACATCGGTGATCGTCTCACTGATGGAGAACGGACCGAGCCGAGTGACGACGGTGCGGACGTTGCCGGCGCGTGAGAAGCGTGGCTGCTGTTTCTCCTTCGCCGTTCGAGCGCTGACCGCGCCGGTATCGTTCAGCGTGCAGAAACTGATCTCGAAGGGAAACACTTCTCCGTCGACGCGCATCCCTTCCATGTTGCCCCAAGCTGCGACCACGGCTTGCGCGCCGGCGCGTTCGACGAACGCGATCGAGACGACCGCGAAGAGCAGCAGGGATGCTGCGCGTGGAGCCGCGTCCGATGCGCCTACAGCTGCGTCAGGGCCCACTCGAGGAATGCCTTTACTTCCTTCGGCTTGGCCTTCCGTCTCTTTTTTCCGTGCGATTTTCCTATCCACTCGATGTGACCCACCTCGATGGAGATTCGGACGCCCCCCCCGCCGTGATCCGAGCTGTCTCCACCATGGTCAGCCATAGGCTTCGCCTTCCGGGCGGGTTTGGTCTTCTTCTTGGCGGCCATGGTTCCGTGATTTGAGGTGGAGAAACACCGCACCGCTGGTAGGAGAGTTCGCTGACGCCGAGGAACGTGCCGGTGCTCACGCCGAATGGCAAGGAGCGCCACTGACCCCCAACGGACCTCCGCAGGTCTCTCCGTGTTGCGCAAATCCCACTTTCCACCCACTATCCCGAACCATCCACCGCCATCTCTATGGAGAATGTATGAAAACGTTGTATGCAGCGATTCTGGCGCTGGCCCTGCCAGTGAGCCTCGCCGCCCAGCAGACTCCCGCTGGCCCTCCCGTCAATCCAATCACCACGGTGTTCCGAACCCGCACCATGGCGCTTCAGCGGAACATCGCTCAGGCGTTCGATTCCATTCCCGAGGCGAAGTTCACGTACCGGCCAACACCGGCGCAACTCACCATCGGCTACATCGCGCAACATCTGGTGAGCGACAACAATCTCTTTTGCAACAACTTTGGCGCGATGAAGGCCACGGTATCGGCGAAGGACAGCAGCACCGCTGACTCGGTCAGGGCGGCGTGGCCGAAAGACTCGCTCGTCGCAAAGCTGAAGGCGTCGTTCGCCTTTTGTGAAAGCGCCTTCGCGCAGCTCGATGACACGAAGCTGGCAGATCAAATCACGATGACGTTCAATGGCAACACGCGCAACTTGACGCGCGCGAGCATGGTGCTCGGCCATGCGCTCGACATGGCGGATCACTACAGTCAGCTGGCGAACTACATGCGCCTGAACAATATGATTCCGCCGACCGCACTCCCGCGGCCTCGACCCGGCGGCAATTAGCTGAGCAACTCGAACGAGCAGCTACCACATAGCAATGACCAGCGACTTCCACCGATTCGTCACGACCGCGGAAGCGCAGGTCGAAAGCTCGCCGTGGGGGCCGCATGAATGGCTGTCGCGCCCCGATCTCACCGACGCAAAGGAGCTGCTGCTCGTTCGCGTGCTCATGCCGCCAGGCCGCGCCCATCAGTTTCATCGCCACCCGGCGATGGAGGAGATCATCTACGTCATCTCCGGCACCGCCGAGCAGTGGGTGGATCGCGACAAGCGGTTGCTTCGCGCTGGAGAAGTGGCGCACATCCCGCGCGACGTCGTGCACGGCACGTACAACGCTGGCGATGACATTCTGATCTTTCTCGCCATCCTATCGCCAGCAGTTCACGAGGGCCCTGCGCTGATCGAAGTGCACACCGAAGAGCCGTGGGCGTCGCTGAAAATGCCGTTGGTGTTCGCCGAGTGAAGCGCGCGCTGCTCATCGGGACGTTCGACACGAAGGGAGAAGAATACGCGTTCGTGCGGTCGCTGATTCTCGAGAGTGGACACGAGGTCCTCACGATGGACCTCGGCGTGCTCGCCGGCGCGCCTCCACCCTTCCCCATCGACATTTCCGCCGACGAGGTTGCGCGGGCGGGCGGCGCGTCGCTGTCCGATTTGCGGGCTCGCGGCGATCGCGGCAGCGCCGTGGATGCGATGCAGCGAGGCGCACGTTCGCTCGTGCGACGCCTGTTCTCCGACAACCGATTCGATGGCGTGATTGGACTCGGCGGCGGCGGCGGCACCACGATGATCACCGCCGGCATGCGCGAGCTGCCCGTTGGTGTTCCCAAGGTCATGGTATCCACGATGGCGTCCGGCAACACCGCGCCGTACGTGGACGTGAAAGACATCACCATGATGTATTCCGTCGTGGACATCGCCGGACTCAATCCCATCTCCGAGCGTATCCTGCGGAATGCCGCAGGTGCATTGTGCGGAATGCTCGATGTCGGGCTACGTCCAGCGGCGGCGACCGGCCGGCCCCTCGTTGCGGCGACGATGTTCGGCGTCACCACGCCGTGCGTGACTGCCGCGCGCCAGCGACTCGAGGCCGCGGGATATAATGTCATCGTCTTCCATGCGACGGGCTCGGGCGGTCGTGCGATGGAGCAATTGATCGACGACGGCTACTTCCACGCCGTGCTCGACGTGACGACGACCGAGTGGTGCGATGAAGTCGTGGGCGGTGTGCTCAGTGCTGGGCCGAACCGCTTGTCCGCTGCCGGCCGCGTTGGCATCCCGCAGGTCGTTTCGGTCGGCGCGCTGGACATGGTGAACTTTGGCGCCGCCGACACCGTGCCCTCTCGCTTTGCCGAGCGCACGCTCTACAACCACAACGCGGCCGTCACACTGATGCGGACGACCGCTGATGAATGCCGAGAGATCGGCCGCCGCATTGCCGAACAGCTGAACCATGCCACGGGTCCGGTGGTGCTCATACTACCTCTGCGTGGTGTGAGCATGCTCGACGCGGATGGCCAACCGTTTCACGATCCCGACGCCAACCGCGCACTCTTCGACTCGCTGCGCGCCAATGCGGGTTCGCAACTGCGGATCCGCGAGATCGACGCACACATCAACGATTCGCTCTTCGCCGACGCGCTCGTCGACGAGCTCCTCCTTCTCATGCCGCCAGGCACGGCGATCTGATGCCATTCATCTCCTACGAAGACGCGCTCGGCAGGCTGCGCGCGCAGATCTCCAGCGGCACACCCATCATCGGCGCCGGCGCGGGCACCGGCATCTCGGCAAAGTTCGCGGAACGTGGAGGAGTCGACCTCATCATCATCTACAACTCCGGCCGCTACCGCATGGCGGGACGCGGCAGCGCGTCGGGGATGATGCCGTACGGCGACGCCAACGCGATTGTCGTCGACATGGCGCGCGAGGTGCTGCCCATCGTGAAGAACACGCCGGTGCTCGCCGGCGTCTGCGGAACGGATCCCTTCCGGATGATGCGTGTCTTTCTCCCGGAGCTCAAAGCGATGGGCTTCGACGGCGTGCAGAATTTCCCCACCGTCGGCTTGATCGACGGCCAGTTTCGGCAGATCCTCGAAGAGACGGGAATGAGCATCCAGCTCGAGATCGATATGATCGCGACGGCGCACGAACTGGGGATCTTGACGTGTCCGTACGTTTTCGACGCGCACACCGCAGCGGAGTTCGCGAAGGCAGGCGCGGACGTGGTCGTTGCGCATGTGAACACCACAGTCGCCGGCTCCATCGGCGTGACAACGGCGGCGATGTCGTTGGACGAGGCAGTGGCGCGCGTGCAGGAGATGCATGACGCCGCCAAGCGCGTGAACCCGGACGTCATCGTCCTGTGCCACGGCGGCCCGATCGCGGAACCGAGCGATGCGCAGTATGTGCTGGAGCGTACGCGCGGGGTCGCGGGGTTCTTCGGCGCGTCGAGCATCGAACGACTCGCTACCGAATCGGCAATCGAGGAACAGGCGCGACGATTCAAGTCGCTACGGGTGACGCTGCGCTAGTCGTTACCCCGAGCGAGGTCGGGACCGCATTACGGCAGCGACCGCAGTTTCCCCACCATCACGTTCGCGTGACCCTCCACCAGGCACACGTACGTATAGGTGCCCACCGGCGGAACCACGAACGACGTCTCCACCGACTTCGTCGGCTCCGCCAGATTCGAATACGCCAGCATCTTCGACTTGAGCATCAGTGGCACATGCTCCGGCGCATCCTGCGCTTTTGCCGAGAGCTGTTCGATGTCATCCTCATTGCGCACGAGGACGAAGTTGTGCGCGAAGAGACCCACGTTGATAAAGCGAATGCGGACGCGAGTGCCCTGCCGGAGCGTGATGAGGGCCGGGTCGAAAGCAATCTCGATTCCGTTGGCACGGACGACCACCGTCGTATCCACCTGCGGCAGCGTCGTCGCTACGACCCGCGACTGCGCGGCGGTGCGCTGCGCAGCACCGGCCGTGGCAATGAGTACGGACAGTGCAACCAATCGGTGCAGCAGCACTCGCTTACTCCCTGAAGATGTCCGGCTGTGCCCATCGAGTCGCAACTCGCGTAAACGCTGCCGCGACCTCGGGCGCTGACGCACCGCGCGCCGCCGCAACGAGCGTCGCCTTCTGCTCGGCGCCGAACTGCGGAGGTGCGGCCTCGGGCCAACCGGCTGCGATTCCGTCTAATACAGCCACGGCCACTGCCGTGTTCCCGGCGGACTTCACAGCGTCCACCAGCGTGACGACAGCCGACGCGTCCGCTTTGCTGGCGTAATAGCGCGAAAGCAAGCGGACAGTGCGCGCCACGCCGAGCGCACTCAGTGAATCCGAGCCGGGGGCACTCTTCGCCTTGACGAGATCGAGGAGGAACGGCAAGCCGTGCGGCGCCGCTGCGACGACCACGGCATCCGGAAGCCAGGGATCGCGCGCATTCGCGGGAGCCATGATGACCTTCATCACCGCTTCCGCCAGGCGAGACGATGGCGCCAGCTCGGACAGTGTCAGCAGCGCTTGAAGTCGCACGTGCGCATCGGCATCCTCGAGCAGATCCGCCGTCGAGATGTCCGACTCCAGCTGCGCGTTTCGCGGCAGTGCCTGGAGCGCGGCGCGCCGGAGCGCTGCACTCGGATGTGTGAGCGCACCGCGGACTGCCGTCATCGCAGCAGCGTTCGAGGACGCTCCATCGAGCGCACCGAGTCCATGCAGCGTCCACAGCGCGTGAAGCGCGCCCGGGTTGAGCCTTAAGTCGTCCACTGTCTGATCGCTTACCATGGCAGCGAGTGCCGGCACGACGTCCGCTTTGCCGCGCTCCACGAGCAGCCGCTGCGCTGTCAGCCGCCAGAACATGTTCTCGTTCGCGAGCGCGCGAAGGAGCTGCGCCGGCGTGGCGTTGTCGAGACGCATGGGCGCGCTCGCCCGCGCACTGTCGTAGCTGATTCGGTAGATGCGACCGTGCAGCTTGTCGCGATTGGGCGTTTCGTACGCCGCGCCCGCTCCGGTGCGGCAGCAGCTTGGCGACACGTCCGGCATGTTTTGCGGTGTGGGATTGTGCTGTGCGACCAAGGTATAGAAGTCGGAAACCCACACCGCACCGTCGGGCCCGACTTTGATCTGCTCCGGTGCCGCCCATTGGTCGCGGCTCCCCATGAAGTTCCACCGATTCTTCGCGCGGTATCCCGAGCCGTTATCGATCAGGTCGAACATGCCGATGAGATGCGCCGTTGGCTCTCCAACAAATGCGACGCGATTCCAATACTCCTTGGGGAAGCTGCGCGCCGTGTAAATCTCGTGCGCGGTCGCCGCCGTATAG
>JANMAY010000525.1:0-5566 GCA_031360095.1 Gemmatimonadaceae bacterium
CTCAGCGGGAGGTAGATGTCATGCGTGGTTGCCGCGGCGAGCGAGTTGATCGCGCCCGAATGCGTGCTCATCGTCGCAGCGACAATGGCCGCCAGAATGAGCCCCACGAGGCCTGGCGGCATCTGCTCGAGTATGAACGATGGAAAAATCTGATCGGTGGCCGGGAAGACACGCCCCTGATAGAACACCCAGAGCCCCAGCCCGATCGACAGAAACAGGAAGAACTGACAGAACACCACAAAGCCGGATCCCACGATCGCGCGCTGCGCATCCTTCAATGACCGCGACGACATGAGCCGTTGCACGATGAGCTGATCCGTGCCGTGCGATGCCATGGCGAGGAAGGCACCACCAATCAATCCTGCCCACACCGTGTGCGGATTGGACAGCGTGAATTTGAAGTCGATCGCCTTCGTCTTGCCCGCGGCAGACGCCGTGTCCCAAATCGTACCCCATCCACCCGGGACGAGATTGCCGAGGATGACGACCGCGGCGAGTCCACCGCTGATGTACACGCCAGCCTGCACCAGCTCGGTCCATACGACTGCTTTCATCCCGCCTTTGTATGTGTAGATCACGGTGAGAAACCCGAGAATCAGCACCGCTGACGGCATCACGAGCGCCTTGTTCTCGATCGACGGGCCAAGAATGAGCGCCACCGGAATTGCCGTCGCGAACACGCGCACCGAGTCGGCGAGCCCTCGCGTGACCATGAACACGATGGATGTGAAGCGCCGTGTGGTGAGTCCGAACCGCGTCTCCAGCAGTGCGTATGCCGTGACGAGATTGCCGGCGAAGTACCTCGGCAACAGGACGGTGGCCACGACGACTCGCCCGATGATGTAGCCGGCGACCACTTGAAGAAAGCCGAGATTGCCGACGCCGACCGCATTGCCGTAGGCGAGCCCCGGCATGCTGATGAATGTCAGGGCACTCGTTTCGCTCGCGACGATGGAGAACATCACCGCCCACCACGGGATGGCGCCGTCGGCCACAAAGTAGTCCTTTGCGTCGCGCTGCTTGCGGCCGACGTAGAGGCCCAGTGCGGTCGTTCCGCCGAGGTAGGCGACGAGGACGATTGCGTCGAGCCAGGTAAAGCGGGTCACAAGGCGCTCCTATTCGACGACGTACGCTTCCATGGCGAAATACTCGGCAAGACCAAGGCGGTCGAGCAGCGCGGCCGTGTCCTTGTTGCGCGCATCGACGCGCTGCCAGAATTCGCGGTCATCCTGTCCCGGAAACGGGGCGGAATCCTTCTGCGACTGGTGCTTGAAGATGGCCTGAATCTTCAGGCGCAGCTCTTCCTGCGACATCGGGACGAGCCAGGTGGCATCGGTGACGCTCCATTCCTGCCATGCGCCGCGATAGAGCCAGACTTCGGGACGCGGGAAGTCGATCTGCGCGAGCGCGCCGTCGATCGCTTCCTTGCACATGCGATGTGTGCCGTGCGGATCGGAGAGGTCGCCCGCGACGAAAATGATCTCCGGTTTGTATTCGTTCAACAGGTCGCGCACGATGGCGATGTCTGCGGGACCGATGGGATCCTTCTTGACCTTGCCGGTCTGATAGAAGGGCAGGTTGAGGAATCGGGCATTCTCCCGAGACAGGCCCATCACCTCGATGCCGGCGACGGCTTCACTCTCGCGGATGATGCGCTTGATGTCTTGTACTTCGGCGATGTCCACGTCGCCGGGCTTCTTCGCATCGAGGAATGTGTTCACGCGATCGCCGAGCGTATCCATGGACCGCCGGCCGGCACCACGATCCTGCTCCAGCCGCGTGAGGAAATCCACATAGCGGCGCACATCATGATCGAACACCGCGATGTTGCCGCTCGTCATGTACGCGACGAGCATGTCGTTCTTGTTCTCCACGAACTTGCGCAGGATGCCGCCCATGGAGATGACGTCGTCGTCCGGGTGCGGCGAGAAGCAGATGGTCCGCCGGCCCGTCGGCAATTTGCTCTTCCCGCGGATCTTGGCGCCGAGCGCGTTGAACACTTCGCCGTTCAGCGCGCCAGGGGACCCTGACCGCGCGACGAGCGACGACATGCCATGTTCGGCGTAGTCGCGCTGCGTCAACTTGAGGATTGCGCGCTCTGTTTGCTGCGAGAGCCAAACCACGGCGCGCAGCTTCAAGTCATCGGTCCATTGCACTTCGTCCAGCAGCCATGGCGTGGCAATGCGCGTGAGGTCGGCCCCGGCGGCGCGATCGACGTAGAACGTCGTTTTCGGATGCCGCTGCAAAAACGTGGCGGCGATCTCGAGGTTGATCTCTCCCTCGACCGAGCGTTTGATGATGCCGGATTTGTGCTCGCCCGTTGCGAGCAGCGCGATCTCGCGGGCGTCGAGGATCGTGGCGACGCCCATCGTGACGGCTTCCTTCGGCACGAACTCCTCGCCGAAGAAATCGGCGGCCGCGTCGCGGCGCGTCACGGCGTCGAGGTGGACGACGCGCGTGCGACTTTCCGCACCGGATCCCGGCTCGTTGAAGCCGATGTGGCCCGTCTTCCCGATGCCGAGGATCTGAAAGTCGATCCCGCCGGCCCGAACGATGTCCGCCTCGTAGCGACGGCACTCTTCGTCGACGTCCGCGCGCGAGACGTCGCCGCGCGGGATGTGCACGTTCTCCCGCCGAATGTCCACGTGAGAGAACAGGTTCTCCCACATGAAGCGGTGGTACGAATGCATGTTGTCCGGCGCCATCGGGTAGTACTCGTCGAGATTGAAGCTCACGACGTTCTGGAAGCTCAATCCCTCGTCGCGGTGCATGCGAATCAGTTCGCGGTACACGCCGATGGGGGTCGAGCCGGTCGCGAGGCCGAGGACAGCCAGTTCGCCCGCCGCGCGCTTCTCGCGCATCAGCGAGGCGATGCGGTCGGCGACGAGCCGCGCGAGATCCTCGTGTTCGTCGACGACGATGGTGCGGATGCGCTCGAGCGCCGCCGCGTGCGGGGCAGGCGGGGGCACACGCGAAGGCCCGCGAGTCGCTGTGCGATCGCGGGCCGCGTGGCCGGTGCCGACGTCCCCAAGGGCGCCAGTGACCGGATGGCTCATGAGAAGTACGGTGTTATGCCGAGAACGAGCTGCCGCAGCCGCAACCGCCCGTGGCGTTTGGATTCTTGAAGGTGAAGCCCGAGCCCTGCATCGACGACGTGTAGTCGATCACCACACCGCTGATGTACTGGGCCGAGAACGGATCGACAAAGACACGATACTCGCCGTGCTCCACTACGAGATCGTCCTCCGCCGGCTGATCTTCGATCAGCAGGCCGTACTTGAAGCCGCTGCATCCGCCAGGCTGCACGCTGACGCGCAGTCCACCGACTGCCGGATCCACGCCTTCCTGCGTCATGAACTTCTTGACCTCTTCGCCCGCGACGGGCGTAACGGTCATGAGAACTTCCGGTTGATTGGTCGTGCTCACAAACCCCTCCCTCGTGTATGGATGCCACGTACTCAAAATATATACCCGCGGGCGGAGATTGGTTCAAGCAGACCGCCGCATTCCGCGCGCAGGCGGCTGTCCCTCGCCTTTCGGCGCGCCGAGGGAAGCACGCCACGTACGGCCTAGTCACCTGCCACCGGCACCACGTCCCGCTGCGCCCGTTCGCCCGCATCCTCCTCCCGGAACGCCTTGGCGATCCAGAAGAATGCCAGCGCCGCAATGACGAGAAGCGCAATGCCCATTGGCAGCTCGCCAAAGATGATCTTCCCGATGCCGAACAGACTGCAGTAGACGGCTACGACGCCGGCGAGCCAGTTCGTCCACGCCATCGCTCCACCGGGGATCGTCTCGCCGGCATATCCCAACCGGTCGGAGATGCGCCGCCACCCCGGTCCCCCCGGCCTCACCTTCTGGTAAAATGACTCGAGCTTGCTCTCGGGCTCTGGCTTGGTGAGAAATGTCACGCTGAGCCACACCACGGTGCTGACGGCGACCGTGATGAGCATGACGTACGTCTGGATGAGTGGACTCCCCTCTGGCATTCTGCTCTTGACCATGGCGATAGCCGTGATCGAGACGACGAATGACGCGATCATCGCGCTGATCTCGCTCCACGCGTTGATGCGCCACCAGTACCAACGCAGAATGAGGACGAGGCCGGTGCCCGATCCTAACGCCAAGAGCAGTTCCCACATGCTTCCCACGGTGTCGATGCTGTTCGTCACGAGGACCGACAGCAGGAAAAGAATCACCGTCGACCATCGCGACATCGATACATAGTGCTTTTCGCTGGCGCTCTTGTTGATGAAGCGCTTGTAAAAATCATTGACGAGATAGGATGCGCCCCAGTTGAGCTGCGTTCCCACCGTCGACATGTACGCCGCCGCGAAACCCGCCATCATGAACCCGCGCCACGGCGACGGGAGATAGTCGACGTACGCCTGCACGTAGGCGGCCTCGTGATCGTTATTGGGACCGATGCCATTGGGGTAGAGCAGCACTGTGGCGAGGCCCGTCACGATCCAGGGCCAGGGCCGAATCGCGTAGTGCGCAACCTGGAAGAACAGTGTCGCGAGCACCCCATCGCGCTCCGTCTTCGACGAGAAGATCCGCTGGGCGACGTAGCCGCCGCCACCAGGCTCGGCACCGGGGTACCACGCGGCCCACCATTGCACCGAGAGAAACACCGCGAGCGTGAGCAGGGGCATCCACACATAGCCGCTGATGCCGCCGTCGGTCCACTTCATCGGAAGCACCGAGATGGCGGCGTCGGCGCTCCCGTAATGCGTCGCGAGCCCCGCCTTCAACTTGTCCATTCCGCCTACAGCGCGCACTGCGTACACCGCGAGAATGATGACGGCGGTCATCTTGATCACGAACTGCACGAGATCGGTCCACAGCACCGCCCACATCCCCGCACCCGTGGAGTAGGCAACGGTGATCACGAAGCAGATGCCCACCGCAATCACTTCGCCCGAAAACGTGAACCCGAGAAACTCCACCGGACGCAGGCCCAGCGAGATCGTCAGAATCTTGATCATCGCTTTCGTGACCCACCCAAGGATGATCAGGTTGATCGGAATCGCGAGATACAGCGCGCGAAATCCTCGCAGCGCCGCAGCCGGTCGTCCGCTGTAGCGCAACTCCGCGAACTCGACATCGGTCATGACGCCGGCGCGCCGCCAGAGTCGCGCGAAGAAGAACACCGTGAGCATTCCGCTCATCAGCATGTTCCACCAAATCCAGTTTCCGGCGACACCGTGCGCGAACACGAAGCCGGTCACGACGAGCGGCGTGTCGGCGGCAAACGTGGTGGCGACCATGCTCGCTCCTGCGAGCCACCAGCTCACTTTGCGACCGGACAGGAAATACTCCTCGATACTCTCGCCGCCCTTCTTCGTGAACACCAAGCCGATCCCCATCGAGAGTGCGAAGTACGCGATGACGATCGCCCAGTCGATTGCCGTGAGATTCATGGACGCTCTTTGGGAGAGGGAGAGGTCGACGACGGACGTGCTTCGATCGCAGCGACAACTGCAGGGTGCAACATTCGCATGGCCGCATCGGCGACGGCAACCCGCACGGGACCGATCCTGCTGTGGTCGCGCGTGGGATTCAC
>JANMAY010000010.1:0-2929 GCA_031360095.1 Gemmatimonadaceae bacterium
CGCGTGCGTTGCCTCGCCCGGCGCCCGGATGTCCTGGCGCAGAAGGTCGGTGCCGGCGCTGAAATCATTGCTGGCGACGTTCTCGACCCGCCGAGCCTCGTGCCCGCGCTTCAGGGCATCGACGTCGCGTACTACCTGGTCCACTCGATGGGCTCGAGCGGATCATTCGAGGATGCGGACCGGCTAGCCGCGCGCAACTTCGGACAGGCGGCGCGAGCGGCGGGCGTGAATCGCATCATCTACCTCGGCGGCCTTGGCCGGGGCGAAGACGAGCTGTCCGCGCATCTGCGCAGCCGGCAGGAGGTCGGCGACATACTTCGGGAGTCCGGCGTGCCCGTGCTCGAGTTCCGCGCCTCCGTCATCATCGGGTCCGGCAGCCTGTCGTTCGAAATGATCCGATCGCTGGTCGAGCGACTTCCGTGGATGATCACGCCGCGATGGGTCAACGTGCCGGCGCAACCCATCGCGATCGACGACGTGCTCGCCTACCTGCTGGCCGCGCTCGAACTGCCCATGACGGTGTCTCGCGTCTTCGAGATCGGCGGCGCCGACCAGGTCACGTACGCTGACCTCATGCGTGCATACGCTCGCCATCGCGGGAGGCGGCTCCGCATGATCGCTGTGCCGGTGCTGACGCCATTCCTGTCGAGTCTCTGGCTGGGACTGGTCACGCCCCTCTACGCACGCATCGGGCGAAAGCTCATCGAGAGCATCGTACACTCGACCGTGGTCCGCGATCACTCCGCGCTGACGGAGTTCGACGTCCGTCCACTCGGCGTTGAAGAAGCCATCACTCGTGCGCTCGCGCGCGAGCAGACTCCCTTTGCCGCAACGCGCTGGTCCGACGCGCTGTCGTCGTCCGGCGCACTGCCTTCGTGGGGAGGCGTGCAGTTCGGGTCGCGATTACTGGACTCACGAAGCGTTCGCGTGGCGGCGACGGCCGCGATGGCCTTTCGTCCAATCGAGTGTATTGGAGGCGACACCGGTTGGTACGCGTGGAACAGCCTGTGGCAGTTACGCGGCTATCTCGATCTCGTGTTCGGCGGTGTCGGCATGCGACGCGGCCGGCCCTCGCCCACGTCGTTGCGCGTTGGTGACACCGTCGATTTCTGGCGCGTGGAGTCGATCGAGACAGACCATCGGTTGCGTCTCGTTGCCGAGATGAAGTTGCCGGGTCGCGCCTGGCTGGAGTTCGAGGTGACGACCGAAGGCTCGTCGTCGATCATTCGGCAGACGGCCATCTTCGACCCACTCGGATTGCCGGGACGGGCATACTGGTACGCGATCTTTCCCCTCCATGGACTGGTGTTCGGTGGCATGCTGCGCGGAATCGCGCGGGCGGCGCTACGGCAACCGCCAGCCGAAAGTGCACCGCGAGGGGGAAGGCCGTCCGGCTGATCGCGGACGTCGGGCTCGCTGGTGACCGCGTTAGGTCTTGTCCGGACCACCGTCGCGCTGCGCAAGATGACGCGTCAGGGTCGCGCCCGACGCCTCAACGAATGATCCGTCTGCACGCCATTGCACACGGCCTTCCTGATCGACGAGCACGACATAAATCCGATCTTCGTCCGCCAACTGCAGCGCGCGGCGAAAAGGCGCCTTGTCGATGTAGAGCGTGACGGTCGCTTCGCGAACTGACTTGTCCGGAATGCCGCGCCGCATTCCGCCGTCGATGAACGACCGCATCAACTTGTAGCGGCGGCCGAGCGTCGGCACCTCATAGATTCGCACGTCGCTCCGCGACTTGGCCAGGGAATTCAGGAAGGGCAACCAGCTATCCACGTCGCGCTGCTGCTCTCGCTTGAAAGCGATGAGCACGACGTTGAGTTTCCCCTTGAAGTCGGCGGGCAGCACGAGATTCTCGCCTTCCAGATTGCTTCCCTCCACACGGGGGAAGTGTGCGATGCTGTTCGTGGTCGGCTCCTGCGACCGGGAGATCGTCGACAGTGCTGCCACGAGGACGCCACTCATGATCGATCGATACATGCGGCCTGCAGTGTGTGGTAGGAAAAAGACGCGCGCGGTACCGTAGTGCCCGTCACCCACGGCTGCGGCGTCTTGGAAACAGCACCGCGTCGACCACGTGAATCCTTGTTGCCGGCAACGACTCGATCGTACCGGCGGGCAGCGTTGCAAACGCAGCGTCCGTCGGCGCGTGTTGACCCTCTTTGCCGACAGAATATTTCCAAAACCCGACTTCCTGTCAAATCTGTGTCCAGTCACCTTTCATAACACTAGACGGATGACCTGAAACGGCTTTCGTAAATTGGGTTGGACGAACGGCGATATCCGACGCGAGCCGAGCGTGTGAGGACGCCTGGCCGAGCTGCGGCGAGCGCGCGGACCAGCCGCGCGCCTGTCTCTTCATGGACTGGCAGGCGTCGCGGACCGGCCGGGCTTCGACACGAAGCGCGGCATTGCATCTTCCCACGGACTGTCCGTGAACTGGCGCTTGTCCGTGCCGTCAGCCTTCATGATGAAGATGCCGCCATACGGCTGAAACGTGTCGTCGTAGAGCGCGGCTTCGTCCTTGAATCCGTAGATCCCACTGCTCCACATCAGATACTTGCTGTCCTCGGTCCACACGGGTGAATGCTGTCGTTGTCGGCGTTCCTCACACCGGGGCTACTGCCCCTCACCGCCCTGCTGCCCTCCCTCAGGCTCGCGCTCACGTTCCCGCACCCGCGGCTGCTGGCCGAACGTGTAGTTGAAGCTCACGAACAATCCCCGCGCACCGAAGCGACGCTGCGAAGTCTGGGAGAACGTGTCGTCACTCGTCACGAAGCCCATCCCCATCGTCTTGAAGGGGTCCATGAGGCGCAGCGTCACGCTCGCCGCGTCGCCCAGCAGCTTCTGGCGCAGTGCGACGTTGGTGATCGTCATCGCGGAGACACGCCCCTGCTCGTTCTTCATCGGTGCGCGGTACATC
>JANMAY010000035.1:0-1752 GCA_031360095.1 Gemmatimonadaceae bacterium
TAGCGGCCGGGGGTCGTTTCGAGGAACAACGGCGCCCATGCGCCGTAGCGGCCCAACGCGTGGCTCAAGTCGCCCAGGCAATCGCGGTTGCCGGAGCGCGCCATCCCTAAGTCGGCTTCGTTGATGAACACCACATCGGCATCGCGCAGTTCGGGATGTTCGGTGAGGGCCGCTTCGACCTGCGCGAAGTGATTGCCGTGCTCGATATTCCAGTGCGCGGCCTTGAGCCGGTCCGGTTGTTCGGAGGCTGCGGGCGGGGATTCAGGTGCAAAGCTACGCACTCTCCCCAGCAGGCGCGACAGCCGGGGCCCCAGCTCGTTCCACTCGGGGCTCGCATGCAGCGCCGCGAGCCCATGGAACGGCGTGATGGCGCGCGCCAGCGCCTGGCACTCGGCGAGCAATGCGGGATCCCGGTTCACACGCAGAAGCGTAGCAGCGGGCCGCGGGCCATGCGTTGCGGCTTCGTCAGGGTTGTCGCAACCCTTTAGGCTGGCCGGCGGGGCGCGGGCTTGTCCTTGCCGCGCGTGGCGATAAACGCCGCCAGGGTCCAGCTCGGCACGAGGTCGACGAACGGCACCAATTCCGCAAGGAAGGTCGGCAGGAACGCCCAATGCCAGCCGAGAAGCCAGGTCATCAGGATCGCCATGGCGATGTCGATCGCATCGGCGACGGGCGAAATGACGCCGCCCATGACGAGTGGGAGGAGCGCCCACTGGGTGGCGTCGGCGGCCATGGCGAGGATGCGCGCCAGCCAGATGCGGGACAGCCGTGGCGCGGGCTTCCCCGTGGCGGCGCGGTCACGCGGCACGCGCTCCGTCTCCGAAAGCGGCGGCTCCCCGGGCGGCGTCGAGGTGGCCGCCGGGGGCGGAACGGGCTCGCTTTGCACCTGCGGCTCCGACTCCTTAGACTTTCCGTCCATACCCCCCACGATACTGCCCTCGGGCCGCGATGGCTAAGCCCTCACCGAGGAGATGCAAGCCCGATGTCCCATCCGCGCACACTCAAAGAGCTCAAGGCCACCGGCTACCGTTCCCGCTCCGTTCGCGATGAAATGCGCGACAACCTGATGGCGCGCCTGCGCTCAGGGGACGCGATGTTCGAAGGGGTTGTCGGCTACGAGCATACCGTCGAACCTCAGATCGCCAATGCGATTCTGTCGCGCCACGACTTCATCCTGCTCGGGCTGCGCGGCCAGGCCAAGACGCGCCTGCTGCGCTCGCTCACCCAGTTTCTCGATGAATGGGTGCCGGCCGTCGCCGGCTGCCCGCTGAACAGCGACCCGTTCCACCCGTTGTCGCACCACGCCAAGGTCACCCTCGAAGCGCACGGCGACGAAACGCCGCTGTCCTGGCTGCACCGCGACCAGCGCTACCAGGAAAAGCTCGCCACGCCCGACGTGACGATCGCCGACCTGATCGGCGACATCGATCCGATCAAGGCGGCGACGCTGCGGCTCGATTACTCGGACGAGCGCGTGATTCACTACGGCATCATCCCGCGCTCGAACCGCGGCATCTTCGCCATCAACGAGTTGCCGGATCTGCAGCCGCGCATCCAGGTCGGGTTGTTGAACCTGCTCGAGGAAAAAGACTTCCAGATTCGCGGCTTCCCGGTGCGCATGCCGCTCGACGTGATGATCGTGTTCTCGGCCAACCCCGAGGACTACACGAACCGCGGCAACATCATCACGCCGCTGCGCGACCGCATCAATTCGCAGATCATCACGCACTATCCGCTGACGCGCGAGCAGGG
>JANMAY010000074.1:0-3378 GCA_031360095.1 Gemmatimonadaceae bacterium
CGCGGTGGCAAAGGACGGAATGGAGTTGCCGCCGGATCAAGCAACGCTCCGGCCGGCGCGACAACAGATGGGAATGGGCGAGACGTACGACTTCGAGCTTGCGCCGGTCGAGGCGGCGAACCTTCGGTTCGTCCTCACCGCTGGCAATGGAACGCCGCTGCTGTCCATGCCGGTGCGGATCAAGTGAAGCGCCGACGCGCAGGGGAAGGAATCGATAATTCGCCCGCGGCAACGCCGCGACACCCGCGCTTCGTTCGTGTCACGCACTGGCTCACGACGATTGCGTTCTTCGCGTTGCTCGTCAGCGGCGTTGAGCTCATCCTCTCCCATCCGCGGTTCTACTGGGGAGAAGTCGGCAACGTCAACACGACCCCGCTCTTGGTCATTCCGGTTCCGGCGTCACGCTCGACCGTTCCCACCGCATTCACCTTCCGCCTGCCAGATCAGAACGGATGGAGCCGCTATCTGCACTTTCAGACGGCGTGGCTAGCCCTTTTCGTGGGCCTCGTGTACGTGGTGGCCGGCGTGCGCAGCGGCCACTTCCGTCGCAACCTTGTACCATCAGCGGCGGACCGTTCCTGGCGCGCGCTACGAAGCGCGATCGTTGAGCACCTTCGCTTCGCAGCGACGGCCGCCGGCGATGCCCGGTCGTATAATTCGCTCCAGCGCCTCTCCTACCTCGTCGTCGTCTTCGTGCTCTTCCCACTCATCATCTGGACCGGACTGGCGATGGCCCCCGGATTCACGGCGGTCTTCCCGGCAGCCGTCACACTGCTCGGCGGCCACCAGTCGGCACGCACGCTGCACTTCTTCGTCACGATCGCACTGGTGCTGTTCACGCTCGTTCACGTCACCATGATCATCCTCGCGGGATTTCGTACACGCGTACAGGCGATGATCACCGGGGCCGCGGAGCCACACCAATGAGCGACGACATCTCGCGTCGTGCTCTCGTGGCCGGTGGTGTCGTCGCCGCCGGTGCGGCTGTCGGCGCTGCGCTCATTACCGTTGGCCGCCGTTTCGGGCTCGTGCCGCCCGACGCGGGCGGATTCTACGGTCCTGGTGAAACGCTCGCCTACGCGGCGCATCGCCTGCTCGGCCGCAATGCGCTGGCCCGCGAGTTTCCGCGCAGCATGATCTCTGCTCGACCGTTCGCGAATTCGATTGCGCCTCACACCGAGCTGTTCGAGCGCCATCGAGCGGCGAACTTCGCGACGTGGCGGCTCGACGTGCGTGGCCACGTGACGCGACCGGCGTCCCTCTCGCTCGCCGACCTGCGCGCGATGCCGACGCGTTCGCAGATCACTGCAGTGACTTGTGAGGAAGGCTGGTCGTACGTCGCCGAGTGGACGGGAACGCCGTTGTCGATGATCCTGAGCACGATCGGCGTGCGCCCGACGGCTCGCTACGTGGTCTACTTCTCGTCCGATCCCGAGTGGTGGGAGAGCATTGACATCGACGAAGCCATGCATCCGCAGACGCTCGTGACGTGGGGGATGAACGGCGCGGACCTGCCGGTACCCTTCGGCGGCCCGCTGCGGTTGCGCGTTCCCCGCCAACTCGGCTACAAGAGCGTCAAGTTCGTCAACCGTCTCGTGGTGACCGATTCACTCGAAGGGTTCGGATCGGGGACGGGGCAGTCGTCGGCGAACGACGGCTATGCGTGGTACGCGGGGATCTGAACCGGTCCTATTGACGCCTGACTGCACGAGTGGATGATTGGGCAGCCCGAGGATCAAGCGCGCGCGTAAAGCGCTTTGATCCAACGATCAATGTCAAACGGAGGATTGCATGCGACTGCTTCCCTTCACTCTCATCGGTTTGGCAGTGTTCGTCTGGGTCCGTCCGATCCAGGGACAGACTGACTCGGCCGAGGCCTCCCTGCGGAGCGAAATTGCGGCCCCCTCACCGCGGTAACGCGCGTGGAGATCACGACCCTGGGATGATGGGTAACAAAAGCGTCCGGGAGGATGCGTAACATTCAATCTTCGATGCGTTGGACGTCTTCTTTCGTAGACGGTGACCGCCTGGCGCCACACGCTGCGAACGAATGGGGGAGTCACGGATGAACCGACCACTGCGCGTAGTCCTTCCTGCATTGCTCCTCGCCGCGATCGCTGTCGAACGCGTGTACGCGCAACAGCGCCGTGGATCTCCGAACATCGTGGTGATCCAGGCCGACGATCTCGGATATGGTGACCTCAGTGCGTACGGGCAGGCGCAGTTTCAGACGCCGGCGCTCGATCGCATGGCTCGCGAGGGAATCAGGTTCACCCAGTACTACGCCGGCAGCACCGTGTGCGGGCCCTCGCGAGCCAGCCTGTTGACCGGCCTGCACACTGGGCACACCTGGATCCGAGGCAATGGCGAGATCGCGCTTCGGCTCGAGGATGTCACGATCGCCGAAGTGCTGCGCGAAGCGGGCTATCGAACCGCCGTCGTCGGCAAGTGGGGGTTGGGTATCGCGGGGAGCACGGGCCAACCGGATCGACAAGGGTTCGACCACGCCTTCGGCTTTCTCGATCATCGGCACGCCCACCGGCAGTACACGGATCACCTCTGGCGCAACGGCGAGCGAGTCACCACGGACGTCACTAACGACTACGTCAACGATCTCTTCACGCGAGAGACGCTTGCCTTCATCGACCGCGAGGACCGTCGTCCGTTCTTCGTCTACCTGAACTACACGGTTCCGCACGCCGAGCTGCGAGTCCCGGAGGAATCGCTTGCGGAGTTTCGAGGAAAGTTCGCGGAAACTCCATTCGTGAATACGGCGGCGGACGAGCGGACCACGGGAGCGACCCCCGAGGCCCCATCTCTCGGATACCGCTCGCAGAAGGAGCCTCGTGCGGCGTTCGCGGCGATGATCGTCCGAATGGACCGTGACATCGGCCGCCTGGTGGATCACCTGCGCGCTCGTGGAGTGGAGCGAAATACCCTCATCCTGTTCATCAGCGACAACGGTCCGCACCGGGAAGGCGGCGGCGATCCCGCGTTCTTCAAGAGCAACGGCGGTCTACGCGGAATCAAGCGGGATCTCTACGAGGGTGGCATTCGTGTGCCGATGATTGCTCGCTGGGTCGGCGTGATTCCAGCGGGCAAAGTCAGCCCTCACCCGTGGGCGCACTGGGACATGCTCCCGACCCTCGCGGAGCTCGCGGGGGCGCGTGTGCCCGACGGACTGGATGGCGTATCCATGGTGCGAGCCCTTCGCGGTGCGCGGCAGCCGACGCACGAATTCTTTTACTGGGAGTTTCACGAGCGCGGATTTCAGCAGGCCGTCCGCATGGGACGATGGAAAGCCGTGCGTCTCGGCGTCGGAGTGCCGCTCGAATTGTATGATCTCGAGGCGGACCCGCGAGAGGAACGAAATGTCGC
>JANMAY010000115.1:0-2075 GCA_031360095.1 Gemmatimonadaceae bacterium
TCCGACAAGACCAGCGTCCCGCTCGCTTCCGCGCGGCGCTCCAGCAGGTCGTCCCACCCCTCGGTACCCGTCCAGAAGGCCGCCTTGAGCCGCGACATCGCCTCCGGATTGCTTGCGGCCAGCCGCTCGGCAATGCCGAGGACCGCACGGTCGAGCTCGTCAGCCGTCGGGTACAGCGACGCGTACAACCCGTGCGTCTCGGCCCAGCGCGCGTCCCGCCAGTCCGCGTCGACCGCCAGCGCGCTGAACGCCGCCAGGCCGACCTTGCGCTCGATGACCGGTCCGACGACGAACGGGCCGATCCCCACCGCGAGCTCGCTGAGCCGCACGGCGGCCGTCCCCGTGGCCAGCGCGTAGTCGGAGGCGGCGACCATCCCGACCCCACCGCCGACCACTTTTCCGTGCACGCGGGTGACGATGAGCCTGGGGCAGCGGATCATCGCGAGGATGAGCGTCGCGAAACCCATGAAGAACCGCTTCCCCGCCCGCTCGTCCGCGATCGCCTGGAGCTCCGGGAACGACGCGCCGGCGCAGAACGGTCCCGTCCCCTCGCTGCGCAGCACGACCACCCGCGCGCCCCGTTCGTCGCCGAGCGCGCGAATCGTCTCGGCCAGGTTCGCCAGGAGCGCACTCGGAAGCGAGTTGCCCTTTGGGTGCGCGAAGCGGACGGTCGCGATGCCGTCGGCGATCTGGGTGGCCACTGTTCCGCTGTCTGTCATATCCTGGCGGCGGGAGGATTCTGCGAGTTCCTGCTGGTGCATGTGCGCTGGAGCGGCACTTGTGCAGGGCGAGCAATAACATTCAAAAAAGCAAACGGATTTTACGGATTTTACGGATCTGTCGGATCAAACTTTTTCATGTTGTCTTTTTCATAAATTCTTTCTTCCCTACGTCTATAAAACATTCGTCGCTCACCGCGCGGTCAGTCGTCCCGGAGCTTGATCCGATTTGATCCGTTCAATCCGTGAAATCCGAAAACATCCCGTTCAAACTCCACCTCGCACGCCGGCCGCTCCGCCGCGACAATCTCTCCATCCAAAAAAACGGCACCGAACCGACCCTCCCCGCCACCCTGCAAGACAGTTAATTTACACGGAGTTACGCGGGCCTCCTGCAACCGGATCGCGCGCCCATGCAGAACATCGACACCCCTGACGACGAGCGCCAGCGCGTCGCGGCATTCGAGGCGCGGATCGCCGCCGGCGAGACGATCGAGCCCAAGGACTGGATGCCGGAGAAATACCGCACCCAGCTCATCCGGATGATGTCGCAGCATGCGCACTCCGAGATCGTCGGCATGCTGCCCGAAGGCAACTGGATCACACGCGCGCCGAGCCTCCGGCGCAAGATGACGCTGCTCGCCAAGGTCCAGGACGAAGCCGGACACGGGCTCTACATCTACTGCGGCACGGAGACGCTCGGCGTCGACCGCGGCGAGCTGGTGGACCAGCTGCTCACCGGGAAGGCAAAGTATTCGAGCATCTTCAACTACCCGACCCTCAGCTGGGCCGACATGGGCTGCATCGGGTGGTTCGTGGACGGCGCGGCGATCGTGAATCAGACTATGCTGGCCAAGACCTCTTACGGGCCGTACGCGCGCGCCATGATCCGGATCTGCAAAGAAGAGAACTTCCACAAGCGCCAGGGCTACGAGATCTGCACGGTGCTCGCATTGGGCACGGGTGCCCAGCGCCAATTGGTGAAGGACGCGGTCAACCGGTTCTGGTGGCCCTCGTTGATGATGTTCGGACCCAGCGACGGAGCGTCGCCCAACTCGGCGGAACTCATGCGCTGGCGCGTTAAACGCGAGAGCAACGATGTCCTGCGGCAGCGGTTTGTGGATCTCACCATTCCGCAGGCGAAGGCCCTCAACCTCTCCGTTCCCGATCCAGATCTGCGCTACAGCGCGGAGGGCGAGCACTGGGAGTTCGGGCAGATCGACTGGGCCGAGTTTCAACAGGTGATTTCCGGTAACGGACCATGCAATCGCGAGCGCATGGCCGCACGCCGCGACGCCCATGTAAACGGTACGTGGGTACGCGACGCGGCCGAAGCCTATGCGGCCAAGCAGCAGC
>JANMAY010000124.1:0-13432 GCA_031360095.1 Gemmatimonadaceae bacterium
TCCGCTTCAGTTCCGGTCGAAGGGCCGCAACACGCCGTATGCGGGGATTGAGCTGCGCGGCCGCGTGGAGTGCACGGTGGTCGATGGCCGCATCGTCTATCGCCGCACCAGCTGACGTGTCGCGCGATGCGCTTGCTCGCAGCATCGTGGTCGTGTGCCAGCGGCTGTACACGAAGGGTCTCATTGCGGGCCAGGATGGCAACGTCAGCATTCGTCTCCCGAGCGGACATGTGCTCGTCACACCGGCGGGAGTATGCAAGGTGGACGTGACAGTGGAGGACCTCGTGGAGCTCGATTCCGGTGGTCGTCGGGTATCGCGGGGCGCGCTCGCGTCGTCAGAGGTCGAGATGCACCTGCGCATCTATGCGCGTCGTCCCGATGTCCACGCCGTCGTGCACGCACATCCACCGGTCGCAACGGGGTTCGGCGTCGCCGGGCTCGACTTCATGGACGACGTGCTTCCCGAGAGTATCTTTCTGCTCGGAGGCGTGCCGCTCGTGCCGTACGCGGCACCGGGCACGCCAGCACTCGGCGACGCTCTGGAGCCTTTTCTGGCGCATCACGACGGGTTTCTGTTGGCCAATCATGGGGCCACGACGGTGGGATCGTCGCTGCTTCTTGCGCATCAGCGAATGGAGAGTCTGGAGCACACGGCGCGTATTCTGTTCACGGCGCGAACCCTCGGTCGCGTGAATGCACTTGCGCCGCACGAGGCTGAGGCGTTGCGTGTTGCGCGCCGCGCGACCTCGGCTGCGGTGGAAACGAGTCACGACGTGGGAGAGGATCGATGAAGAAGGATGAGACTCGGCGCGACAGTGCTGCGCGAGCTGCGGCGCCCGAAGAGGGAGCGAGCATTGTCGCGGTGAGCGCGCTCATGGACGAGCGCCGCCGCTTCGAGTCGTGGATCGCCGCGCTCGAGGCGCGCAAGCACCTCACGCCCGAGCACGTGTTCGCTCGCGTCCACGCCGACTACGCCGCGCGCCTCGAGGCGGTGCTCGGGCAGCTGACCGCGCATGCGGATGGACTCCGCCACGAGATGGAATCGCTCATCGTGCGATTGGGCGGATTGTCTGAAGAGCGGCAGAAAGCACAAGATGAGCGTGCCGAAGCGGAGCTTCGCGCCCATGTCGGCGAGCTCTCGCCCGAGGAGTGGGAGCGGACGGCCGGCGCGAGCGACGCGCGACTTGCCGATCTTGCCCAGCGACACGGCCACATCGATGAGGAGCTGGCACGCACGCGAGAGCTTCTCCGGGACGCTGAGCGCCCCGTGCCTCCCGCGCCGGTCGAGGCAGCGGTCCCGGCCGACATCGCGCCGCGCGTGTCGGCGGCGATTCCCGCTCCTGGCGAACCCGCCAGCGCCGCAGTGAGTGAAGTGACCGACGCGGAGCAGCACGTCCCGATCGCGGCGGCCGAGGCTGCCCCGGCGATCGTTCCACCCGCAGCACTTCCGCCGGCACCGGGCACGGGCACGCCCACCCGTGCGAGCCGATTCGACGAGCTGGCATTTCTGAGCTCGGTGGTTGATACGCCCTCCGGCGCGATGGAGTCGGGTCCCAAGGACCGCGGCGACGAAACTGCGCGACGCGACAGCTTTGCCTCGCGGGCAACGGAAGAGCCGATCATGAACTTGAGCGAGCGACGAAAGACGCCGCTCGACGCACTCGCCGTGGAGTTGGAGCGTGAACAGAACACGCCATTGGCGGCGAACGTGAGTGGGAACGTTCCGATCGTGTTGCGCGACAAGCTCGACGGCGCGAAAACGCTCAAGTGCGGCGAGTGCGGCGCGATGAACTATCCCACCGAGTGGTACTGCGAGCGCTGCGGGGCGGAACTCGCGTCGCTCTAGCCGCTCAGCTCAGTAAAAACGAACGTGCCGGTCGGCAGACGCCGACCGGCACGTTTCCATTGGAACGGAGCGTCAGGCTGCGGCGTGGTGGGCCATGCGGCTCTTCTGCCGGGCAGCGAGGTTCTTGTGAACGAGACCCTTGCGTGCGGCACGATCGAGCAGACTCACCGCCTCCAGCCGCTCTTCGGCAGTCGCTGTGGGCGACTTCGCCTTTTTGAGAGCGGTGCGGAGCGCGGAACGCTGCGCGCGGTTGCGGACCGTTGCGGCGCGGGTCTTCCGCATGTTCTTCTTGGCGGACGCGATATTCGGCACAAAAATCTCCAATAATTCGGTAGAGCTCGCGACAGTGGCGAGCCCTCAACCTACCCGGGAAATGGGGCGAAGTCAAGCAACGACATTGCGTTGGGCTCTAGCCGCGGCGCTTTACTGGCCTTGGCGTCACGGCTACCTTCCCACCGTTGCGCACCCCTGGCTCGCAGGTGTGGCCGTCGATCTCGCCCGCCCCAGTTGCATACTCTTCAAACGATCCTGCTGGTCGCACCCGTCCTGCTCTTCTCGGTGATCGCGCACGAGATCGCACACGGCTATGCCGCATTGCAGCAAGGTGATCGCACCGCACTCGAGGCGGGGCGGCTCAGCTGGAATCCGATCAAGCACATCGACCCGTACCTGACGATCATCCTTCCGCTCCTCATGCTGACCGGCTCGTCGATGTTCGGCCGAGCCGTCGTGTTCGGAGGCGCGAAACCGGTGCCGGTGGATCCGCGCAATTATCGGCACATTCGCAGCGGAGACATCATCGTATCGCTGGCGGGAGTGGCGACCAATCTGGTGATCGCACTGCTCTGTGCCCTCGTCATCGTCCTCGTCGGACTGCTTGGACGCGCGGCGCCGGCGCTCGGTCCGACGATCGGAATTCTCCAAGCCATGCTCGCATGGGGGATCGTGCTCAACTTCTCCCTCATCTCGTTCAACCTGCTGCCGATTCCTCCGCTCGACGGTTCGCACGTGATGAAGTATCTCCTGCCGCGACCGCTCGCGATCCGGTACGTGCAGTTTGGCCGATATGGATTCGTCGTGCTCATCCTGCTGCTGTTCATGGGCCAGCGGGTGTTGCAGGCGTGGTACTATCCAGCCGGTCTCGCGATCGAGAAGATTCTTGCCGCGGTGTCGGCCTTCCTCGTGCCCGCAACCGCGCAGTGGTTCCAGTGATCGAGAGCGCCGCCTTCCGCAACGCCGCCTTCGACGGCGCCGCACCTGCGTCGTTCGTGATCGAGCTCTCCGAGTTTTCCGGACCACTCGACCTGCTGCTGACGTTGATCCGCGAAGAAGAAGTCGACATCTACGACATTCCGATCGCGCGCGTGGCGGAGCAGTTCCTGCTGCGCATTCGCACGCTCCAGCTCAATGAAGCGGCCGAGTATCTCGAGATGGCGGCGCGCCTTCTTCGCATCAAGGCGCAGATGCTGTTGCCGCGCACTGACGGAGCGGAAGACTGGGAGGATCCGCGCGCGGAGCTCGTTCGGCGCCTGCTGGAGTACCAACAGATGCGCGAGGTCGTCGACGTGCTCGAGCGAGCGGGGGAAGAGCGGCGGAACCGCTTCGCGCGAGCGTACGTTCCGCAAGCAGCCGCGCCAGCGGAGGCACCGCTCGCGCTCTCGTTGAGCGAACTGCTCGCCGCCGTCGACCGCATTCTCCGCGTTGCCAAAGAACCCTCGGTGCACGACGTCATTACGCGCGCCGTCGACGTGCCGGGTGCGATTGCCGTCATTCGTGCGCTGCTCGCGCTGCGTGCGCATGCGTGGTGGTCGGAGATCGTGTCACCCGAGGCGGAGCCGTGGCAGATTCTCTCGACGCTGCTCGGGCTGCTCGAGATGGCCAAACTCGGGGAATGCCGCGTGCAGCAACCCACACCCTTTGCCGACGTGGAGATTACGAGTGACGCCGCTAGCGAAGCTGCTTGAAGCGGCGCTGTTCGCCAGCGCACGCCCAATTCCGACCGACGAATTGGCCGCGCTCGATGGCGATGCGTCGAAAGCGGCGGTTGCCGCCGCGCTCGACGAGCTGCGCGAGCACTACGACGTGGACGGCCACGGCGTGGAGCTCACCGAAATCGGCGGCGGATGGCAGATCCTCACCCGTGCCGAATACACGGAAGCCATCGAGCGCGCGCAGCTGGCGTCGCGCCCGGCGCGGCTGAGCGCCGCAGCGTTGGAGACGCTCGCCCTCATCGCGTATCGGCAGCCGATTGGCCGCGCGGAAATCGAAGAGATTCGCGGCGTCTCGGTGGGCAGTGTGCTCAAGTCATTGCACGAACGCGGACTCATCGACGTCGTGGGACGCGGGGAAGGGATGGGCCGGCCGCTGCTCTACGGGACGACACCGATCTTTCTGGAATATTTCGCACTCCGCCATCTCGAAGAGCTGCCGCGCTCGGATGAGCTGGCGGTCGCGCTGCGCGCCGAGCCGCGCGCGCTCTGATGGCCGAGCAGATGCGGATCCAGCGCGCACTCGCGCGCGCGGGCGTACTCTCTCGGCGCAAAGCCGAAGAGCTGGTCGCCAACGGCCGGGTGCGCGTGAATGGCGCACTCGCGCAGGTGGGCCAAACCGTCGATCCGGATCGCGACGTCATTACCGTGGATGGCGATCGCGTTGCCGCGCCCGCACCGCTGGAGTGGTTCGTCTTGCACAAGCCGGCCGGCGTGATCACGACGCGCCATGATCCCGAAGGCCGTCAGACGGTGTTCGATTTCGTACCCAAACGCCCGGGTCTCACTTATGTCGGCCGGCTCGACTTCCTCACCGAAGGTGTGTTGCTGCTGACGACCGATGGCCGCGCGGCGAACAAGCTCACGCATCCCAGTGCGGAGATCGAGCGCACGTACGTTGCATCCGTGCTCGGCGAGGGGGATCGCGCGGCGGAAGAAGCCCGGTATGGAGTGGAGCTCGAGGACGGCCTCGTGCGGCCAAAGCGCGTGTCGGCGCAACGCGTTGGACGCGGCCGCTGGGATCTCACGATCACCATCGCCGAAGGAAAGAACCGCGAGGTGAGACGCCTCTGTGAAGCGCTCGGTCTGGAGGTGGACCGACTCGTGCGTGTGAAATTCGGACCGGTCGAGCTTGGCGATTTGGCTGTGGGAAAGGTGAGGTCGCTGACGAAGGCGGAGCGCGCGGCGCTGGAACGACTGTGAACGGTTCAGGGTTCACGATGGATCACGATTAACCGTTACGGGTATCGCTCTCTATGGCCACGCAAGTGTCGTCGTCGTCCAGCGCTGATGCGCGCCTGATTCAGGATGTGAGCCGGCAGGTCGCCCTTCGCGTCGTCGGGCAGGAGTACATGATCGACCGGCTGTTGATCAGCCTTCTCACCGGCGGCCACGTGTTGCTGGAGGGCGTGCCCGGCCTCGCGAAGACGTTGACGGTGCGCACGCTCGCGGAAACCATCGCCACGAGCTTTTCGCGGATCCAGTTCACCCCCGACTTGCTGCCCGCGGACGTCGTGGGCACGCAGATCTACGATCAGTCGACGGGCCAATTTCTGGTGAAGAAGGGTCCCATCTTCGCCAACATCATCCTCGCCGACGAGATCAACCGCGCGCCGGCCAAGGTGCAGGCCGCGCTGCTCGAAGCGATGCAGGAGAAGCAGGTCACCATTGGCGGGACGACGTACAAGCTCGAGGAGCCGTTTCTCGTGCTCGCGACGCAGAATCCCATCGAGCAGGAAGGCACGTATCCGCTGCCCGAGGCGCAGGTCGACCGCTTCATGCTCAAGCTTCGCGTCGGCTACCCGACGCGCGACGAAGAGAAGGAAATCATGCGCCGCATGGCGAGCGGCCATGCGATCGACATCAAGCATGTCGCCACGCCCGGCGCGATTCTCGAGGCCCGCGGTCGCATCGCCGATCTTTACATGGACGATCGCATCGTGGACTACATCGTCGACATCGTGCATGCGACGCGCGAGCCGGAGGCGGCGGGACTCAAGGATCTCGCGCCGCTGATCGAGTTCGGCGCGAGTCCGCGCGCCACGATCGCGCTCGCACAAGCGTCTCGCGCGCACGCGTTCCTGCGCGGGCGCGCGTTCGTCACGCCGGACGATGTGAAGGCGATTGCGCCAGACGTCCTCCGCCATCGCGTGCTCACTACGTTCGAGGCGGAGGCGGAGGAGGTCACGAGCGATCAGATCGTGACGCGTGTGCTGGCGAAAGTCGAGAGTCCGTGAGTCCGCTCGCGCCCGTTCGGCGAGGCGAGCAGCGCAGCGCCGCGGCGAGCAAAACCGCGAGCAAGGGTGTGCCGCCGGAGATTCTGCGGCAGGTCAAGTTACTGGAACTGCGCACGCGCGGACTCGTGAACTCGCTCTTCACCGGCGAATATCGCTCGGTGTTCAAGGGGCAGGGGATGGAGTTTTCCGAGGTGCACGAATACCAGCCCGGCGACGAAGTGCGCTCCATCGATTGGAACGTGACGGCGCGCATGCGGAAGCCGTACGTGAAGCGCTACATCGAGGAACGCGAGCTGACGGTCATGCTCGCCGTGGATTTGTCCGGCTCCGAGCGCTTTGGCACGCGGATGCGCTTCAAGAGCGAGCTGGCGAGTGAGCTCGCCGCCGTCCTCGCGATGTCCGCGATACGGAACAACGATCGCGTGGGCGCTGTGCTCTTCACCGATCGCATCGAGCACGTGGTCCCGCCGCGCAAAGGACGCCGGCACGCGCTTCGGCTCATCCGCGATCTGCTGGTGTTCGAGCCAGAGGGACGCGGTACCGAGTTGGGCGCCGCCTTGGAGTACACGGGCAAGATGCTGTCGCACAAGGCGATCATTTTCGTTGTCTCCGACTTTCAGGCAGAGAATCTCGAGCAGCCGCTCAAGCTCCTCGCACAGCGCCACGACGTCGTTGCGGTGACGGTCGACGACCCCAGCGAGCAAGTCCTTCCCGATATCGGTTTGGCGCGCTTCGTCGACCCAGAGACCGGCGAGACGCTGAACGTCGACACCAGCGACCCCGACGTCCGTGCACGGTTCACCGAGGCCGTCACCGCGGAACTGGATGCGCGGCGACGGTTGCTGCGGAGGTTGGCGATCGACGAGATCCCGGTGCGCACAGACGCCGGCGTCGTCGATCCGCTGATCAAATTTTTCCGCACGCGCGAGACGCGTGGCCGGCGCCGGTGAACATGCGCTCTCTGATGTGCGCTCTGTGCGCTGGCCTCGCGGCCTTGGTTGCCGGCGGCCTCGCACTTGGCGCACAGCAGCCGGACATTCCGGTGCAGGCCGGTGTGACGATCGATCGGGATACGGTCACGGTTGGCGACGTCGTGCGGGTGCGTGTTCGCGTGCGGGCGCCGCAGGGTGCAACGATCAACTTCCCCACCGCGGTGGATTCACTCGGACCAGTGCAGTCGCTCGAACCACCCACCGTCACGAACGGCGCTGATTCCGCCTCGGCGGCGGATCGCGTTGCGACCTATCGAATGGCCGCGTGGGATGTTGGCCGGCAGCCAATCAAGCTGGGAGAGGTGCTCGTGCAGACCGACGATGGCGAGCGCCGCGTGGCATTGACACTGCCGTCGTTGTTCGTGCGATCTGTCCTGCCGGCCGATACGACGCTCCGTGTGCCGAAGCCCGCGCGCGCGTTGCTGGCGCCGCGTGTGCCGATCCCATGGTGGTGGTGGGCCGCCGCCGCGGCCGCCCTGGCTGCCATCGGACTTGGAGCGTGGTGGTGGGCACGGCGCCGGCGCGGACCCGCGACGGCGATCGGCGATCCCTACGCTGACGCGACGGCCGCCTTCGAGCGCGTGGAACGATTGAGCCTGATCGGCGCGGGCGAACCGGGCCGCCATGCAGCGCTCATGACCGATGTAGCCCGCCGCTATCTCGCCGATCGCATCGATGACGCGTCGCTCGCGCACACGAGCCAGGAGCTGCTGCGCGTCGTCCGCGGCGCGCCCACCGTCCAATATGATGCGCTGCATCGCGTGCTCGACGACGCCGATGCGGTGAAGTTCGCAGCGGCTCCGATCTCGCCAGACCGCGCGCGTGCCGTCGGCGAAGAAGCAAAAGCGATCGTGAAGCAGGAGCATGAGCGGGCGGCCGCTCTCGAAGCGGCAAAGCCGTCGACGTCGCCCACGCAGGAGCAGGCGGCATGATCGACCTCGGCGCCCTCCAGTTTGCGTCGCCCTGGTGGCTGCTGCTCCTGCTGCTGCTACCCCTGTGGTGGATCGTCGCGCGTCGGCGCACGCCGTCGGCAATCGTGTTCTCGCGTGTGCCGGTACTCGCGCGCGGCCCACGCGCCGGACGCGGATGGGCACGTGCACTCGCGGTGCTCCGCAACCTCGCGCTGGCGAGCGGGATCCTTGCCCTTGCACGTCCACGCTCAGGCGCGCACGCGGAGACATCGACGAGCGAAGGCATCAATATCGTGATCGCGTTCGACATCTCGAGCTCCATGCTCGCACTGGACTTCCAGCCGCAGAACCGGCTCGAGGTCGCACGCGCGAAGGTCAAGCAGTTCGTGGCGTCCCGAACATCCGACCGTATCGGAATCGTCGCATTCTCGGGTGAAGCCCTCACGCAAGTTCCACTCACGACCGACTACCCCGTGGTCCAGGCGGCGCTCGACAACATGCAGCCCGGCCAGCTCGAAGACGGCACCGCGATCGGCACCGCAATCGCGACAGCGGCGAATCGTCTCAAGAACGCGCCCGGCACTTCGCGGGTGATGGTCCTGCTCACCGACGGCGTGAACAACCGCGGCTCGATCGATCCGCGTACGGCGGCGAAGGCGGCCGCCGCGTTCGGGATCAAGATCTATGGCATCGGCGTCGGAACAGAGGGCATGGCGCCGGTTCCGGTGGGGCGCGGATTGTTCGGCCTCCGCTACGAGATGCAGCGGGTCGACATCGACGATGCGCTGCTGACCGACGTCTCCACCATGACGGGCGGCCGCTACTTCCGCGCGCGAGATGCCGCCGCGCTGCAGCGCATCACCGAGCAGATCAATCAACTCGAGCGCGCCCCGGTGCGCAGTCGCACGTACGTGCGCTACTCCGAGCTGTTCCGTTGGCCGCTGGGCGCGATGCTGATTGCGCTAGGCGCCGAACTGCTGCTGCTGGCGTGGAAAGGTCCGCTCCCATGAACCTTCCATGAACGTCTCGTTCGCATCGCTCGCTACGTGGGTCGAGTACCCGTGGCTTCTGCCGCTCGCACTCGTGCTGCCCATCGTGTTCGCCCTGTTGCTGCGGCGCGCGCACGCCAGCCGCGAGCAGCGACTCGCGCGGTTTGGCGCGCTCGAAGTGGTGCACCGGCTGATCCCGCCATCGGCGTTCGTCGGCAGTGCATGGCGCGCGACGCGTCTCGGATTGGCCGCTGCGCTGGCTGGTGTCGCCATTGCCGGTCCGCGGTGGGGACACGAGCGCACGCTCGTCAAATCGAGTGGCGTCGACCTCGTGTTGGCGGTGGATGCCTCGCTCTCGATGCTCGCCACGGACGAGAAGCCGAACCGGTTGGAGCGGGTGAAGCAGGAAATTCGGCGGTTGCGCGCAATCAGTCCCGGCGACCGCGTCGGACTGCTGGCATTCGCTGGGCGTTCCTATGTGCTCTCCCCGATCACGGTCGATGGCGGTGCGCTCGATCTCTTCCTCGACAACCTCGATCCGAGCGTCGTGGGGCAGGCGGGCAGCTCGCTCGCGTCGACCATCTCGCAGGGCATCAGCCTGCTCGCGCTCACGAAAAGCGGCGCCGATCGCGCGCTCGTCGTGCTGAGCGACGGAGAAGGGTTCGAGCCGCAGGAGGAATTGCTCGCCATCTCGCGCAAGGCCGCCGAGCAAAATGTCAGCCTCGTGACCGTGGGATTTGGTACGCCGCAGGGCAGTACGATTCCCGTCCGCGAGGGCAACGTCCAGACCGAGAAGAAAGATGAGAACGGTCAGGTCGTCATCACCAAGTACCACCCCGAGCTGCTCCAAGCGGCCGCACAGGCAGCGGGCGGTACCTTCATTCCCGCCGAAGCGACGGACAAAGCGACGCGGATCAAGGCGGCGCTCTCCAAGCTGCGCACCGGATCGCGCACGACGCAGACAGGCGAAACGTTGACACCCCGCTTTCACTGGTTTCTCGTGCCCGCCATTCTGCTCCTTTGGCTCGACACGATGCTCGCGGGTCGTCGCGGACGTCGCCGTCGTCGCCCCGCCTCGGCAGAGACCGCGCTCGCCGCGGCCCTGGTCGGGACAATTGCGCTGTCGGCCTGCGCGCCGCCGCGCGAAGCAGCGGATGGCGTGGCCGCGTACGCGGCGAAAGACTACCGACGATCCGTCATGCTGCTTGGCAAGGTCGTCCAGCAGGGCGACCGGACCCCTGCCGCCCTGTACAACTACGGCACCGCGCTGCTCGCGGCCGATTCAACAACGTCCGCCGCGGAAATCCTCGAGCGCGCCGCGGAAAAGGCGGATGCTGAAATCCAGTACCGCGCGCGTTTCAACGGCGGGCTGGCGCACCTGATCCGGGGTCGTGCTGCTCAAGGGGATTCAGCCTCCGCCGAGTTGAAAGCGACGCTCGCATTGTACAAACGCGTGCTGCTCCAGCGCCCCTCCGATCCCGACGCGAAATGGAATTACGAATTGGCGTTGGAAAAGGAGAAGAAGGGAGGAGGCGGGGGAGGCGGCGGACAATCCAACGCCGCCCCCGCGCCTGCGGAGCAGCAACCCAAGCCGCAGCCGACGCTCGCCCAGCGTCAAGCCGAGCAGCTCCTCGGCAGCGCGGAGCGCGAGGAGCGCGACGTCCAAAGCAAGAAGCAAAAGCAGAATCGGCCGGAGCCTCCTCCGGGCGGCAAGGACTGGTGAGTCTCGCGTGAGCGGACTGCTGCTGTTCGCTCAACTCGCCGTGTTCGCGCATGCGCCCGACACGGCGACTACCTGTGTGCCATTCGAGGTGACGGTGGCCGCGCGCGCATCGGGCATCGTCGCGCCGCGCATTACTCCGCCACCGAGCACCGGATCGCTGCAGCTGTTGCGCAGGGTCGAGAGCACTCGGTTCGAGCGCGACGGCGCAGGTCGATCGACTGCGCTCACCGAGGCGACATTCACGTTCGCCACCGACGGTGTGGGCCACGTCGAGCTGCCCGTGTTTGTTGCGAGCGTGGGGACGCTGCGCGCGAGTGCGGCGCCGTCATCACTCGAGGCGCATCCGTCGGGGGTGCTGGCTCCAACCGTCATCGTGCGGGCATGGCTCGACCGGGGCGCGGCGAGGAATGCGAGTGATACGCTGTTCGTAGGCCAGCAGGTCGACTACGTGGTCGACGTTCAGCTGAACGAGGCCGCGCGGCTGCGATTGCGACGCAATCCCACATTCTTTCCCCCCGAGATGCCGGGCGTGTTGGCGTACGATCTGGCCGCACCTGCCGCCTTGACGCGCGTGGGCCGGCGATGCTTCGAGACGCTGTCGTACCGGCGCGCGCTGTTTCCCCTGTTTGCGGGACGGACGGCAATTGCTCCCGCAGCGCTCACCTATTCGCTCCCGCTGTCGACGTCGTTCTTCTCGCGAGAGGAAAGCTTCGAGCTGCGGACGGATACGGTGCGATTCGTCGCGGCCGACGTTCCAGTGGCGAAGCGCCCCGTGGATTTCGCGGGCGCCGTTGGTTCGATCGACGCCACCGTCCGTCTATCGACCTCGCAGGCGCGCATGGGCGATCCTGTTGTGCTCACCCTGCGTCTCGAGGGCACGGGGAACGTGAAGCTCTGGCCACGTCCGTCGTTTGACGTGGCGTGGGCGTCGATCGCGACGGGCGGCGAACGCGTGCAGGTAGACACGTCGCGCGACATCGTGCGAGGGACGAAAGAATTCGACTGGCTTCTCACCCCCCGCCGCGCGGGACGGCAAGTCGTGCGCGCGCTCGAGTACCCATACTTCGACGTCGCATCGCGCGACTATCTCGTTGCGCGCACCACCCCGCTCTCGCTCGACATCGCCGTCGCACCGCTTGCGTCGGTCGACTCCGCACCCGTCGCGCGATACGGAATTCGTCGGACGCTGCGCGACGAGAAGGAAATGCCCGTGCCATCCCAGCCGTGGTACTGGCTGTTGCTCGCCATTACGCCCGCGCCGGCCGCACTGCGCCGACTGCGCGACGTCACCCGCCGACGGTCGGGGGGTCCCTCGGCGGCGGCTCGCCTCCGCGATGCAGCGCGGTCGACGCCGCCTCCGCCGCGCGACGTGCGACGCCTCTTTCTCCAAGCCGTCGGCGAGCGGGTGCCCACGGCGACACGTCCTACGCGTGCCGACGAGTTTGGACGCGCGCTCCGCTTGGCCGGCGTGACCGAGCGCACGGCCGCTGCGGCTGAAGTGCTGCTCACACGGCTGGATGAGGCGGCGTTTTCCGCGACCGGTCATGTCGATGACGCCGCGCTGCTGGATGCTGTGTCGCTCGTCCGCGCGATCGACGCGCAAGCTCTTCCCGCTGGCCGCATTGCAGCAGCGACACGAACGCTGACGATCGTCTGTGCGTTTGCCGGCAGCATCGCGGCGGTGGCGCTCGCGCTGCCGAGCAGCGCCGACCGCGCGTTCCAGGACGGCGTTCAGGCGTACGATCGGGGGGCATTCTCGGCATCGCAACGCCACTTCGCGCGCGTCGTGGGGCGAGCACCACGCGCCGTTGATGCGTGGGTGAATCTGGGAACCGCCGCGTGGGCGAGGGGGGATAGTGCGGCGGCGGCGCGCGGATGGCAGCGGGCGCTTCGCCTCGATCCGCTCGACGCCGACGCGCGTGAACGACTGAGCATCGTGCAACCTGCCGTGCTGGGTGCTCACGGGTTCGTGCCGCCCGTGCCGGTGAACGCGGTGGCCCTCGCGGCGCTCGGTGCGTGGCTGGCTGCGTGGGGCGTCCTCGCGCTTCCCCGTTCGCGCCGCCCGCGACACGCACGCGCGCTCGCTGGCGCGGCGGTGGTGATTGCAACGGTGAGCCTGGCCGCGACGCTGGAAACGCGCGACCGGCTCGATCCGCGCGGTCTCGCCGTATTGCGCACGAGTCGACCGTTGCTCGACGCACCCTCGTCGTCCGCGGCCCGTGCCGCGGGCACCGGCGGCGAAACTGGTCGCCTTGGTGCGCGCGAAGGGGCGTGGGTGCGCATCGCGCTCGACGGCGATCGTGCGGGCTGGGTACCAGTGGCCGGCGTGCTGCTACTCGACGCGTCCCCCGTCGACGACTGAGCGCACGTATCATCGCTGCAGCGCGCGATTGACCCGCGCGTCACACGCCGGATAGCATTCATCAATGGCGCGCATTGCCGTTCTCCCCTCCGCCGTCGCGGATCAGATCGCCGCCGGCGAAGTCGTCGAGCGGCCCTCCTCGGCCGTGAAGGAGCTTGTGGAGAATGCGCTCGATGCGGGCGCAACGGCCGTCGATGTGGCGGTCGAAGAGGGAGGGCGTCTGCTCATTCGCGTGAGCGATGACGGCACCGGCATGGAGCGCGACGATGCGCTCCTCGCCCTCGAGCGACACGCCACCTCGAAAATTCGTGCGGCCGCGGATCTCGTTGGTGTCGCCAGCTTCGGGTTTCGCGGCGAAGCGCTTCCGGCCATCTGCTCGGTGAG
>JANMAY010000150.1:0-1910 GCA_031360095.1 Gemmatimonadaceae bacterium
GCACGTGGTGCTGCGCCAGGGTCAGCGGCAGGAGTTCGACGAGGCCACCGTTCGCAAAGCGTTGAGCGCGGAGGTCGTGGACATCGAGGTCACGCTCGGCGTGGGGAAGGGGAGCGCGACGGCGTATGGGTGCGATCTGACGCGGGGGTACATTGAAGAGAATGCCGCGTATTTTTCTAGCTAGGGCGTGCGGGGTGCGGGGTGCGGCGGCTCGTGACGCGGCATGCGGCGTACGGCGTGCGGAGTACGGGGGCTCGTGAGGCGATGGCGCACGGGGTGGTCGTGTGGCGGACGGCGCCGCACGCCGTACGCCGTACACCGCCGCTCCCCTCACGACCACGCAGCTCGCTGCACCCCGTACGATCACGCGGTACGCCGCACTCCGTTCGCCGCACGCGCGGCTCCTTCCTCCAGAACCCCATGACCCCTCTACGCGCCGCTGCACTCCTGCTCTTACTCGCGGCTCCCGCTCTGGCTCAGCAGCGCCCTTTCCAGCCCGACGACTGGTACAAGCTCACCACACTGAGCGCGCCAGCCATGTCGCCCGATGGCTCTCGAATCGCCTTCACCGTGACCACGGTGCGCGAAGCGGAGAACAAGCGGCACAATGAGATCTGGCTCGTGCCCACCGCTGGCGGCGAGCCGCAGCGGTTCACGTCGCCGAGCACCGAGAGCAGCGCGGCGCGGTGGTCGCCGGACGGACGATTGTTGTTCTTCACTTCCACGCGCGCAGGCGGAAAGGGAAGCACGTGGGCCATTCGCATGGATCAGCCGAGCGGCGAAGCCACTCAGCTCGAGAAGTATCCGGCCGGATCTACTCCTCGCGATCTGCGCTTCGCCGTGTGGTCCGACGCTGACACCATCGCGGTTGTCGATTCGGCGAAGATGAACGCCGATCCATTCGGCAAGATGCAGCCGACGGCGCGCCCGCCCTTCGCCGCGATCACCAAACCCGCCAACGCCGCGCGGTTCGACGGCCGGCACTTTACCGACATGACGTTCAAGTCGAACGATCGCGGATTCGTGGCGAGCCCGAAGGAGGCGCGCGTGTGGCATCCGTCGCAGATCTGGGTGCAGGCGTTCGGTGATTCGAACAAGAAGCAGCTCACGAACGCGAACTACTCGCATCGCGGCGTGAAGGTGAGTCCGGACGGCCGATGGATCGCGTTTGTCGCCGACGTGGAGCTCCGTCCCGATTCGGTGGTCGAGCACGAGCGCGACTCGCTCGCCTTTCTCCCGTACGACGCCAAGCGCGACGAAGCACCGAAGAACGAAACGGACATCTTCGTCGTGAGTGTGGACGGCGGTCAACCAAAGCGTGTCGCGCGGTGGATGGGTGCAGAGAGCGATCTCACCTGGTCGACCGACTCCAAGCGCCTTGCGTTCATCGGTCGTGCGACACGGACGTCGTCGGCGCGGATCTATCTGGTGGATGTCGACGGCGGAGCACCGGTGAATGCACTCGCGCCAGCATTCAAGTATGAGCCGTCGAATGTCGAGTGGCTTGCCGACGGCGGCATTCAGTTCAACGCCGAAGCGGGTGGCAGCTCCGGCCTTTTTCGTCTCGACACCGCCACCAAGCAGGCAACCCAGCTACTCGGCGGACGTCGCCGCATGAGTGGGTTCAGCTACGACATGTCAGGAAAGCGCGTTGCGTTCGTCGCGACGAGCATGACCAAGCCCACGGAGTTGTACGTCGCCGATGCGGATGGGAAGAACGAGCGCCGGCTCACGAGCTTCAACGACAAGCTCGCGAGTGAAATCGCATTCAGCGATGCCGAGCGTTTTACGTTCAAGTCGGTGGGCGGGCTGGAGATCGAGAGCTGGCTCATGAAGCCGTACGGATACGTGGCGGGGAAGAAGTATCCGCTCGTGTTGTACATCCACGGCGGGCCGCATTCGGCGTACGG
>JANMAY010000152.1:0-2838 GCA_031360095.1 Gemmatimonadaceae bacterium
GCTCGTGTCGCCAATTCTGTTCGCACTCGCCGCATGGTCCGTGTGGCGCGCGCTGCGCTCGGCGTCGAGCGACGTTCGATTCACACTCGGTGTCATCGCCACGGGAAGCTGGGCGTTCTTCGCGTACAGCGCGCTGCGCCGGCCGGTGGAAGCGAATTGGCCAGCGCCATCCTACATCCCAGCAATCGCCCTGCTTGCCGCGGGAATAAGCATGGCCAAGAGCGAATCACGGGAGCGCAGGTGGCTGAAAAGCGGCGTCGCACTCGCCGCGGTGATGAGCGCCGTCATCTACGTGCACTCGCTCGTTCCGCTGCTGCCACTTCCGGCGCGGCGCGACCCTATCGCTCGCAGTGCCGGCTGGGATCGGATGACCGCGCAAGTGCGCGAAGCACGACGCGCGCTTGGGCCGCGCACCTGGGTGGGCGCGGATCGATATCAGGACGTGAGTGAGCTCGCGTACCACCTCCCCGATCACCCGCCCACCTTCTGCGTCTGTCTCTCAGGACGTCACAATCAGTACGAGCTCTGGCCCACCTTTCCGCTCGTTGCGATGCTCGACGACGACCTCATCCTTGCGCTCGATGAAACGGCGGGAACCCACGACATGGCAGCGCGCCTCGCGCCCCACTTTGCACGCGTCCGGCGCGGTGCCGTTGCGCCGCTGCTCCGGGGAGGCGACACGGTGAGCGTGCGACGCATCTGGATTCTCGAGGGCTACCGCGGTGGCTGGCCAGTTCGCGATGGACGCTGAGCGACCTGCGCCGGCGCGTCGACGAATCCTGCGCGCACCGCACCGAGCAGCTCGATGAGTGTGTTCTTTTCCTGCTCGTCCAGCATTCCCAGCACGAAGAAGTTCGCGGCATCCACGGGCTCGTCCAATGCGGTGAGCACGCGGAGGCCAGCGGGGGTAATCTGACAGAGCACCTGCCGTCGGTCGGGCGTCGAGCGCTCTCGCACCACATACCCAACCCTCTCGAGCTTGTCGAGCAAGCGCGTGATGCCGGCCGCCTCCTCGATCATGCGATCGCGGATCGCCAGCGTGGGAAGCCCCGTTTCACCCGCGCCGCGCAAGATCCGCAAGACGTTGTACTGCTGAATCGTGACGCCGCTCCCTTCGATGACCTGCGACAAATGTCGCTGCACCAGGGCCGCAGTGCGAAGGATGCTCAAGACCCCCTCGTGCGCGGGCGAGGAGAAGGGCTTTGTCTGCTTGAGCTCGTCCCGAAGAACACTCGTCTTGCTGGGCATGGCGCCCTCGAACTATCGGAGGAACCTGCATCCAGGCGTGCGCGACTATTCGCGCCGCAATGAATCACCAATGATTATACTCGACCCTCGAAATCCGCACCTGCAAATTCTTTAAGCGTTCACATGTCAACTGTTCCGGCCGACCTCGACGCGTATCTCACGGCCCACGACGCACGCATCACGGGCGAGCTGTTCGACTATCTGCGCATTCCGAGCGTGAGCGCGCGTACCGAGCACAATGCCGACACGTCGCGCGCCGCCGAATGGACTGCGACGGCGCTCCGCCAGGCGGGCTTACAGGCCGTCGTGCATCAGACCGCGGGACACCCCGTTGTGGTGGGTGAATGGCGAAGCGCGCCGGCCGGAGCGCCAACCATCCTCGTGTACGGGCATTACGACGTGCAGCCCGCCGAACCGTTCGAGCTTTGGACATCGCCTCCATTCGAGCCCGTGGTGCGCGACGGCAAGCTCTTCGCCCGCGGTTCCGTCGACGACAAAGGCCAGCTGTTCCTCCATATCAAGGCGCTCGAGGCACACCTGCAGGTGCGTGGAACGCTTCCGGTGAATGTCATCGTCCTCGCGGAAGGAGAAGAGGAGGTCGGAAGCGAGCACCTCGCGCCGTTCATTGAAGCGCATGCGGCCGACCTGCGATGCGACGCCGTCGTCATCTCCGACTCTGCGATGTTCGCGCCGGGGCTGCCGAGCGTGCTGTCATCGCTGCGTGGATTGGCCTATTTCCAGATCGACGTGCAGGGCCCTGCCCAGGACCTCCACTCCGGCAGCTACGGTGGAGCGGTGGTGAATCCGGCGATGGCGCTCGCGCGCATACTCGCAACCCTGCACGACGCCGAAGGACGCATCGCCATTCCGGGCTTCTACGATGCCGTTGCCGAATGGCCGCGGCACGTCCGCGAGCAGATGCGCTCGCTGCCCTTCGACGACGAGCACTTCCGCGCCGAGACAGGCGCGCCGGCACTCGGCGGGGAGAAAGGCTATACCGTGCTGGAGCAGCTGTGGACGCGCCCGACGTGTGAAGTGAACGGACTGCTCAGCGGCTACATCGGCGAGGGCGCGAAGACGGTGCTGCCGGCAAAGGCGATGGCAAAGGTGAGCTGCCGGCTGGTTCCGGATCAGGATCCAGTAGAGATCGAGCGCCTCATGCACGCGCACGTCGCACGTGTGGCGCCCGCGGGGGTGACGGTGAAAGCGACACACCTGCACGGCGGCCTTCCGTGGCGCGCCGAGTTGAACGGGCCGCTCTTCGATGCGGCGCGGAACGCGCTCGCGGCGGCTTTTGGACGTGAGCCTGTCGTCACCGGAGAAGGAGGATCCATTCCGGTCGTTGGCGACTTCGAGCGGATTCTCGGCGCGCCCGTGCTGCTCGTCGGATTCGGACTCCCCGGTGAGAACGCGCACGCGCCGGACGAATGGATGAGCGTCGAGAATTTTACCAAGGGAATGCGCGCCGTCGCGACGCTGTGGGACGAACTGGGCGCGAAAGCGCTCTAGATCCGTCGGCATTGCCCGGAATGCCGCCCCTGGTGACATTTCGGCGTTGTCATCCCGAGCGAAGTCGAGGGATCAGCACCT
>JANMAY010000153.1:0-6182 GCA_031360095.1 Gemmatimonadaceae bacterium
ATCAGCGATATGGGCGGCGGCATCGCGCTCGACATTCGCGATCGCTTGTTCGATCCGTTCTTCACCACGAAGCCAGGCGGCAGCGGGCTCGGTCTCGCGGTAGTCCATCGCGCCATCGACGCGCATCGCGGGCTCGTGTTCCTCGACAGCAGCGCCGCAGGCACTCGCTTCACCATCGTTCTTCCGTCTGCTCCACGCGCGGTGCGGCATGAGCCGCACTCGACCTTCTCACCAAAACCGGTCTACTCGTGAGCGCCAACCGCATTCCCTCCGTACTCGTGGTCGACGACGAGGCGGGCATCCTCGAGTCGCTCGGGATTCTTCTGCGCAATTCCGGCTTCGCGGTCCACGCCGCCAAGGGTGGTCGTGCCGGACTCGAGCAGCTCTATGCCATTCAGCCGGACATCGTGTTGTCGGACGTGCGGATGCCCGACGTCGGCGGCGTGGAGATCCTCGCCGCGGCGAAGCAGCAGGATCCCGATACGCCGGTGATTCTGATGACGGCACAGGCGACGCTGCAATCGGCGATGCAGGCCGTGAACGAAGGTGCCTTCTACTACATCCAGAAGCCGTTCCGCAACGACGAGTTGCTCGCGATCCTCAAGCGCGCCGCGGAGCATCGTGAGCTGCGCATCGAAAATCGCTCGCTGAAGCAGGAGATCAAGCGCCGCGAGGGGCCCACCGGCTCACGTCCCGTCGGCAACAGTCGCAGCTGGCTCGAGGTGCTGCGTCTTGCCGAGACGGTCGCGCCCACCGAGTCCACGGTGCTCATTCAGGGCGAGTCGGGGACCGGTAAGGAAGTGATCGCGCGTTACATCCATGAGCTCTCGGTGCGATCGGAGCGCACCTTCGCGTCGATCAACTGCGGAGCGCTTCCGGAAAGTCTGCTCGAGAGCGAGTTGTTCGGTCACGTGAAGGGCTCGTTCACCGGCGCCATCAAGGACAAGAGCGGGCTGTTTACGGCCGCTGCCAAAGGCACGTTCTTCCTCGACGAAATCGGAGAGACGACACCGGCGACGCAGGTCAAGCTGCTCCGCGTGCTGCAACAGCGCGAGGTGATTCCCGTCGGTGGCACCGAGCCGCAAGCGATCGACGTTCGCCTGATCGCCGCGACCAACCGCGAGCTCGAGGAAGAGATTCGCCGCGGCTCGTTCCGTACTGATTTGTACTACCGGCTGAACGTGATCGCGCTGCACCTGCCCACGCTGCGCCAGCGTGCCGACGACATTCCGCTGCTCGCCGAGCATTTTCTTCAGCGCATTTCGGAGTTGCGGCAGGAGTCGCAGAAGACGTTGTCGAGCGACACGCTCGACGCGCTCGTCAACTACGGCTGGCCCGGAAACGTGCGTGAGCTCGAGAACGCGCTCGAGCGCGCTGTGATTCTCACTCCCGGTGAGCGGATCGAGCCCGGCTCGCTGCCCGAGCGCGTGACGGCGCGGGTGAGCGAGCCGCTCGTTGCGGATCGTGTGCCGTCCAATCCCACGCTCGAAGCCGTGGAGCGCGCCTACATCATGTGGGTCTTGCAGAGCGAAGGCGGGAACAAGAGCCGCGCCGCCGAAGCACTGGGCATCGATCCATCCACGCTCTACAGAAAGCTGTCGCGGTACGGCGTCGAGGCATGACGGCAGTCGCGATGGATGTGGCACCGCGACACTCGCGGCTGCTCACCGTTCTCCCAGGCCTCGTTTTCATCCTCGTTGCATTGGTGGCATGGTGGGCGAGCGAACCCTACGTCGTCGGCGTCTTCCACGACGATGGGGGCTACGCGCTCCTCGCGAAGTCCATTGCAACAGGGCATGGGTTCCACTACCTCGGACTGCCAGGAGAACCCGCCGCAACGCACCAGCCCCCGCTGTTTCCCTTGCTGCTGGCGGCCGTCTGGCGTCTCGCACCAAAGTTTCCGGACAACATCTCTGCGCTCCTCGCGGTCAACGCCGTTGTTCTGGGCCTCGCGGCCGTTGGTCTGTACCACTTTGCGGTCGTGCGGTTGAGGTGGCGCCGAGAGGCTGCTGCGCTGTGTGCCGTGCTCGTGACGCTGATCTCGCCGATGCTCACGCTCTCGAGCACACTGCTGTCGGAGCCGTTCTTTCTCGCTGCGCTCTGGCCGGCGCTGCTCGTGGCGGAACATGCGGCGGATGACCGCGACTGGCGCGCCGTTGCCATCGCTGGCGCGTGCATCGGCGCCCTCATGCTGGTGCGCACGCACGCGATCGCACTCCTCGCTGGGCTCGTGCTCGTGCTGCTTTGGCGGCGCCTGTTCGCGCACGCGGCGCTGGCCGTCGTGATCTCGGTCGCGGTGCTGCTGCCATGGCAGCTGTGGACGCGACACGCGCTCCCCGGCATTCCGGCCCCCCTCGAGGGCGCGTACGGCAGCTATCTCGGCTGGTACGTAACGGGGCTGCGCGAGGGCGGGCTCCCGTTCCTGCTTGCCACGGCGCGAGTGAATGCCGGCGAATTCTGGTTGCTGGTCATGGATCGCGTCGCGGTGGGCACGCGTGCCTGGGTGCAGATCGCTGCGGCGGCCCTTCTCGTCGGCCTCATTGTGCTCGGCACGTGGAGCGCCGCGAAGCGAGCACCCGTGGCGGTCTGCTTCCTCGTGTCATTCCTCGGCATCGTGCTCGTGTGGCCGTACGTTCCGTGGCGGTTCGTGTGGGCGGTGGCTCCCATGCTGCTGCTCGTGGCGGTGGAGGGCGCGCGCGGACTGTTGGCGATGCCCAAGGCGCGCTGGGCTCGCGCGTGCCTGGTGGTGATGGTCGCCGTGCCAGCCGTGGCGATGCTGGGTACTGAGTGGAAGGCGTACGCGAGCCGGAGCTGGCTGCAACCCGGCGCTCGAGCGAGCGAGCAGATCAAGCCCGTCGTGCGCTGGGTTGCTACACAGACACGCAGCGATGACGTCGTGCTCACGGAAGGCGCTGAGGTGGTCACGCTTTTCACAGGACGCCGCGCCACGCCAGTCGCTGCGTTTACGGCACGCGAGTATCTCGTTCCGCCGAACGCTGCGTCCGCGCGCGTGCAACTCCAGGCGATGCTCGGCGTCGTGCCAGCGCGATACGTCCTCGCCCTGCTGCCGATCACGCAACAGGCCGCGCGATCGCTCGCGACGACGAAACCTGCGTTGCGCGAACTCGGGACGCTGCCGGAGGCGCAGGCCGTCGTGTTCGAAGTGGTGCGGTGACGGACGGCACGCTCGCGTCCCCGCTCGATGAGGGCGCTCGGGCACATCGTTTTCCGATTGCGATCTCCTGGAAAATGGCCATCGCACTGCTGGGACTATTCGCGTTCGTCGTCGGTGTTGCGGCGATGGACGCCGCACCCATCGGCGCAGCCGTCGACGACGCGATGTACGTGATCCTGGGCAAGAGCCTGGCGATGGGGCAGGGGTATCGCTCGCTCAATCTGCCCGAGACGCCCTACAACACACACTTCCCGCCCGGATATCCCGCCGTACTCGCAGTGCTGTGGCGCATCGCGCCCAGCTTCCCCGCCAATCTTTTGCTGTTCCGGCTCTTCAACATCCTGTGTGTCGCCGTCGCCGCGGCGGCAGCAGCGAATTTCATTGCCAGTCGAGGCGTCGGTCGAGGGTGGGCGCTCGGCGTGGGCGCGCTGAGCGCGATCAGCGTACCAATTCTGGTGCTCGCCAATCTGATGTTGTCGGAGCCGTTCTTTCTCGCGCTGTTACTGCTCCTGCTCACAGCCCTCGAGCGATTCGTCGATCCGGACCGGCTCCAAGCGCCGCTACCCGTCTGGCGCGCCGCCGTGCTCGGGCTCTGTATCGGGGTGTGCATGCTCGTGCGTACGCATGGCATTGTCCTCGTACCCGCCATGATCATCACCCTGGGCGTGCAGCGTCGGTGGCGCGACGCCGCTGTCGTCGCCATCTGCGCGATGCTCGTGCTGCTGCCGTGGCAGATCTTCTCGGCACGCCACGCCGGCGTGCTGCCAACGCCGCTGCTCGGCGGATACGACTCGTACACGGCGTGGTGGCTTCGCGGGCTGCGGTCGGTGGGCTGGCAAATGATTCCGCGCACGCTCGCCAGAACGATTCCGGAAACGGGCGGCATGTTCGGAATTCTCTTTTCTCCACTGCGCGGTGCGTTTGGTCACGCTGCGGCCCTGCTCGCGCTCGGCGCGTTGGCCGCCGCCGGCGTCGTGGCAGCGTGGCGTCGCATCCCCATCACGCTGCTGTTCATCGCCGGCTATCTCTCGATCGTCGCCGTGTGGCCCTTTCAACCGGGACGCTTCGTGTGGGGTGTGTGGCCGCTGCTCTTGACGATTCTCGCGCTCGGTGCTCGCGCCGTGTTCGTGGAGGGATCGCGCTGGCACGCGAGCATCCGCGTCGTGCTGCTCGCCTGTTTCTGTTGGGTGGCGGTCGGCTATTCGATGTACGAAGTGCGCGCCATTCGCAATCGGTGGTGGTCCAGCATTCCGCGCTCCGCTGTCGACCACATTGTCTTTGCCGTGAACTGGACACGTGCCAACACCGCACCTGGCGACATCGTCGCCACGGAGGATGAAGGCCCGGTGTTTCTTTACACCGGACGCCGCACCATCCCGGTGCGCGCCTTTACCGTGATGCAATACCTGGGGGACACCACGGTCGATGCGCATGCCAAGGAAGGACTGATTCCATTGCTCCGGAAGTATCCGGCGCGCGCCGTCATCGTCTACACGAAGGCTGGCCGGCTCATTGGCAATCATCTCAGCGCCCCTCCAGATCCGCTTCTCGCGCCGCGAGGGGACTATCCCGGCGGCGCTGCCTACTCCGTACTTCATCCATGACGACAAGCCCCTCGCCCTCCGGCGCACCTCCCGCGCGACCGCTCTCTCTCGCGGCCAAGCCGCGTGAGCTCACCCCGGTCGACGCCGGCACACTCGTGTTGTCCGTGCTCATGCCGGTCTACAACGAGTTCAACACCATCGAAACCATCCTCGACCGTGTGCACGCGACGCCCATCCGCAAACAGATCATCTGCGTCGATGACTGCTCCACCGACGGCACACGCGATCGTCTCCAGCAGCTGAAGGAGTCCGGCTATATCGATCAGCTCATTCTCCAGCCGCAGAATGGCGGAAAGGGAAGGGCCATTCGCACGGCACTCGCCGTCAGCACCGGCGATGTCGTGATCGTGCAGGACGCGGACCTCGAGTACGATCCGCAGGATTGGCCCACGCTCCTGCAGCCGATCGTCGAGGGGAAGGCTGATGCCTGCTTCGGGTCGCGCTTTCTGGGGGGTCCGCACCGCGTGCTCTACTACTGGCACTCGGTGGGCAACACGATGCTCACGACGTTCAGCAACATGCTCACGAACTTGAACCTCACCGACATGGAGACCTGCTATAAAGCGGTCCGTGGCGATCTCGCACGGTCGCTGCTGCTGACGTCGGACCGGTTCGGCTTCGAACCCGAGATCACCGCCCGTCTCGCGCATCGCGACGCGCGCATCTATGAAGTGCCCATCTCCTACGCTGGCCGCACGTACGCGGAAGGAAAAAAAATCAGCTGGCGTGACGGGATCGCGGCCTTCTGGCACATCCTGAAGTTCAGCCTGTCGCGATGACGCCGTGGTGGCGGCGCTGGCTACCCCTGGCCACCCTCGCGCTGCTCGGACTCGGCGCGACGGTCACGAGCCTCGGTCACGATTTCACCTACGACGATCGCGGCGTCATCTTCGAGAACACGCTCGTGCACTCGCTTGCGCATTTGCCGCGGGTGTTCATGGAGACATACTGGCCGACCAAGTACGGGGGTGACGGCTATCGGCCATTCACGATTGCGATGTTCACGCTGGAATGGGCGGCGGGGCACGGCGCGCCGTGGGTGTTTCATCTCGTCAACATCCTGCTCGCCGTTGCGACGACGCTCGCCGTCTACTGGTGCGCCTCGGCGATCCTCCCGCTCTCGGGAGCATGGGTCGCGTCCGCGCTGTTCGCCGTGCATCCGGTGCATGTGGAGGTCACGGGCAATGTCGTCGGGCAGTCCGAGCTGATCGTCGCGCTGTGCCTGGCGCTCGCCATGGGCATCTACCTTCGCCGCCGGCGCGCCGGAACGCTGACTGGACGAGACGTCGGAGCCATCAGCGCGCTGTTCGGCATCGCGATGTTCACAAAGGAGCACGCCATCGTGCTTCCCGGATTGATTCTGGCGGCGGAGTTCACCGTGGTCGACGGTGCGTCGTGGCGGG
>JANMAY010000203.1:0-22204 GCA_031360095.1 Gemmatimonadaceae bacterium
GAAGTTGTTGTGGACGCGCGAAGACGACACGCAGCACGACTTCTATCGTCCGGCGGGATTTCATTATTTCACCGGCGGTGTCGACGCGAACGGGACGCTCGTCGCGTGGCGCGATCACTTCGTCTCATTCGGCAATGGACACACGTTCGCGGACGGTGCCGGGATCAACGGGACGGAATTCCCTTCCCGGTTCGTTCCGAACTTCTCGCTCGATGCCTCCGTGATGCCGCTCGGCGTTCCGACCGGCTACCTCCGTGCCCCGGGCAGCAATGGCATCGCCTTCGCGACGCAGTCGTTCGTTGACGAGCTCGCGCACGCCGCGGGGAAAGATCCGCTCGATTTTCGACTCGAGCTCTTGTCCAAGCCGCAGATTCAGACCGCGGCGGGCGCGACGGCCCCGCAACCAGCGCCGTACGATGCGGAGCGCGCGCGCGGCGTTCTCGAATTGGTGGCGGAGAAGTCGGGTTGGAAGACGAAGCAGTTGCCGAAGGGATCCGGACTGGGCATCGCGTTCCACTTCAGTCATCGCGGCTATTTCGCCGAAGTGGTCCAGGCTACGGTGAGCAAGGCGGGCGCGGTGAAGGTCGACAAGGTGTGGGCTGCCGGGGACATCGGAAGCGAGATCATCAACCCGCTCAACGCGGAGAACCAGGCGCAGGGTTCAGTGCTGGATGGTCTGGCGCAGGCGTTGGGCCAGGAGATCACGATCGACAAGGGCCGCGTGGTCCAGAGCAACTTTCACGACTTCGTCCTGATGCGGCACGCGCAGGCCGTGCCTGTCGAAGTGCATTTCCGAAAGAGCGACGTCGCACCAACAGGACTGGGCGAGCCCGCGCTCCCACCGGTGATCCCCGCGCTGTGCAACGCGATCTTCGCGGCAACGGGAAAGCGCGTCCGTTCGCTTCCGCTTTCGAAGCAGGATCTGCGCTGGGGCTAGAACCCAGCGCGGATCACCGCCGTTACGGAAGTGCTCAGCGCGTCACAGGCTGTGCGCGACGCATTGCCACGCCCTCGTCGATCGCCGCGCGAAGCTCCCGCACATCATACGGCTTCGTCAGCATCTTGATCGCTCGCCCGGCCGCTTTCGCGGTTGCCTTGGTCGTGGGATCGAGAAAGCCCGTGAGGATGATGCGCGCGGTTTCTGGCGCGATCTCCTGCGCTCGCTGCAGAAAGGCGAGCCCGCTCACCTGCCGCATTTTCAGGTCGCTCACGATCACGTCGAAGGCCGGCTGTTCCTGCAGCGCCACGATCCCCTCGCTGCCGCTGTGCGCGATGGTGACGTGGTACGTTCCGCTCAACTGACGGTGGAGCAGTTTGAGCACGGCGTCGTCGTCATCGACGCAGAGCACGCGGGGGCGCCAATCCTCGCCGTTTGCACCATTCGTCGAGGGCGCCGCGGAGCGAGAGGACGCGCTGCTATTCCCCTTTCCCAGCAGGCGACCAATGCGGTCGAAAAACGAGGGCATGTTGTTTCCTCGGAAGCGATGTTCACCATGGGCGAGCGAGCGTGCTCGCCACAGGAGCCGAACCCCGACCCACTCTCCTGCGGGTCAGAGTATCGGCGCCTGGTGCTTCCAAGTTGAGTGAATACCCGAGCGGACTCGCGCGGGACGTGCCTAACGACTGGCGAACGTGTCGCAGCTCCGGGGATCGCCCGTCTCGAGGCCACGCTTGAACCACGTTGTGCGCTGCGCGGCACTCCCGTGTGTGAACGCCTCCGGATGGACCGATCCGGTGGTCCGCTGTTGGATGCGATCGTCCCCTACCGAGGCGGCCGCATTCAGCCCTTCTTCCACGTCGCCCTGTTCCAGAAGGCGACGCTGCTCTGTGGAGTGGCCCCACACACCGGCGTAGCAGTCCGCCTGCAACTCCAGGCGCACGGACATCTCGTTCGCCCCGGCCCCCCCCGACTGGCGGGCCCGCTGCACCTGCTGGTCGGTCCCGAGAATGTGCTGCACGTGATGGCCGAGCTCGTGCGCGATCACGTACGCCTGCGCGAAGTCGCCGCTCGCGGCGAATTTCGTCTTGAGCTCCTCGTAGAACTCCAGATCGATGTAGACCTTCTCGTCCAGCGGACAGTAAAACGGTCCCATGCCCGTCTGGCCCGTTCCGCAGGCAGTGCGTGTCGCGCGGCGGAAGAGAACGAGTCCGGCATCGTGATAGTTCGCGCCGTACTTGGGCAATGTGGTTGCCCATGTTTTCTGCGCATCGTCCAGCACGAATGAAATGAAGCGCACCTCGGGCTCTTCACGGGCAGAATCGGCCGGAGCCAACCGCCCATTCGCCGATTGCGATACCGAGCCCGCGTCGGCAGGCACTTCGTCAAAGAAATTGCGGCCGAACAGCAGACTGAGCACAAGGAGCACCGCGGTGCCGCCGATGCCCATCCCGGCCCGGCCACCCAGGCCGCGACGATCTTCAATGTTGGAGCTGCGTCCTTGATCCTTCCACAGCATGGCGAAGCCTCGTGAAATGGTCGAGTACGGAAAGGGCAAGAATTTGGCCGCGGAGGGGGTGTACCGCGCGCCGCCCGCGTGCTATTCGGGGCGATCGTCTGAGCGACGTTGTGGCCCTTCTCCGCGCGCGCGGCGACGCGGGGGGCTCGCGTCCAGCAACATGAGTGCGAACTCTTGAACCGACGCCTCCTGCCAGCCCTCCGGCCAACTCGCCAGCTCGACGACGATGTCAGCGGCGGTGAACCGCAAGACGGTTTGGTGCTCGCCAGTCTTATCCAGACACTCATGAAGGCGCGCCGTCCACTCGCGGCCACCGGGACTCATGAACGTGCGGCGGCTTTCATCTGCCAGCACGACCTCGCGTTCGATCTCGGCTGCGGAAATGGCGCGGCGCTCACCGCTGGGCGTCTTCTGACGACGCCGCACGACGAGTGACGCGCGACGGCATAGTGCCTCGAGATCGTGCAGCTGAAATCGCACCCACTCGGCGGGATACGGTGATTCGAGGCGACGCTTCTCCTTCCCCGACTCGAACACGAGCCATCCGTCCTGCAGGTTGTCCATGTAATCTTCGCCGCGGGTCACCGGGTGCATGCTCGCCGGCGTCACGTTCCAGACACGCCACTCCACTCCTCGGCTGTCTGTGAATTCGCGTACTGGCATTCCGTGCACCTCGTGTGGCCGGGTTCGCTGCGTCGATGGTGTGCACACCCTATTCAAAGGGCGTACCGAACCGGGCGTCGGACCGGATGCTCCACCATGGTGCGGCGCGGGAAGTGCTTGGCAGGCAACCAAATACAGCTCTGTCTCCTCTTTCATCCAACGCCACATGGGCTTCGATCAATACCACGAGCCGGCCGACGAGCTCTCGGACGCTACCCGCACATTCGCGCGCATGATCACGAGTCTCACCGAGGAAGCGGAAGCGATTGGCTGGTACGAGCAGCGCATTTCGCTGGAGAAGAACCGGCAAGCGAAAGCGATCATGCAGAACGCGCAGCTGGAGGAGATGAAGCACTTTGGCATGGACCTCGAGTTTCTTCTCCGAACCAAGCACAAATGGCGCGACATTCTCAAAGAGATCCTGTTCACGACGGGAGACATCGTGAAGCACGGAGAGGACGCGGAGGAGGCGGCGGATCTGAAATAGCAGTAGCGCTCGCGGCCAATCACACTATCATTCGAGCAGTGGCACGGGGTGCCTGCGCGTCGCAAGGCGGATGCAGGCTGAGATTAGACCCGTCGAACCTGATCTGGGTAATTCCAGCGAAGGGAGCGTCACTGGCGAACGACGGTCCCCGTGCGGCGCACTCCGGATCTTCGCTTGCCCTCGCTCCCCTCGCGCAACGCGACTCACCGGAGCGAGCTGTGTTTCCATTCGCCGTAGCGTTTCTGTTGCAGGCCACACCGCAAGCGCGGAGCGGCCTGGATTCACTTGCCGCTGACAGCTCGCGCGCTCGCCGCGCGCAGCGCCTCGAGAGCGTGCATGTGACGGCGATACGCGGACGCGCCGCGCCGATCTCCGAAAAGACGATCGAGCGCGCTGACATCCAACGACGGTACACGGGGCAAGAGACGCCCATTCTTTTGCAGGCCGCGCCCGGCATTACGGCGTACTCGGAAAGTGGATCGGCGTCGAACTACTCGTACATGCGCCTGCGCGGCATGGACCAGACGCGCATCAACATCACGCTCGACGGCATCCCGTTGAACGAGCCGGAAGACGAGGGACTCTACTTCTCGAATTTTCCGGATTTTTCGAACAGCATCTCCTCCGTCCAGGTACAGCGCGGTGTGGGCTCCAGCACGCACGGAGTCGCCTCGTACGCCGGGTCGGTGAACTTTGCCTCGGTGCCGATTGCAGGTGTCGACCGCGGCGGTGAAGCACAGCTCACGGGCGGCTCGTACAACACGTCGCGCGGCAGCGCAGTGTACCAGACGGGGTTGCTGCCCAATGGCTTGGCCGGCTACGTCCGCGCTTCAGCCCAGCGGACCGACGGGTATCGCTACAACTCCGGGAATCGGTCGCGAAGCGCCTTCGCGACAACCGGCTGGTTTGGCGCCACCGACGTGGTGAAGCTCACGCTGCTCGCCGGGCTCTCGTCGAACGAGCAGGCGTACCTGGCCTCACCGCGATCGGTGCTGGAGCGTACTCCGCGTGACAATCCATATGGCAACACGCGTGCGAGTGCGGTTGGCGATCGCTTTCATCAGGATTTGCTGAGCGTGGCGTGGACGCACGCGCTCTCGGCGTCGGCGAGCGTGGCGACCACTGCGTACGGCTTCGACGCCGGCGGCTGGTATGATGTTCCCGGCAGTGCCGGTCTGAGCGACGCCTCCAACTACAACCTGCACTCGCGCTGGGGCGGCCTCATCAGCGCGCTCGATTGGCGGGGACAGTCGTCGTCAGCTTCGGTGGGGCTGAACCTGGGACGCTATCAGCGCGAGCACTGGCTCTATGCTCGGCCTGATCTCGCGGCACGGCTGTACGACAACACCAGCTATAAAGGAGAGCAGAGCGCATTCGCGAAGGGATCCCTCGCGCGAGGTCGCATGACCGTGTTCGGTGACGTGCAGGCGCGGCTCGTCCAGTTCCGCTATGCACCCTCGCGCGATGCCGGCATCGCTCCGGCTCGCGTGAGCTGGTCATTCCTCAACCCCAAGGTGGGGGTGAGCGCCGCGGTCGGTGAGGGGACCGTCGCCTATGCGAGTGTGGGGATGAACGGCCGCGAGCCCACGCGCGCGGACATGTTCGCTGGGGCGGACGACGTCGACAGCGCGAGCGCGCGCTCCGTGCTGCCCCTGACGCGCGTTCATCCCGAAACGGCGTACGATTTGGAAACTGGCGTGACGTGGCACCGCTCCAGCGTCCGCGCGCAGGCGAATCTCTTCCTCATGCATTTCCGTAACGAGATCGCACCGATCGGCGAGATCAATGAGATCGGGTATGTCCTTCACAAGAACGTTGCGCAGAGCGTGCGGCGTGGTGTGGAGGGCGAAGTCACATGGCAGGTGCGTCCGTCGCTCGCGCTCGTAGCCACACTGTCGATGACCGACGCACGCATTCGCGACTACCGGGATGACGCGTCTGGCGTTGAGTACCGCAACGTGACCGCGCTGCTGACACCCACGCTGGTGAGCGGCCATGGGATTCGCGCCGAGCTTGCGCGTTGGTTGTCGCTGGACATCGACGGCAGGTATACGTCTCGCATGATGCTGACGAACACGAATGATGCACGGTTCGTGGTTCCGGCGAGCTGGTATGCGGATGCAGGAGCAACGTTCCGCGTTGCGCGCCAGTCGGTGCTGGTGCAGCTCCGCAATGTGCTTGACCAGCGCGTGTACACCGGCGGGTATCCGGGTGCGATGGAGGGCAGCAGCGATCCGGCGGCAATGGAGCCGTACTACTACGTGCTCGCGCCGCGCAATATTTCCGTGAGCGCGCGACTGGCGTTTTAGGGCGCAGCGCGCTGGACGGCGGCGCGCGCCGCTTTCCATCGCGCGTCCCAGTCCCCACGCAGCACGACGCACTGGACCCGACGCTCGACGAGCGCATCGCGGAACAGGGCGAACATCGCGTCCCGATTTTCGGGGCGATCACGGATACCGTCAGGAATCCACGGGACATCGACGTCGCAGAGGAGATACAGGTCCGCGCAGCGTGCACGCTCCTCGCCGTTCAGCCACGGCGAAACGAATTCGTAGTAATGCCGTGCGTACACGACGGTGCTGAGTAGATCCGTGTCGAGCACCAGAGCCGTTCCCTTCCTCGCTGCAACGCGTTCGACGGCAGCGTCCGCGCGGGCAATGTGCTCGCGCGCGATCGGTTCCACGTCAGTGACACTCAGATCTCGCGCCACGCGTTCGGCATAGATCCGTGAGGCTTCGGGGACGCATTCTGTCCCCAGGAAGAGCGCGAGCTGCTCCGCAAGCGTCGTCTTGCCAGTAGACTCCGGGCCCGTCACACACACGCGAAAGAGGCGCGTCACGTCGCCTGGGGCCGCGGCACCTGCGTCGTCATCGAACGCCGCCAGTCGATGAAGCCGCGCACCGCAAGCACGAGGAACACCGTGTACAAGCCCGCGGTGATGTACAGGTGCTTGTAGATGAACATGCCGACGTAGAGCACGTCGACCCCGATCCAAACGAGCCAGTTCTCGAGCTTTTTGCGGGTCATCATCCACTGCGCCACGAGGCTGGTGCTGGAGAGGAACGAATCCATAAAAGGGAGCGCGGCGTCAGTGGCGCCGCGGAGCACGACGCCCAGCAGCGCCGCGCCGGAGAGCGCGATGAGCGCGAGCAGTGCGCCCAACCTGGAGCCCGTGCGCGTCACGCGCAGCGTGGTGCGGTTCTCTCCGCCATAGAGCCACTCGTACCAACCGTACACCGAGAGGACCACATAGATGACCTGGAGGCCCATGTCGGCGTACAACTTGGCCTCGAAGAACACGATCGCATAGAGGCCGACGTTCACGATCGCAGTCGGCCAACTCCAGATGTTTTGTCGTACGCTCAGGTAGACGCTGACGGCGCCGAACACTGCGGCAACGAGCTCGAGCGAGCTCACGCTTGGGAGTGGAGGCGGGAGGCGGGACGCATAAGGGTCTCCGAAGATATCACCGGAACGATTTCCGGGTGCCGTGCGTTGGTTGGTGCACATCCCTCGAATGCGCTCGGGATGACACGGGACGATTCACTTCAGGGGGGCGGGACATGGCGAATAAAAAGATCATCGCGGTCGTTGGAGCCACTGGTGCGCAGGGGGGCGGTGTCGTCCGCGCAATTCTCGCCGACAAGGGCGGAGAGTTCGCAGTTCGCGCGATCACGCGCGACGTGAATTCGGACAAGGCGAAAGCGCTGAAGGCCGCGGGCGCCGAGGTCGTGGAGGGCGATGTCGACGACGAGGCAAGTCTCACGAAGGCGTTTCAGGGTGCGTACGGTGCCTACTGCGTGACCTTCTTCTGGGCGCACTACTCGCCGGAAAAGGAATTTCAGAGCGCTGTCAACATGGCCAAGGCAGCAAAGGCCGCGGCGCTCAAGCACGTGATTTGGTCGACGCTCGAGGACACACGCCTCTTGGTTCCGCTCGACGACAATCGCATGCCCACGCTGCAGGGCAAGTACAAGGTTCCGCACTTCGACGCGAAAGCTGAAGCCGATCACGTCTTCACCGACCTGGGTGTGCCGACGACGTTTCTCTACGCCTCGTTCTACTGGGACAACTTTATCTATTTCGGGGCGGGACCGAAGAAGGGGCCCGATGGGCAGCTGGCGCTGACGCTGCCAACGGGCAAGGCGAAGGTGGCTGGCGTCGCCGCTGAGGACATCGGGAAGGTGGCGTACGGGATCTTCAAGAAGGGCACTGGCACGGTGGGCCAGAAGATTGGCGTCGCCGGCGAGCATCTCTCGGGCGGCGAAATGGCCGCGGCGATGTCTTCGGCCATCGGACAGCAGGTGAAGTTCAACGACGTGCCGCCGGACGTCTATCGCGGCTTCGGATTCCCTGGTGCCGACGATCTCGGAAACATGTTCCAGTTCTACCATGATTTCGAGAAGGAATGCAACACGATGCGCGATGTCTCCAAAGCAAATGCGCTCGCGCCGGGCCTGCAAACGTTCACGCAGTGGTTGAGCACGAACGCGAGCAAGATTCCGCTCGACTAGTCGGCATGGCACGTGGCCTGCGGCGAAGCCCGTCATGACAACGAGTGATCCTGATCGAGACGGCGAGGACACTCTCGCCGCGCAAATGCCTATTGCCATCGGCGACCAAGCGCCCGGGCTCCCGGCCGGTTGCGAGCTCGGCGCTCCGTCAGTCGTCGTGTTTCACGCGCCACACTGGGACCCGACGTCAATCGAGCAGGCGCGCCGCTATGCCGGAGTGTCCGCGAGGCTGGCCGGTGAGCCTGCCGTCGCACCAGCACTGGTGCGCAACGATTCGGAGCTCGCCGCGACGTTCGGCGTGTCGGGCTATTCGGCCGTCTTCGTGCTCGACGCGGAAGGCAGGGTGTCGTGGCGCCACGTCACCGGCCTCGAGTCTCTCAGCCTTCCCGTGGTCGCTGCGGAGGCGGTGCTCGAGGACGACGAGGGCGTGACGTTACGGCGGAGCGGCTGGACACGACGCGAGTTCATTGCCACCGCCCTCGGCACTGCGATTGCGCTCGCGCTGGAACCGACCATCGCGCGCACGCAAACCCTCGCGCCGACGGCATCACCAAGGGTTTTCGCTCCCGGCGAGCCGCAGCCGGTGACGCTCATGGTGAATGGAAAGCGCATCGCGCTCACGCTCGAGCCTCGCGTCACCCTGCTCGACGCGCTGCGCGAGTACGCTGGACTGACCGGCAGCAAGAAGGGCTGCGATCACGGACAGTGCGGCGCGTGTACGGTGCACATCGACGGTCGCCGCGTGCTGTCGTGCCTCACATTGGCGGTGATGGCGCGCGGGAAGCCGATCACGACGATCGAGGGCCTGGCCGCGACCGCGGGTGGCGGCTCCGAGGCACTCCATCCGATGCAGCGCGCATTCATCGAGCACGATGGCTTCCAGTGCGGCTACTGCACGTCAGGCCAGATCATGTCGGCCGTGGCGGTGCTGCGCGAGCCCTGGGGTTCCAGTGACGATGACGTGCGCGAGGCGATGAGCGGCAACATCTGCCGCTGCGGCGCCTACCCGGGAATCGTCGCTGCGGTTCAGGACGTTCGCAACGCACGAGGCTGAGCGATGATCTCCTTCGATTTCGTCAGTGCGAGCGATGTTGGAAGCGCCGTACGCGCCGCGTTGGCTCCTGCCTCGAAGTTTGTCGCGGGGGGAACGACGCTCATCGACCTCATGAAGCTCGACGTCGAGCGGCCGACGCTGGTGATCGACATCAATGCGCTCGCGCAGGGAGACGCATCCCTCGCGGCAGTGACCGAGCTCCCGACGGGTGGATTGCGCCTTGGCGCGCTCGCCCGGATGAGCGACGTCGCGTGGCATCCGCTGGTGCGGGACCGATATCCGCTGGTGAGTCAGTCCCTGCTCCTCGCGGCATCGGGGCAACTTCGCAACATGGCTTCACTCGGCGGCAATGTATTGCAGCGGACGCGTTGTCCGTACTTTCGCGACACTGCCACGCCATGCAACAAGCGAGAGCCCGGCTCCGGCTGTTCCGCGATTCGCGGCCTGCATCGCGGTCACGCGATTCTCGGAACGAGCGACCACTGCATCGCCACGCACGCGTCCGATTTCGCCGTTGCCCTCACCGCACTCGATGCGACGGTGCAGCTGCGTGGTCACACGGAGCGCCGCATTCGCTTCGCAGACCTTCACGTCCTTCCTGGTACGCATCCCGAGCGCGAGACGACGCTCAGACACGGCGAGCTGATAACAGCCATCGATCTTCCCGCCCTGCCATACGCACGGCGCTCGACGTACCTCAAGATTCGCGATCGCGCGAGCTACGCGTTCGCGCTCGCGTCCGCGGCCGTCGCGCTCGATGTGAGTGGCGGCGCCATCCGCGCCGCGCGTGTCGCGCTTGGTGGTGTTGGGACGAAGCCGTGGCGATCGCGTGAGGCCGAGCGTGCACTCATCGGCAAGATGGCAACAGTCGGCGTATTTCGCGCCGCCGCAAATGCCGCCCTTGCTTCCGCGCGACCGCTCCGGGACAATGCATTCAAGGTCGAGCTGGCCAAACGGACGCTCGTCCGCGCGCTGATGGAGGTGTCGACATGACCGATCGCGATGCAACGCCGAGCGTCGGAGCGCCGCTCGACCGAGTCGACGGTCGGCTCAAGGTTACCGGCAGTGCGCGCTTCGCCGCCGAGTTTCAGGTGCCCAACGTGGCGTATGGTGTGATCATCACGAGCACCATTGCGAAGGGACGCGTGCGAGAGGTGGACGCGAGCGCGGCGTTGCGGAGCCCGGGCGTCCTCTCGGTGCTCACGCCACAGAACGCGCCTCGTCTCACCGGACAGCTTCCCACGATGCGACGGCCGAGCGTGCTGCAGGATGATCGCGTGCACTACAATGGCCAGCCCATTGGCGTCCTTGTGGCGGACACATTCGAGCACGCGATGGCCGCCTCCGCGCTCGTGACAGTGCGCTATGATGCCGAGGCACCCGTGCTGGACTTCGGGGCTGCACCGCGCAATCCGCCGGAGTCCGTGCGTACGCTCAGTGGCGAGCGCACCAGCACGCGCGGCGACGTGAAAGCCGGCCTTGCGCAAGCCGCTGTTCGGATCGACCAGACATACACCACGCCCATCGAGAACCACAACCCGATGGAGGTGCACACGACGCTCGCGGCCTGGGAGGGCGAGCAGCTCACGCTCTACCAATCGACGCAAGGGATTTTCAACGTACGCAACGTCATTGCGCGCGCGTTCGGGATGACGCCGGATAGCGTGCGGGTTGTCTCCTACTTCACGGGCGGAGGATTCGGCAGCAAAGGCGCACCGTGGTCTCACGAAATGCTCGCGGCCATGGCAGCGCGCGTCGTCAAGCGTCCGGTCAAGCTTGCGCTCACCCGACGGCAGATGTTCGGACCGGTCGGTGGCCGTCCGCAAACCCAGCAGCAGGTCACTCTCGGTGCAACGCGTGATGGCCAGCTCACAGCTATTCGCCACGCCAGCACGTCGAACACGTCGACGCTCGAGAATTGGGTCGAGCCGGCGATCGCGCAGACCAAGATGCTGTATGCCACGCCCAATCTCGAGACGCAGTACGACCTCGTGCGCCTCAATGTGGGCTCGCCGACGTTCATGCGCGCTCCGGGTGAGTCGACCGGCACGTTCGCACTGGAGAGCGCGATGGACGAATTGGCGTACGCGCTCGGCATGGACCCCGTCGCACTGCGGCTGAAGAACTACGCGGAGCGTGATCCAGAGACCGGCAAGCCGTGGTCGAGCAAGTCTCTGCGCGAGTGCTACGCGCTGGCCGCCGAGCAGTTTGGATGGAGCAGGCGTACGCCGCAGCCGCGCTCGATGCGCAATGGACGGTGGCTGGTTGGATGGGGGATGGCGACGGCGACGTATCCCGCACGCCAACTCCCGGCGGGGACGGCCGCGCGTCTCATGCCCGACGGAACCGTCGAGGTGCGCGCCGGTACGCAGGAGATCGGATGCGGTACGTACACGGTCATGAGTCAGATTGCGGCCGACGCGCTCGGCATTCCGGTCGATCGCGTGCGCTTTGCGCTCGGCGTCACCGACATGCCGGAGAATCCAGCGTCGGTTGGGTCGTTCACCGCGACGTCGTCGGGGAGCGCCGTGCACGAAGCGGCGACCGCGCTGAAGGCGAAGATCGAACTGCTCGTGCCTGGTGGGCTAGCGTCCACCGCAGCGTCCGACATCGTTGCGAAGAATGCCGGTCGGCCCGTCGAGGTCACGATCACCTCTCAGCCGCGTCCGGAGCAGCAGCAATATTCCATGCACGCGTTTGGTGCAGTGTTCAGCGAAGTCTTCGTCGACCCTGATCTTGCGATCATTCGCGTTCCACGCGTCGTCACGGCTCACGGCGCGGGCCGCATCCTCAACGCGAAGACGGCGCGAAGCCAGATTCACGGCGGCGTTGTGTGGGGTATTGGCATGGCCCTCACGGAAGAAACACTCATCGATCCAGTGACAGGCCGCTACACCAACGCAGACTTGGGGGAGTATCACGTGCCGGTGAACGCCGACGTCGGACGCATCGACGTGCACTTCGTCGATGAAAAGGATTCGCACGTGAATCCGATTGGCGTGAAAGGAGTCGGCGAGGTCGGAATCACCGGTGTCGCAGCGTCGATTGCCAACGCCGTGTACCACGCGACCGGAAAGCGCATTCGCGACCTTCCGATTCGATTGGAGCGCGTGCTATTGGCGAATTGACGCTGCGACGTCTTACTCGCCGAAGCGCAGCTTCGCCGCGGCGAGCGCGCCGGTGAGCGCGACCATCCCAAAGTTGGTGATGACGACGGGCCAGTCCGACGAAATGGCACCGTAGACGATCCAGAGTGAGCCCGCCGTCATGAGCAGCACGAAGGAGCTCAGCGACAGGTCGCGCGTCTGGCGCGTGCGCCAGGCGCGGACGACCTGTGGCAGAAACGACGCGACGGTGAGCGCGCCGGCGAAGTATCCGAGGTAGCTCTGCACTATGCCGTCGCGACTCTGGCCTGGTGCAACTCGGGGCGCAAGGTGAGCCAATCCGTGCGCACGCGATCCCACTCCTGAATGAGCACGCCGTGCTGCTCGAACAGGTGTCTGATGCGCTTGCGGTCGTATCCCAGGATGTCCTCGAACACGGGCACGAGCACACTGAGCGCGTCGTCGCTCATGACCGTGCGCCGAGCGAGCGCCGCGATGTGCCGCGCCTCGGATGCGGCGATCGTCAAGCCATCAGATCGGTTGACGTGCAGCATGACGTGAATGTCCGAGCTGCCGTCGCCAACATACACGACACGCTCGCCGGGCACGCCGAGCCGCTCGCGCAGCGCATCGACGGCAGCGACTTTTCCAAAGCCAGCGGGCACACGAAGAATGGACGCGATCTCGCCCGTTTCTTCGTCGTAGCGGAACCGCGTGGCGATCACACGTTCGGGGGGAACGATCCCCGCGAGTGCAGAGTGCACGACGTCCTCAGGCGCCGCGGAGACGACGAAGAAATCGAAGCGATGTCCGTCGACGCCGGACTCGAGCAGCTGAAAGAGCAGCGCGATGTTTCTCTTCAGCCGGATGCGGCGGCCGACTTCGATCAGGTCCTCGCGCCGCACCTTCCGGAACTCGGGATCGTGCAGCAGCAGATACGACAGCTCGGCACCAGACTGGACGAGATTCAACTGCGAAAGGCCGGCAACGCGGCTCATGAAGTCAGTCATGCCGAGCATCTCGCTCAGCACGTGACCGGAATCGTTGAAGCTGAGGGTTTGATCAAAATCACTGACGAATAGGTAGTGCTTGCGGTCCATTACAATGCTCCTGCGGTTCGCGTCGTGTGTGCGAGAGCGGCGCGACGAGCCCGCTTACACAGACGCCCTCGCATCCGGATGGATGGGGGGCGGGGGCGCTGCGCACACATGTCCACGAGGTGTACATGCATGATGTACGGGGCATGCATCAAATGCAAGCGATGTATATCACATTACGTATTTGATACACGATATGGGGCGAAATGGCGACGATTGTCCGCACAATTGACAAACGTGCAACCTCGGCGTGATGCTACGCGGACGCGAACGCGACGTTGGTCCGCTCCTCGCATTACGTCCGCACGTGCTCGGCATTTCACTCTCGTGACCAAGTCCATGTTCAAGCGACACCTCGCCATTCTCGTCGCGCTCCTCGTGCATTTGCCGAGTCGCGCCTTGTCGCAACCAATGCTCCAACGCTCGGTGCTCCGCGACTCCGCTCGTGCAGAAGCACCGGAGCGGACCGCCAGCAAGACGTTCTTCACTCGGCGGGATCTCGCCTATTCCGGGATCGCGCTCGTGGCGTCCGCCGCCATCAGCCACTTCGATCTTCGCGTTGCGCGGTGGTCGCGGCGCGATGCCGTGCAAGGAAGCCAGGCGCGTCAGGATCTCGTGGGACAAATCACGCAGGTGAACGAGCTACCGCTCACCATCGCTGCGGTGGCGACATACGGCATTGGACGGCTTGCTGGATCCAGCACTGTCGCTGACGTGGGACTGCATACGACGGAGTCGCTCGTGCTCACCATCGCGGTGAGCGAGTTGATTCGCGGTCCGGTCGGTCGCGTGCGGCCACGCGCATCGATCGACGATCAGTACAAATTCGAGTTTGGCGGAGGCTTCACGAAGTTCGAGGACCGCTCTTTCCCGTCACTGCACTCGTCGGCTGCGTTCGCGACGGCGTCGTCGCTCGTGAGCGAGCTGCAGCATCGGAGACCGGACGTCGCGCGGTATGCCGCGCCCGTTCTGTACACGGCCGCGCTCCTGCCCGGATTGAGCCGCATCCATCTCGACGAGCATTGGGCGAGCGACGTCGTGGCCGGCGCGTTCGTGGGAGCACTGCTGGGCTCGCGCGTGGTGGGCTACGCGCACTCGCACGACGTCAACACGATCGACAAGGCACTGCTGGGATTCAACGTCGTGCCGGCGGGCGATGGCCGCGTGCTGCTGCTGCTCACCGCCCGCCGCTGAGACTACACGACTGTCTTTTTCGGACGCGCCAACACGAGCATCACCACGCCGAAGGCCAACATCACCAACCCCCACCACAGATTGATCTGCCCGTTCTTGGTGAACGCGGCGGCCGTGGTGGCGGGCGCAAGAAAGCCATACATCGTCAGCAGGATACCCAACAGGCAAAACAATGCGCCGATGGGTACGCGAACGTCGAGGTCACCGGTTGCGCTCATCGGTTAGGCGAAGAGAAGGTTGAGAGCCAGGAGCAGCACGAGGATGACGATGCCGAGGAACGCGGGCCGCTCGTAGAATGCACGCGTCGTGTTCTCGGGTCGCGGTGTGAGCGAATACACGAGCCCACGGAGCTCCTCCTCGGGACGTGGCCGGGTCATGAAGCTCACGATGATGGTGACGACAAAGCACGTCGTCCATGCCCAAATCGCCGTCCAGAAGGTCTGACTGAGCTCGCTCGGGAATGTCTTCACCAGGCCGAAATAGCCGCCCTTGATGCCCGCCACCGATCCCGCCGGAAGCGTGACGCCGTGGTGGATCATGGCCGCGAGGGTGCCCGAGACGAGACCGAAGAATGCGCCGTGACCAGTGGAACGGCGCCAGAACATCCCGAGAAAGAAGGTCGCGAACAACGGCGCGTTGACGAAGGCGAATACGAGCTGCAGCAGCTCCATGATGTTGTTGAACGCCGCGGCGACGTACGCGGCGGCGATCGCCAGCAGAATCCCAACGACTGTCGCCGCGCGACCGACCCACAGGTAATGCTGGTCGTCGCCGTCTTTCTTCACGTACGATTGATAGAGATCGTACGTCCACACCGTGTTGAACGCGGTCACGTTGCCTGCCATGCCGGACATGAACGACGCCAGTAACGCCGCCAGCCCCAGTCCCAACATGCCGTTGGGAAAGAGATGCATGAGCATCGACGGCGTGGCGAGATCGTAGTTCAGCACGACTTTTCCCGCCGCGTCGAGCAAGGGCGCGCCATCCCCGGTCACTTTCGCCGGAATGATTCCACCGCCACCGCCAATGACAAGCGCGATCATGCCCGGAAGAATCACGAGGAATGGGAACACCATCTTCGGCAGCGCAGCGATCAGCGGTGTCCGGCGCGCGGATTCCATCGAGTCCGCGGCCATAGCGCGCTGCACCACGAGGAAGTCGGTGCACCAGTAGCCGAACGAGAGCACGAAGCCGAGCCCCATCACCAGACCGAACCACTCGACGCCGATCAGGTTGTGCGCCGGTGCATCCATGCCTTGCCAGGCGTGCGTGTATGCTCCCGGAGCGTGGCCCTGCGAGACGGCGAGCGCCGACAGCTTCGCCGTCAGTCCACTCCACCCACCGACTTCGTTGAGACCGACGATGACCAGCGGTGCGAACCCGAACACGATCAGGAAGAACTGGAGCACTTCATTGTAGATCGCGCTCGTCAAACCACCGAGGAGGATGTACGTCAACACGATGGTTGCGGAGACGAACACGCTGAAGTTGAAGCTCCACCCAAGCAGGAGGTTCATCAGCACGCCCATCGCGTACATCGACACGCCGGAGGAGAACACGGTCATGACGGCGAACGACACGGCGTTGAACGCGCGCGTCTTCTCGTCGAAGCGGAGTCGCAGATACTCGGGAACCGAGCGTGCGCGCGACCCATAGTAGAACGGCATCATGAACAAGCCAACGAACAACATCGCCGGCACGGCGCCGATCCAGTAGAAGTGACTCGTGGAAATGCCGTACTTCGCGCCCGATGCGCCCATGCCGATCACTTCCTGCGCGCCGAGATTTGCCGAGAGGAAGGCGAGGCCGGTGATCCAGGCGGGCAGCGAACGTCCCGACAGAAAGAAGTCGGTACTCGTCTTCATCGCTCGGCGAAGTCTCCAACCGATGCCGAGGACGAAGAGGAAGTAGACGCCGATGATCGTGTAGTCGATCCAGCGAAGCCCGGTGGGGGAAAGCGTTGGCGCCATCAATGTCTCCGCGAATTGTCGGGCGAAAGGGCAAAACGAGGGCTGTTGTGGCTGCTAAGGTACCGTGCGGCGGCGCATCCCACTACCGCTATGGCTCGTCTCCGTCCTGGTGTACGACACTATTGGCGGCGTACGTTCGTAGTGCCGGGGAGCGACCCTCGTCAATTTCCTGCCCAGAATGGATGTGAACATGACGCAACGAGACATGCGCGCGCCGGGCGCGCCAACTGCGCCGAGTACGCCAGTCCTTGCACAGGCGTCCGCCGAGGGAGTGGGAACCGCTGTTCCGATTCCCCGGGGCGGCGGGCGGTGGATCGTCGAACGGGACGGGAACCGAACCACAATCACCAGCACCTCCTTGCCGCCCCAGTTCATCCGGGTCGCCGAACGGGCGCAGGAAACAGCATTCGGCCTCATGGGGATGTTGATCGTAATCGTTATCCTTGGCCCGTTTGCCCGCATGTGGGCGCGGCGCCTCGAGAAGCGCCCCGAGTTGAACGCGGTGAGCGCCAACTCGCAGCTATTGCAGCAGCAGCTGATCGAGCTCCAGCAGAGCATGGATGCGATGTCCATTGAGGTCGAGCGCATCAGCGAGTCGCAGCGCTTCCAGACCAAGCTCCTGTACGAAAAGCAGACCGGCGGATCTCCGCATTCTCTCGCTTGACATCACCGAAGCGCAGCACCGTCTTCAGCGAAGAGATGCGCGCGGCCCGGTGGAACCACCACATGGACGTTCTGGGCGACGGCCGGGAGGCTCTCCTGCGAGACCGACACCAGGAGACGATGCGGTCCCACGTCGATATGAACATGGCTGGATCCGCCGAGGCGCTCCACGAGCACGACCCGACCCTCCAGAACCGACTCCTCGGGCGCCGCTGCATCCGACACGAGCGCCAAATCCTCCGGTCTGATTCCGAGAGTGACCGACCGGCTTGATGCCTGCCCTGGTTGGCGGGGCCCCAGATCAACCCGCACCCCCTGGGCGACGAACGCACCATGCTCGAGCGTTCCATCGATGAAGTTCATTGGCGGCGTCCCGATGAACCCCGCGACGAACTTGTTCGCGGGCGACCGATACAAGTCGATCGGCTTTCCGACCTGCTGAATCTTCCCGCCGGACAGCACCACGATCCGATCGCCCAGTGTCATCGCCTCGACCTGATCGTGCGTCACGTAGATCGTGGTGGTCTGCAAGCGCCGCTGGAGTCCGCCAATCTCGATCCGCATCTGCGCACGAAGCCCCGCGTCGAGATTGGAGAGTGGCTCGTCGAACAGAAACACGAGTGGCTCGCGCACCATTGCCCGGCCCATCGCCACGCGCTGTCGCTGGCCGCCCGAAAGTTGTTTCGGCTTGCGGTCGAGCAACGACGAAAGACCCAGCATCCCCGACGCCCACTCCACTCGCCGCGCAATTTCCGGTTTCGCGATTTTCCGCATTCTGAGGCCGAGGGAGAGATTGTCCTCGACGCTGAGATGCGGGTACAGCGCGTAGTCCTGGAACACCATGGCGACATCGCGCTCGCGCGGCGCGAGCGGGGTGATGTCGCGATCGTCGATGCGAATGGTCCCGGAGGTGACGGCGTCGAGGCCCGCGACCATGCGCAGAATCGTCGACTTGCCCGATCCGGATCCGCCAACGAGCACGAGCAGCTCTCCGTCCTGGACCTCGAGGTTGAAGTCCTCGACAATGCTGACGTCGCCAAATCGTTTCGTCACGTGCTCGAAGGTGACGGATGGCATCTATCCCTTTACTCCTGCGCCGGCCATGCTCTCGATGAAGTAACGCTGGAGGAACATGTACACCACGACGACGGGCACCACGAGCACCATCGCCGCCGCGAGTGAGACGCCAAGCGTCCCTGCACCGCCGCCGAGGGCAAACACAGTGAGCAGTTGTGGCAGGGTCATGATCTGCTGATCGCGCACGACGAGCAGCGGCCACAGCACCTCGTTCCACGATCCCATGAAGGTGAAGATCGCGACGATGGCGAGCGGCGGGCGGGCAAGCGGCCAGAAGATCGTGAACAGGATGCGCAGTTCGCCCATACCATCCATGCGCGCGGAGTCAACGAGCGACTGTGGCATCTGAAGGAAGAATTGGCGCAGCATGAGAATCGCCGTCGCATTGAACAGATAGGGAATGATGAGCGCCGAGTACGTGTCGATCCAGCCAAGCTGCACGATGAGCGTGTAGAGCGGAATGAGGGTGAGCTGGCCCGGCACGAGCAGGATGGCCATCGTAGCGAGATTGAGCGCTTTCCGCCCGGGAAAGTTCAGCCGCGCCATCGCATACGCGGTGATGGAACTGAGCACGAGCACAGCGGCGGTAATCGTCCCGGCAACGAACACACTGTTCAGCAGCGCGCGACCAAACGGTGCCCTGCTCCACATGGTGCGGTAGTTGTCGAGCGTCGCGTGATCGGGGATGAGCGCCAGTGAGCCCACTTCGCCCGCCGGCTTGAGCGTGCTCGACGCCATCCACAAGAAGGGATAGATGAACGTGAACGCAGCGATGCCGAGCCCGACGTACAGCGCCATACGTCCAATGCGCTTCACAGTGCCTCCGCGCTGCCGATCACACGCCGCTGCAAGGCGACGACGGCACCGATGATGATCGCCAGCGCCACCCCGATCGTGGCGGCGTAGCCCATCTTCTGATAGGAGAAGGCATTCGTGTACATGTAGAGCACGATCGAGAAGGTGCGGCGTAGCGGACCGCCCCCGGTCATCACGTACGGTTCGATGAAGAGCTGAAAGCCATTGATGGTGGAGAGTGTGACGACGAGAATCGTTTGCGGCACTAGAAGCGGAAGGGTCAGATGCCGAAAGCGTTGCCACGCCGACGCTCCGTCGAGCTCGATCGCTTCCTGACAACTGCGCGGGATGTACTGGAGCCCGGCGAGATAGATGATCACGTAAAAGCCCACGTTCTTCCACGTCACCATCACGGCGATGGCGGGCATGGCGAGATTGGGATCCGTGAGCCAGGGAATGGGCGCGACGCCGAGCGTCGACAAGAGGGCGTTGATGAGCCCCACATCGGTGGCATAGAGGGCGTTCCACAAAATTGCGACCACGGCGCCGGAGATGACGACGGGGAGAAAGAACGCCGCGCGCCAGAAAGCACGAAGCCGCATAGGCCGGTTGAGTGCGAGTGCGAGACCGAGTGCCGTCACAATCTGCAGCGGAAGATGGATGGCGAGAAAGACGAATGTGTTCGCCACCGCTTGCCAGAAGCGGGCGTCGTGCGCGAGCAGAGCAACGTTGTCCGCGCCCGCGAACGACGGCGCCGTCACGAGATCCCATCGCATCATCACCAGCGCAAGAGCAAACACGATCGGGTATGCCGAGAACGCGAGCAGGAAGAGCGCGTAGGGAGCTGAGAGCAACCATCCGGCGCGTCGTTCAGCGCGCATCGATGATCTTCCTGGCTTCGGCTGCGGCCTTCGACAGCGCCTCCTTCACCGGCACGACGCCGTAGATGCCAGCAGCCTCGTATGCTTCCGAAATCAAGTCGAAAATCTCGACGATGTCCGGATCGAGATCGATGTCCCGCGTGTGCTCGACGAGATTCGCGTACATGGGCAGCGCCGGAGCGCGCGCAAGCGCCGCGCTGAAACGCGAGTCTGTCGCGAGCCCGCGCCGGTACGGGAGCTGGCTCGCCTCTTCGATCAGCAGTCGGTCGGCCTCCGGCGATGTGAGGTACGCGACGAACTGTGCCGCGGCGTCGACGTGCTTCGTCGTCGAGAAGATCGCGATGCTGCGCAGATCGGCGAACGCATAGGCCTGACCAGGCGGCGTCCCATCGGCGGAGGGAATGGGCGACACGGCGTATCGAAGGCCGGCTGGCTTCAGGGCATCGAGCTCGCGGAGGAACCACGGCCCGATGATCTTCATCGCGACCGTTCCGTCGATAAACGGATCTCGGCCCAGCGCAAAGTTGGCTTTTGGAAGCAGGCCGCGCGCGAATCCGTTCTTGAGTACCTCGACGGCGGATGCCGCCGCGGCGTTGTCGAACTGTACCTTCCCATTCGTGACGAGCGTTCGCCCTCCGCTGCTGGCGAGATACAATGGATAGAAGTCGTAGAAGCGCTCGAACCATGTCGTCTTGAGCGGCGCCCACATCGCCCACTTGTCCAGTCGCCCATCGCCGTCCGTGTCCCGAGCGAGCTTTTGAAAGGCGTCGAGCAGCATGGTGTGGTTGCGCGGCGGAGTTACGCCAGCCCGCGCCAACAGGTCGACGTTGTAGAGCAGCATCTCCGGATTGGTCTTCCACGGGAACGAATAGATCCCGCTGTCGGGAAGACGCAGCGGCGCGAGCATCGCGTGCGTCGTCCGCTCGGAGAGTCGCGCCGCGGTCGGCGCGAGGTTGTCGAGTCGCACGACGCCATTGGCGCGCACGAGCCGCGCGAGCAGCGCAGAGGACACGTTGGAGCAGACGTCGGGCGTGGCGCGCGCGACAATCGCGGCGAGCAGCACTTCCTCGGTCGATCGTCCGGCGGGCAGCGGTTGCACTCGCACCTGGATGTCGGGATGCTCGCGGTTCCAACGCTCCGCGAGGATCATGGCGAGCTTGGTTTCGAGCGGGTTCGCCGCCGGCCAGTACGTGAGCGTGATCGCCCGGCGCGTACCGCGTGATTCGCTCACTTCCAGCGTGCCGGTCCGCCGCGTCAGCGTCAATCTCGCGCCATCGGCACCTGCATATTCACGGACTGATGGAACCTCGCTGAGTGACGTGGACGGTCGGCCGACTCGCCTGTAATGGAGATATTGGACGGCATCTGCGTTTCGAGTGACCGCCTGGAGCGCGAGCAGTGCCTCAATCGTGGATTCAGCACCCGAGTTGCGATTGACGCTCGCGCTCAAAGGGCCGTCGATGCCATCGAACGTGCGGCCGGTTCTTGCATCATACATTGCGACGCCGGTGGGATTCGCTCCCAGCAACCATGCGGCTGTCAACCCAGCCGTCACCGCGTAGCTTCTGTCGTTCGTTGCGTCGGCGATCGCAAGAAGTCCCTCCGCGATGGGTCCGACACCATACGCGATCTGCGGAACCCATTTCGTCGATCCATCAGCCGCGATCTCGGCGGGGAATTGCCCTCCAAGCAGGAAGCGGCTCCAGAGCGCGTCGGCCTCTTGTTTTGCGGCGACGAGCAGTTCTGGCCGACCAAGCACCATCGACGCCTGCGCCAGCGCAGAGACGGAACGCGTGCCCCAGGCGTGCCACGAAGCGCTCGGCGAATCGACTCGTGCGCCCCACGGTGATGTCGACTCATTACCGCCAGCGAGTGGAACCAACAACTTCGCCGTTCGCTCAGCCAACGCGGCCCGCGACGTGGAGTGGGTCGCGCGCTCCAAAGCGAGCAGACCGAGGAGCGCCTCGGAGGTCGCAGTTGCCGACCTGCCGAGGAGGCGGCCGGCGTCGATCTCGCGCGTCATTCTGGTGATAGCGCGATCGAGTGGCGCGCCGAGTCCCTCGAGCCCTTCCGGGAAGCGCGGGCCGAACACGCGCTGCGCCTCACCGAGCGCCCAAATGCTTCGCGCGGCCCAGTACGACATGCTCTTGCGGCTGCTTGGCGCGCTGCGATTCGGAATTCCCGCAGAGTCGACGAAGTTGAGAAATTCTCCATCACCCTGCTCCATCGATGCGACGAACTGCAGCAGT
>JANMAY010000222.1:0-12288 GCA_031360095.1 Gemmatimonadaceae bacterium
CTCGGTGACACCGGCGGCGCGAAGCCGAAGCCAGTCGGCCACGCGCGGAAGACGCGCTGCGGCGGCGAGATAGTGGGCGGATGCGCTGTCCCGCACGTTCGCGCGGTCGTATGCACGCGCGAGCAGCACGTGGCGCGTTACACGCGTGGGCTCGTCGCGTGCGGCGCCCAGCGCCAAGCGTGCGTCGGACTGTGCGTCTGTTGCGCGCTCCAGCGCCGCGCGCACCAACAGCTCTCGGCCCTCGCCTCCGAACTGCGCGTCGAGCCACGGTGCATCGCGAAGCAGCCGTTCGACCTCGCTCCATCCTTCCCAGCCAGCGGCGGCACGGGCGGCCGTCAACCGCAGCTCTGGGCTCGCGGCGTTGGCCGCGGCTCCAGCGAGGCGTGGTGCGAGAAGTACGGTCGCGCGCCATGGACGGCCGTTCGCGACCAGGCTGTCGGCGCGCCGGACCATGGGATCAGTCGTCGCGACGGGCGCGGGCGAGTTGCGGAGCGACACCTCGCCGCCAGCTTGTCGTACAGAGTCGCGCTCCGGCACCGCGTTGCACGAGCTCGCGGCAATCAGCATGGTGACCAGCACACGTGTCGACGCTTTCATGAGTCCGTACAAGTCACACTCCATGCCAGGCTCGGCACTTCCCGCGATCGCACACGCGCCGCACATTCTCCCACGTGACGACGCGCGACATCCCCACTCTTCCGCTCGAAGAGATCCTCGATCGCTATCTCGGCGCTCCGCTCTATGACGGCGGGCAGGCAATCGACATCGTAGAGGGTGCGAGATCACGCGAATCGCGGTTGCGCCGCTGGCTTCCCGCCAAGCTCGTGAGACGTCTCGACCGCGGCTTTGCTCGCTCGAACACCGTGCAACCCGACACCGCACGCGCCTTGTACGCAGTCGCCCGCGCGCTGCGCCCGCTGCTGATGCTCGAGACCGGCACGTACTGGGGCTACTCGACCGCCATTCTCGCCGCGGCGGCGCGCGATTCCGGCATCGGGATGGTGCACTCGTTCGATCTGTATCCGCGCGCCGGCGCGCACATTCCCGATTCACTTCGTCCCTGGGTGCGCCTCCATCTCGGCGCACCGGCAACGGAGTCGATGCCCGCGGTGCTACGCGAGCTGTCGGCGCCGACGTTCTTTTTCCAGGATAGCGTGCACGACTACGAAGGCGTGCTGGCCGAGTTGCGGACGGCGCTGCCATTTCTTGCGCCGGATGCCGTGGTGGTGTTCCACGACTTCGTCCTCGACGGCGTGCGTCGCGCGGCCGTGGACGGACTTCCCGATTTTTTCATCGCCCAGATCGCCGGCGACGACCCCCAGCAGTTCGGGATCGCCATCGCACCCGGACGGCTCACCGCGCGGCGCTGACGCACAAATGGGCTGACAGCAAAGCTGCCAGCCCATTTGTGGTCGCTTCGGTTTGTGTTGTGCGCCCCACCAGCGCCCAGGTCACTTGCCGTCGCTATCCATCACCATCAATACAACCGTCGAAGTTCAACCGTTGGTGCCGCGGCGCCCTCGGCCGTGCATCTGCCGAGCCGCCTTCCCCTGCCCCCGCGCTCCACGCTGGACGCCGCGCTCTTCTCCACGCTTCGCTCCGCGACCGCGGCCTTCGTGCCGCTGGGCAACCTGCTTCAGGTTCTCGTCGAACTTCCGTTGATTTTCCGCGGACAGCGCGCCGCGAATGTCGGCCTTCTGGCGCTGCGTCAGCTCGCGCAGCTTGTCACGATCGGCTTTGGTGCGCTCGAACGCCGCGCGAGCCGCAACGGTGTCACCCTGCTGACGTGCAGTGCGCACCTCCTTGAGGGCCGGGGCTAGCGTGCCGCGCAGCGTTTCTGTCTCCGAGCGGTAGGTCTCCCGGATGGCCTTCAGCTTTGTTTTTTCGGCGTCGCTCAACGTGACGCCGCGGAACAACCCTTTGCGGCCTGGGCCGCGCTCACCGCCGCGATCAATCGCCTTGCCTGCGCGAGCGCCGTCGCGGGGAGCCGGCGCGGACTGTGCGCTCGCCCCCGACGCGATGGAGGCGATGGAAGCCAGAATGAGTGCAGTCATACGAGATTTATGCATGCGTCCTCCCGAGTGTTGGCGCGCCACATCGCGCAGCCACACAGGGAGACGTCCGGCTGCGCCGAGTGTTAAGCCCCGCCCACGTATGCCACGGCGCTGATTTCCACGAGGATGTCGCGCAGCTCGGCGCCGACTGCCGTTCTGCTCGGATACGGACTCGCAAAGAACTCGGTGTAGACCACATTCATCGCCGCCCAGTCATCCACGTTGGTCAAATACACTGTGACGCTCACCACATCTCGTACGCTTGCGCCTGCCGCGGTGAGCATCCGTTGCACGTTGGACAACGTCTGGCGCGTTTGGGTTGCAATGTCGTTTCCCACCAGCTCGCCGGTCGCGAGATCGCGCGGCGTTTGTCCACTCACGAAGACGAATGGGCCGGCGCGCACGGCGGGGCTGTATGGTCCCTTTGGCGCTGGTACATCCGGGATGGGAACGGGGGTCCAGTTCGGCATTTGTGTGTCGGGTTTCTACGTGAGTGTCGCTGGCGGCAGAGAGGTTGCCTGCCGGCACTGCAGCAACGAAGCACTGCAAGATGGGATCGCTACAGCGGTCACGCGCGAACAGCGAGAACCGCTCCAACTTTGCGGATCGCACCAATGCCATGCTCATCACGGATCAAAACAAAGAAAAAAGCCCTGATACCCAAGACATTGCGAATGTCGTATCCGGGCTTCTTCCGGGTAAATCCATGATGGATCGCCGTTCACACGCTTTTAGCGCGCGCCGATCCCCACTCCCACGCGCAGGAACGGACCCGCGGCGGACCCATCCGGCCCCGCGATCACAGTGCGGCCACCGGACGCCCACGTCGTGCGGTTCGGCGCGAGAAGCAGCCCTGCCCGCACACCAAGCACCACGCCGGCGCTGCCGGCCGCCGATCGCGTGATCAACCAATCGGCGCCGCCTCCCAAACTGTAGAGCAGATGATGCCCCGACAGGGTCGTCGACGCGCCCGGATTCTGCGCGATTTCGTCGAACGTGGGCGAAGCAGCCGCGGATCCAGCGCCGCCTGCGCGGTCGCGCAACGTCACATCGAACTGCCCCACGCCGACGCCCAGCGTCGGAAAGACAGTGAAGTGCCTCGTCGAATGAAGGGCGTACGAGACGGTCGCCAACAACTGCGTCGCATTCAGATCATCCGAACGTCCGTTGCTCAACCCTTCCTCTCCGAACGTGGTGCGCGCGACATCCGCACCGAGCAACGCGCTCCCAAGTGCATAGTGTGCACTTGCGCCGTAGCTGATTCCGTCGCTCGAGAGGCCCGCAAATCGATTGTTCGTGAGGACGGTGTTCAACACTCCCACCGACATCGTCGTCATCCCGGTCGTGAGCACCAACGTATGGAATGGTTGGCTTTCCCCCGCGCTCGTCCGCTGCGCGAGAGCCGCCGTCGCGCCGAAATGCAGCAGCAGCGCAACGTGAAGTGCCGAACGATGCGTGCGCGAGCGCATGGGTCTCCAACTCCGGATCGGGTCAGACATCATATCCATCGACGAATTCCTGCTGGAGTGTCGGCGCTCGCCCGAAACAGCATGAGCACAGCTAACTTGACAATCCCTGCCATGGCAGGGACTATCGACACCAGTTCGTCTGCCATCACCGATGCATCCGTGGAGCCTGGAACATGAGCAAGCTGACTCGGCGTGATCTGATGAAAACCTCGGCTGGGATGATTGCCGGAGTTGCTGCCGCAGCGATGCTGCCCGCCGAGCTTGGCGCCGCGATCCACACCGAGCCGCGCGGAAAGCGCGAGGCCCGCCTCCGATTCGCGGTCATCGGAGCAAATCACGGCCACATCTATTCACAGGTCGATGCCACCACGCGTGGCGGCGGAGAGCTGGTCGCGTACCACATCAAGGAGCCGGAGATTCGCGCCGCATTCGCCAAGCGGTATCCCCAGGTCAAATCCGTCGACGATGAGCGCGCGATCCTCGAGGACGCATCCATCCAGCTCGTCCTGTCATCCATCATCCCGGATCAACGCGCGCCACTCGGCATTCGCGTGATGCAGCACGGTAAGGACTACATGTCCGACAAGCCGGGCATCATCTCCATGCAGCAGCTCGCCGACGTTCGCCGAGTGCAGGCGTCGACGAAGCGCATTTATTCCATCATGTACAGCGAGCGCCTCGAGGTTGCAGCTGCGGTGCGCGCTGGAGAGCTCGTCAAGGAGGGCGCGATCGGCGCGGTGATTCAGACCGTCGGTCTCGGTCCGCATCGCGTGCATCCGCCAGAGCGCCCCGACTGGTTTTGGGACCCGAAGCGATACGGCGGAATTCTCACCGACATCGGATCGCACCAGTTCGACCAGTTCCTCTTCTTCACGGGCTCGACCGAAGCATCCATCGTGGCATCACAGGTGCGAAACGTTCGGCATCCCGAGCATCAACAGTTCCAGGACTTCGGCGACGTCATGCTGCGCGGCAACGGAGGCACGGGCTACATCCGGCTCGACTGGTTCACGCCCGCAGGCCTCCCCACCTGGGGCGACGGCCGATTCACGATTCTCGGCACCGACGGCTATATGGAGCTGCGCAAGTACGTCGACATTGGCGGACGCACGGGCGGCAACCACCTCTTTCTCGTGGACGGCAAAGGCGTGAACTACGTCGATTGCAAGGGCGTCGCACTGCCGTACGGCACGCAGCTCGTGGACGACGTGCTCAATCGCACCGAGACGGCGATGTCGCAGCGCCACTGTTTTCTTGCGGCCGAGCTTTCGATCCGCGCGCAGGACAAGGCAGTCATCCTCAAGGCGGGCGTTCACCCGGCGTAACTCCGCTACCCGTGCTCAGCGTTGCGCGAGCATCGCGGGTGGTGCGTCGCTCCAGACCCGTGTCGACGTAATCGTCAACGCACCGGACCGGATGGTCACCGGTCCGACATCGATGCGGCGAGCGTCCACACCCTCGCCAACGGTGAGCTGCACGGTGTGCTGACCAGGTGCGAGTGGGACGCGCAGGAGCCTGATCTCCTGTGGCAGCACATGCCATGACCGGTTGTCGGCACGCTCCAGCATCGACGCGCCGATGTTGACGATCTTCCCCGCGACCTCGCCCTTCTTGTCTTTCACCGCTTTTGTCAGCGCGTACTTCGTCGCGGCGCGGGCGACTGCCCGCGTGAGGAGCGCCACGCGTTCACGCCGTTCGTCGGCAGCGGAAGCGTCGTCGATCATTGCGTTCATGCGTGACGACGACGACTGGATCCCATCGATCGCGAGACCGACATCCCCGCCCGGCGGGCGCGTCGTTCGCCTGAGCGACGGAACGGCGACGGACAGCCAGTAACCGTCCCGATCGTCGTCATCGTCGTCGCCATCATCATCATCATGATCGTGATTGCGCTTGCCGCGCCCAACCCGTGGCACCTGCTCGTGCTGATACACGGCTACGCCGGACCTGTCACCTCGCGCCATTCGCTCCGCGATGCGTGACGGCAACCCCGAGCGCAACGCCGAAGAATCACGCAGCGAGTCGCGATCCGAGGATCCGAAGAACACGTTGATCGATGCGGTGGTCCGGTGCGCCACGAATCCCCGCTCCACGACGACGAGCAGTTCACCGTTGCCGAGAGCGAGTTCGTCACGGACGCTGTCTGCTGGTGCAACGAACAACGCCGACGCATTGCGATAGGATACCTGCGCCGCGCCGCGCTCACCCGCGCGCTCGAACACCGCGCCCGCGAGGTAATGCATCGCCCCATGCGTGGATCGCTCGTCGAGCGAGACGTCCGCCGAATACTGGCCAAGCAGCGAGCTCAGACGCCGCGCTTCGACGGCCGCGTCCTCCCACTGCTCGACGTGCGCATAGGAGAGCATCGCATAGTACGCGATGAAGAGGCGCTCGGTTCGACGGAGCTGGTACGGACGCGCCAAGTCGCTCGTCACCAGCGCCAGCACGTCGCGCGACAGGCTTGCAGTGATGCGATCGTCGGCGAGAAGCGCCGCCGAATCGAGTACGGCGGCGCTGCGCGCGAACTGCGATGCATAAAACGTCGTCACGCCCGTATTCAATGCGTGGAGCAGCGCGTCGTCTTCGCGGAAGGCGAGCGCAAATGGAAAGTCCGCGTGGACCAACGCGTCGCGCAGACGCAATTGCGCGCGACCAATGCCATTCGGGCCTACGTCGTAGGCGCCAAGCGTCGACCGAAGCGTCGCACACCCCGTCACGCCGAGCAGCGCGCTCACAAGCGCTACTCGGCGGAACATGACGGACTGAATGCTGGTGCGAGGTGGGGCGCGCATGAGCGCTGAGTGCCGAGCGGTTCAGCGAGACTGCTTTTCGATCGTGATGATTCGCTCTCGCGCGCGCGCGATGGCATCGGCCAGCTTGGCGTTCGCGTTCCCCACGGCCTCGATCTTCTGCAGCTCGAGCTGATGCAGGAAGAGCCGGTAGCGGAGCTGCGCTTCGATTGGCCGCAGTAGCTTGTCGAGGGACGTGGCCATCTTGTACTGGAGCTCCGCGTCGGCGCGATTCACGACGCTGGCGCGATCGTAGCGGTCGAGAGCCGCCGTGAACTCTCCCGCTGCGGCAAGTGCATCGCCTTCCTTGACGAGCGCCGCGGCGCGGGCGCGGCTCGCGTCGTTCGCGTCGGCCGCCGTGCTCACCGTACGCAGTCCCTGCGGCTCGCGATACGTGATGCTCGCCACGGCGCCATTCGCGAGCTGCACGAGCGCTACCGGTCCCACGGCATCACGTGGGCTGGCGTCGCCGTCACGCGGCGCGAGCACCGCGACTCCGCCACTGCGCCGCATGGTCCACGCGATATCCGTGGTCCGCGTGGTCGCCATGACCTGCGCTTCGCTCATGCCGAGCGCGAGCTCGCCACGACCGAGCGAGGCGCACACGGTGGGGGCACAGTTTGCGAAGGCGACAGCGGCGAGCGAATCGCGGCGCTCGCGGCCGGCGACCTGCGCCTCGTAGGCCTGGGTCGTCGCGGCGTCGGTGGCGCGCGTTGGTGCATCGACGCGGTCGCCGTTGCGCATCACCGCAATCGGCTCCTCATGGATCCGCTTCGGGTTGGCGCACGACGCGAGCAGCGCGGTAATGAAGATCGTCGGCGCGAGCGCGGGAATTCTGTTGGTGGACATGATCCTGTCTCAGTGAGAGGTGTCAGAGCCCGAAGCGGGCGCGCTCGATGTACTTCTTGATCTTGTGCTGGCCGACCCAGACTTTCGTGTTGGTCTCGAGATCGATGACGGCGGCGTCTATCTGGTAGAGCACCACGCGCTCACGTCCGTCCACATCCTCGATGGCCTGCAGATCGCCGGTGAGCGCGTAGCGTGCTCCCATCTCCTGACCGGGACGCGCCCGCGTATCCGCTCGCGCATTCTGCTGCTGGTCTTTTCGCTCGGCGCGGAGCTCCTGCCGCTCGTCGCTCGACGCAACGATGCGCGCAGCGCCGGTCATCACGAACGCTTTCTCGATGTCCTTCACGAACGTGCCCACCTGGATATGCTCCATGGTGCGGTTCGCGAACGTGCCGACGATGACGACCGGTGCTTCGCCGCCATGCAAGTCGGTGTAGCGCTTGGCCCACCCCGCAGCGAGCGTCTGCTCCACGATCTGATTGGCGACGAGGCGCGAGTCGGTGTCGTTCCAGCGCCCCGACAAATCGGTCACGGCCGAGGGCTCGATGCGCGTCACGCGCTTGCTGATGCAGGCGCCGGTCGAGAGGAGGAGAAGGGCGCCGCCGAGGAGGCGTGCGCGGATTGCAAACAATTGACGTCGAGACATGGTGGGCTCCTGGGAGGTCCTATCGGTCGCCCTCGCCAAAGGCATTCAGTGCACCATGCTGTTGCGCTTTTTTAAGTCATGTATCTGCATTGAGTTAGCTGAAGTGTATCCCGCTTGGTGTCCACGGCGGGTGACGCTGCTGTTTCCGTTTTGGTGGACAACCCTCCCCTCGCGCGCCCGTGGCGCTACTTTCGTTCGATGACTGATCTGGGAAACGACGAATGGGAGGAGGACGAGCTCGAGCGGAATTTTCCGCGCGGCGATGGCACCGCGGAAACCGAGGCGCTCGTGTATTGCCCCCATTGCGGTGAGCCCAACGAGATCGCGCTCGATCCGGGGAGCGGCAGCAAACAGGAGTACGTGGAAGACTGCCAGGTATGCTGCCGCCCGTGGCTCATGTACGTGACCTACGACCGCAAGGGAAACGCCGAGGTCGAGGTGTACGCGTCCGACTCGTAAACCGACAAGGTGGCACGTCGTCGCTAGTGTGCCGCCGGCCCGTGTCCTCGCGACTTGCCTGACCGAAACAGCAGCAGCAGGGGCAGCGACGCCATCAGCGCCAGACCGCTGAGCAAATACAATCGCGAGAACGCCAGCACACTCGCCTGACCCTGCAGCTGATGGTCGATGATCAGCAATGCCTGCTGCTTTGCCGCGAGCGCGTTCGTGCCCTTCGCTATCAGCGCGCGCGTGATCCCCTCGACCCGCGCCACCGTCGTGGGATCCCCGATGACGACATGCTCGGCGAGCAACGCACGGGACTGCGCGGTGAAACGCGTGAGCAGCGTCGCGCTGATCGCAATGCCGAGCGAGCCCCCGAGCTGTCGCGTGAGGTTGAACATGCCCGTCCCCTGCGCGAGCTGGTGAGGCTCGAGCTCGGCCATCGTTGCGCCCGTCAACGGCACGAAGATCAGACCCAGCCCCACGCCGCGCGCCACCAGCGGCCAGAAGAGATCCGGCGTGCCCGCATCGAAAGTCAGCCTCGAGAGCTGCCACATCGAGAACATGAACATCGACGCGCCAATGGGAACCGTGACGCGCGCGTCGAGGCGCGCGGAATTCTTGCCGACGAACGCCATCGTGAACGCTGACGCCAATGCACCCGGAAGAATCACCATGCCCGTCTGGTTCGCGGTGAATCCGTGCAGGCTTTGCAGGAATACCGGAAGCACGAACACCGACCCGTACAGCGCGATTCCAAGGAACGCGCCGATCGCGACCCCCGCGGCGAGCTGCCGGTTCCTGAGCACCCGCAGGTCGATCACCGGTTCCTCGATCGTGAGCTCGCGCCAGATGAGCAGAACGAACGACACCACCGCCGTGACCGCGAGCGCGGTCACGAATCGCGAATCGAACCAGTCGAAGCGCTCGCCGCGCTCCAGCATCCACTGGAGTGAGCCAACACACGTTGCCAGCAGGAAAATGCCCGTTCCGTCGATGGTGCTGCTCTTCTTCTGGTGCGCCGAATCGCGGACGTAGGCGAACACCATGAACGCCGCGAAAATGCCGAGTGGGATGTTGATGTAGAAGATCCAGGGCCAGCTCAGATTGTCGACGATGTAGCCGCCGAGCGTTGGACCGATCGTTGGGCCGACCATGACGCCCACGCCGAACATCGCCTGCCCGATGCCCACTTCCTTGGGTGGGAATGCCTCGAACAGCGTCGCTTGCGCAGTCGACAAAAGCGCGCCGCCGCCGAGTCCCTGCACCACGCGCCAGAAGATCAACCCGCCGAGTGAGCCCGCAGCGCCGCAAAAGAACGAGGCGGCAACGAAGAGCAGGATCGAACCCGTGAGATAGCGCTTTCTGCCGAAGTAGCCGGACAGCCAGCTCGACATGGGAATCACGATGACGTTCGCGATGATGTAGCCCGTGGACACCCAGGAGATCTCGTCGAGCGTTGCACCGAGATTGCCCATCATGTGCGGGATCGCAACGTTCACGATGGACGTATCGATCAGTTCGAGCACGGCGGCGAGCGTCACCGCGATGGCGATCAGGTATTTGTACTTGTATTTGTCTTCGGCGTCGACGGACGCGCCGGCGAGGCGGCCGGAACGGTCGGCCTCCATGCCCGCCGCGCCGCCGGGCCGAATCGTCGTACTGGTCATGTCGTGTGCTCGCTCGTCCGCGCTACTTCGTGGCGACGTGCACGTTCACCGACATTCCTGGGCGCAGCGGGCGATCCTTGCCCAACCCTTCGACGATGCGAATGCGCACCGGAACGCGCTGCACGACCTTGGTGAAGTTTCCGGTGGCATTGTCCGGGGGAAGGAGCGCGAACTTCGCGCCCGTCGCCGGACTCAGACTCGCGACGCGACCCGTGGCGCGCACGCCACCGTAGGCATCGACGTCGAGCTCCACGGGCTGTCCGATCCGAATGTCCTGCAGCTGCGTTTCCTTGAAGTTCGCCGTGATCCAGATGCCGGTGTCCGATACGATGGTCAACAACGGCTGCCCTGCCTGCACGAGTTGCCCCACCTCGACCTGCTTTCGCGACACGACGCCACCCACCGGTGCGCGCACGAGCGTGTACGAGAGCTGAAGCGCGGCGTTGTCGCGCGCGGCCTGCGCGGCGCCGAGACGCGCCTGCGCCAGGCGAACACCCGCTTGCGCGTTGACCACTCCCGCGCCGGCCGCTCCGGCGGAGCGCTGCGCGGCGGCGAGCTGAGCGCGCGCCGCGTCGGCGGCCGCCTGCGCGGCATCCAGCTGTTGCCGAGAGACGATCTGCTTTGCCACCAGCTCACGCATACGTGCCAGATCCGCTTCCGTCTTCACGGCATTCGCCCGCGCCGCGGCGATGTTCGCATCGAGCGCGGCACGCTGCCCCGAAGCATTCTCGACCGCGGCTTCAGCCTGCCCCTGCACGCCGCGCCCACCCGACGATGCGCGCGCGCCGGCAAGGTCGGCGTCCGCCAAGGCGAGCTTCACCGCGAACTCCCGCTCGTCGATGCGCACCAGCACCGAGTCCCTCGCGACCTTGTCGTTCTCCGCAACCGACACCGCCGTCACGTACCCGCTCACTTTCGCGAGCACGGGAACCAGATGCCCGTCGACCTGCGCATTGTCCGTCGATTCGTGGGTGCGTCCGTACAGCCATTGCTTCAACATCCAGCCAAGGCCGATGAAAGCGGCGATCACGACGAGCGCCAACACGATACGGCGCTTCCTGCTGGGCGGAGCTGCGTCGGTTGTCGTCCCGGTGAGCCGGTCGGGTGTTGTGTGCGGTTGCGTTGCGGTAGCCATGGCGGAGATCGAGCGTTTGGGAATGAGAGACGGCGAGCGTCGGACGACTATTCGATTGCGGTGATCGAGCCTTCCGCGCGCGCGAGCGCAACGCGTGAGGCGTGATACGAGGTGAGCGCGTCCACGAGCTGCGTCCGAGCGCCATTCAAGGTGATGGAGGCGGTGATCACGTCGGCGTTGCCGGCCACGCCCGCCTGAAACCGCTCGCGCGCCTGTGCAACTTCCTGCTCGGCAAGCGCGAGGCGCTCGCGCGCTGCTTCGACCGCCTCCGCCGACGAGCGGAGGTTCAACGTCGCAGATCGCACATCCGCTTCCACCTGTGCGTGCAGGTCGCGTGTCCGGATGTCGAGATCGCGTGCCACCGACAGTTGCTCTTCGACTCGCCCTTCGCGGCGAAAGCCGTCGAAGATGGGAATGGACACCTGCACGCCCCAGTCATAGGTCGGCAGAAAGCTGCGGCCATTGCGCTGTGTCTGTCCTTCATCGAAGAACACGCCCACGGTGGGAAGCCGCTCGCCACGGATGGCCGCCGCCTGCTGGCGCGCCCCCTTGGCAAGCAGCTCGAGCGCGTGAAGATCTTTTCGGTTGTTCTGCGCGGCAGTAAGCGACGCGCTCTCGCTCACCGCCGGCGCCAACGGCAAGGAGCTCAATGCGTCTGCCAGCTCCAGGCGCACGAGTGGAAGGCCGAGTGCACGAGCGAGGTCGACGCGGGTCCGATCGCGCTCGTTGCGCGCCATGATCAGCTGCGTGCGCGCGCCGGTCAGCTGCGACCTGGACCGGGTGACATCGAGTGCGATGCCCGTGCCCGCCTTGAGCTGGTTCTGCGCGATGCCGAGCAGCTCGGCGGCCAGTGTCGAGTCAGCGAGGCGAGCAGAGTACACGGCGTCTGCACGAAGCACGGCGAGGTACGCGTTGGCAGCGACAACGCCGGCAAGATCAGCGACGCTCTCCACCTCGGCGCTCGCCGCTTCCACGCCGGTACGCGCGGTGCGGATGCGCGTGCGTGCGGCAGGATCGAGCAGCATCTGCGACACACGCGCGCGCGCGTCGAACACGTTCACGGGGCCCAGGATTGCACCGCTCGGATCGAACAGCGGCCGCTGACCGGGTGCCGTCGGAAACTCGATCGGGAACGTCGCGCTGTTCGTCGTTGCGCCACGCTCCGTTATCGCGCCGGCGAATGTCGGCAGCAGGTCCGCGCGGCGCTGCGTCACCCGGGCCCGGGCGGCGTCGAC